>NZ_JBDJMY010000012.1:0-114850 GCF_039674165.1 Stenotrophomonas terrae
TTTGAGCCCCTCTCCCGTTTGCGGGAGAGGGGTTGGGGTGAGGGCGGCTTTTGCGGCTGTACTGGTAAAGCCTTTGCCGAGCATGGCTCGGCACTACGGGCTCTACCGGGAAGGCCTCTGCCGAGCATGGCTCGGCACTACAGCCCCCCTGAGCTCAGGCCGACAGCTCCAGCAGCAGCTTGTTCAAGCGTCGTACGTAGCCGGCCGGGTCCTTCAGGCTGTCGCCGGCGGCCAGTGCGGCCTGGTCGAACAGCACATGGGCCAGGTCGTTGAAGCGGTCCATGTCGGGTTCCGCATCCAGCTTCTCGATCAGCGGATGGCTCGGGTTGAACTCGAATACCGGCTTGCTGTCCGGCACCTTCTGGCCGCTGGCTTCCAGGATCTGGCGCATCTGCAGGCCCAGGTCCTGTTCGCCGATGGCCAGGATCGCCGGGGAGTCGGTCAAACGGTGCGAAACACGCACTTCGGCCACTTCCTCGCCCAACGCAGTCTTCAGGCGCGTGGCCAGGCCTTCCTTGGTCTTGGCAACTTCTTCCTGCGCCTTCTTGTCTTCTTCGCTTTCCAGCTTGCCCAGGTCCAGATCGCCACGGGCGATGTCGGCGAAGGACTTGCCGTCGAACTCGGTGAGGTAGCTCATCAGCCACTCATCGATGCGATCGGTCATCAGCAGTACTTCAATGCCCTTCTTGCGGAACACCTCAAGATGCGGGCTGTCCTTGACCTGCTGGAAGCTCTCGCCGGTCAGGTAATAGATCTTGTCCTGGCCTTCGATCATGCGGCCGATATAGTCGGCCAAGGCAACGCTCTGCTCGCCGCTGCCGTCATGGGTGGAGGC
This sequence comes from Stenotrophomonas terrae, assembly GCF_039674165.1. GTDB lineage: Bacteria > Pseudomonadota > Gammaproteobacteria > Xanthomonadales > Xanthomonadaceae > Stenotrophomonas > Stenotrophomonas terrae_A. Next base: position 836 of record NZ_JBDJMY010000012.1, read on the forward strand.
GAAACGCAGCAGGCCGGCGACCTTTTCACGGTTGCCGTAGTCCTCGGCCGGGCCTTCCTTCAGCACCTGGCCGAAGTTCTTCCAGAAGCCTGCGTAGTCTTCCGGCTTGTCCTTGGCCAGCTTCTCCAGCATGTCCAGCGAACGCTTGGTCAGTGCCGACTTCATCGAGTCGATCACCGGGCCGGACTGCAGGATTTCACGCGACACGTTCAACGGCAGGTCGTTGGAATCGACCACGCCCTTGATGAAACGCAGGTACAGCGGCAGGAACTGCTCGGCCTGGTCCATGATGAAAACGCGCTGCACATAGAGCTTCAGGCCCTTGGGTGCGTCGCGGTGGTACAGGTCGAACGGCGCGCGGCCCGGCGTGTACAGCAGCGAGGTGTATTCCAGCTTGCCCTCGACCTTGTTGTGGGTCCAGGCCAGCGGGTCGGTCGGGTCATGCGCGATGTGCTTGTAGAACTCCTTGTACTCCTCGTCCTTGACCTCGGACTTGGGGCGGGTCCACAGCGCATTGGCGCGGTTGACGGTTTCCCACTCCGGGGTGGCCGGCTTGTCGGCTTCTTCGCCGTGATGTTCCTTCTGCAGCTCTATCGGCAGGCCGATATGGTCGGAATACTTTTTGATCAGGCTGCGCAGCTGCCAGCCATCGGTATAGCTGTCTTCGCCTTCCTTCAGGTGCAGCACGATGCGGGTGCCGCGCTCGGGCTTGTCGATGGTTTCAACTTCGAACTCGCCTTCGCCCTTCGATGACCAATGCACGCCTTCGCTGGCCGGCAGGCCGGCGCGGCGGCTGTAGACGTCGACCTGGTCGGCAACGATGAAGGCCGAGTAGAAGCCGACGCCGAACTGGCCGATCAGGTTGGAGTCCTTCTTCTGGTCACCGGACAGGTTCTTCAGGAACTCGGCGGTGCCGGATTTGGCGATGGTGCCCAGGTGCGCGATGGCCTCATCGCGGCTCAGGCCAATGCCGTTGTCGTCGATGGTCAGGGTGCGTGCGACCGGGTCGGCTTCGATGCGGATGCGCAGTGGTGCGCCGCCTTCAAGCAGCTCGGGCTGGGTCAGCGCTTCGAAACGCAGCTTGTCGGCGGCGTCGGCGGCATTGGACACCAGCTCGCGCAGGAAGATCTCCTTGTTCGAGTACAGCGAATGGATCATCAGGTGCAGCAGCTGCTTCACCTCGGTCTGGAAACCGCGGGTTTCCTTGTGATTCTGGTCAGTCATCGGTCGGGGTGCTCCGTTGCAGAGGGGCCGCGCAGCTGCGCGGCGGCTGCAACTGGGGTAAGGGTGAATGGGCCGATTTCAAGGTGGGAGCGGCCGGGGCGGGTGCTGGTCTATCATCTGCACACCCCAGAGTTGATCGATGTAGGCCGCCGATGTATTTGATTTGCCGCGTTTTGTCATTGGCTTTGCCGGTGTGGGCCGGATGAGCGCGCCGCACGGCAAGCTCGCCGCCGGCAGCGGCCAGGTGCGCATCGTGGGTGGGCGCTGGCGCAACACCCGCCTGCAGGTTCCTGAATTGCCGGGTTTGCGGCCGACCAGCGACCGCGTCCGCGAAACCCTGTTCAACTGGCTGATGCCCAAACTGCCGGGCGCGCGGGTGCTGGATCTGTTCGCCGGCAGCGGTGCGCTGGGGCTGGAGGCGGTGTCGCGCGGTGCCGCCCAGGCGCAGTTGGTGGAGCGCGATCCACGCCTGGTGGCCGCCCTGCGTGGGGTGGTGGAGCGGCTGGATGCAGCCGCCCAGGTCGAGGTGATTGCCGCCGATGCGGTGCAATGGCTGGACAGCGCGGCTGCCGCGCAGGCAGATGTGGTGTTTCTGGACCCTCCTTTTGCAGCCGGTTTGTGGGAACAGGTGATTGCGCGGCTGCCCCGGCATGTGGCTGCGGACGCATGGCTGTATGTGGAAGCGCCGGTGGGTGCGGCCCCGCTGTTGCCGGCGGAATGGCAGCTGCGACGCGAAGGCAGTACCCGCGAAGTGGGCTATGCCCTCTATCGACGAGCCGCTGCTACACTTCGCGGCGACATGAACGCGACCGAACCCGCATGACCTCAGCCAACCGCCGCATCGCTGTATACCCGGGCACTTTCGACCCGATCACCAACGGTCACATCGATCTGGTGAATCGCGCCGCGCCGCTGTTCGAGAAAGTAGTGGTGGGCGTGGCGCAGAGCCCAGCCAAGGGCCCGACGCTGTCGCTGGACCTGCGCGTAGCGCTGGCGGTGGAGGCCTTGCAGCACCACGACAATGTGGAAGTAGTGGGCTTCGATACCCTGCTGGCCCATTTCGTGCGCTCGGTGCATGGCGGGGTGCTGCTGCGCGGCCTGCGTGCGGTGTCCGATTTCGAATACGAATTCCAGATGGCCAGCATGAACCGCCATCTGATCCCGGAGGTGGAAACCCTGTTCCTCACCCCCTCCGAACAGCACAGCTTCATTTCCTCCTCACTGGTGCGCGAAATCGCCCGGTTGGGCGGGGATGTGTCCGGCTTCGTGCCGGCAACCGTGCTTGAAGCGTTGCGCAAGGCCCGCGAAGCTCGCGGGCAGTAAACCTCTTTCAGTAACACCACTTTCAACGGGAGAACGATCATGAAGAACACGATGCGCGTGCTGCTTGCCGCCTCGATGGTGCTGGCTGTAACCGCCTGCAAAAAAGAAGAAGCGCCGGTAGTTGAAGCGCAGCAGGCACTGGTCGCCCCGGCCAAGGACGACGATGCAGGCTGGAAGAAGTACCTGCAGGCCGTTGCCGTGCAGAACATGGGCAACATCACCGCCAGCCCGTTCCTGTACTACCTGCCGCCGGCTTCGGACCCGGAGTTCGCTGCCAAGTACGACCGTCAGGTCGAGAGCGCCACCACCGCCATTGGCCGTGGCATCCAGCCGGGCAACATGCTGGCCTTCGGTTCGTCGAACTCGGCCAAGATGGCTGACCTGATCGAAAGCGGCTTCAAGGACGTGCAGGCCGACTCGATGAAGGGTGTGCGCGTGGTGTTCATCGGCGACGCCGCTGACAACGCCCGCGTGCAGACCATCGTCAAGCCGACCGGCGCCGACTACATCTTCGTCGAAGCCAAGTAATTCAATGGCGGGGCTGCCTTGCGGCCCCGCTGTTGCCACGGCGTGACCCCCGCAGCGGTGGGGGTTGCTCCGCTTGCAGGTTGGCTCGGCCCCGGCCCGATGCGGCTGCGGCCAGGTTCAACAAGTCCTGCACATTGCCGATGCCGCCCAAGCCGGTCTCCACATCAGCGGAACGCTGCGGGACTGCGGCGCTGCCGCCAGCCCGGCCCCGGCAAAAGCAGGATCCGGTAAGCTTGCTGTCGGCGCTGCCCCTGGCAGGCCACGAACAGCAGGTCCGATGAACCGGCATGCGCCGGTTGCAAGCCCCGCTCTGACGGGAACACCGCAACAATGTCTCTGAAAATCAATGAGCTCTGCGTCAACTGCGACGTCTGCGAGCCGGCCTGTCCCAATCAGGCAATCGCCATGGGCGAGACGATCTATGTGATCGATCCAGCCCGTTGCACCGAATGTGTCGGTCATTTCGATGAACCGCAATGCGTGGTGGTGTGCCCGGTCGAATGCATCGACCCGGACCCGGATATCGTCGAGACCGAAGATCAGCTGCTGGCCAAACTGGCCGGCCTGCAACGCGACCACCCTGAGCTCTACCCATAGGAGAAACCAACGGCATGAAACACGTTGCTCGTTCGCTGCTGCTGTTCGCGCTGGTGCTGGCACCGGTTGCGTGGGCCGCTGATACCGCACCGGCCCGCGCCACGCACCCTGACGGCGCTGCGATTGCCAGCGGTCATTCGCTGGCAACCCAGGCCGGCATGGAAATCCTCGGCAAGGGCGGCAATGCGTTCGATGCTGCCGTTGCCGTGTCGTCCACCCTGGCGGTGGTTGAGCCGATCAGCTCGGGGCTGGGTGGCGGTGGGTTTTTCCTGCTGCATGATGCCAAGACCGGCAAGGACGTGATGCTGGACGCGCGCGAAACCTCGCCCGAATCCGCCACGCCGGACCGGTTCCTGGACAAGAACGGCGAGCTGGACCGCGACCGCTCGGTCAATGGCCCGTGGTCGGCTGGCATCCCAGGCCTGCCTGCGGCGCTGGTGAAGCTGGCCCGCGAGCACGGCAAGCTGCCGCTCAGCGATTCGCTGGCACCGGCGATCCGCGTGGCTACCGATGGTTTTCCGGTTTACGCACGCATGGCGCGTGGCTACGCCAGCCGCCGTGAGGTGATGGACCGTTATCCGGGTACCCGCGAGGTTTACCTGCGCAACGGCAAGCCGATCGCCGAGGGTGACATCTTCAAGCAGCCGGAGCTGGCACACACCCTGCAGCTGCTCGCCGCCAACGGATTTGACGGCTTCTACCGGGGTGAAACCGGGCGCAAGCTGCTGGCTGGCGTAAAGCAGGCCGGTGGCCGCTGGACCGCCGAGGAACTGGCCGGCTACACGGTCAAGACCCGCGAGCCTATCGTGTTCGATTACCGCGGCTGGAAGATCACCACTGCCTCGCCGCCGTCTTCCGGTGGCATTGCGCTGGCCTCGATGCTGCAGATCCTGGAACCCTGGGATCTGAACAAGATGGACCAGGCACACAGCACCCATCTGGTGGTGGAAGCGATGCGTCGCGCCTATCGTGACCGCACCTTCTTCCTCGGTGACCCGGACTTCGTCGACATCCCGCAGAAGGTGCTGACCAGCCGCGATTACGCACAGGGCCTGCGTGCCACCATCCATCCGGAAAAGGCCACGCCCAGCGACCTGCTGTCGGGCAACCCGACGCCGCTGGAAGACGACGAGACCACCCACTTCTCGATCATCGACAGCGAAGGCAACCGCGTTGGTGGCACCCAGACGGTGAACCTGTTGTACGGCTCGGGTTTGATCCCGGCCGGCACCGGCGTGCTGTTGAACAACGAGATGGACGATTTCGCGCTCAAGCCGGGCACGCCGAACGCGTTCGGGGTGATGGGCTACGCGGCCAATGCGCCGGCCAAGGGCAAGCGCATGCTCAGCTCGATGACGCCGACCTTCATGGAAAATGACGACAAGGTGGTGGTGATTGGCACGCCGGGTGGCAGCCGCATCATCACCATGGTGCTGCTCGGCATCCTCGGCTATGACGCAGGCCTGGATGCGCAGCAGGTCGCGGCCTTGCCGCGCTACCACCACCAGTGGTTGCCGGATGAGATTTCGGCCGAAACTGGTGCGTTCTCGCCGGAAGTAGCCCGGCAGCTGCAGGCGATGGGCCACAAGGTTGAACTGCCGGGTGACTCGGCAGCGGGTGGCCGTGGTTCCAGCCATGTGTGGGGCAACCTGCAGACGGTGGAGTGGGACCGGCGCAGCAATGTTCTCAGCGGCGGCAGTGATCCGCGCAACCCGGTGGGCAGTGCCGAGGTTCGCAAGTTCGGCAAGGCCGACTGAGTCAAACAGAAAACCCCGCTACGGCGGGGTTTTTCTTTGCCGGGTAACGCGCAGGTGCCGCGAGATCTGCTGGCACTGCATTGTCTGCGCCTTTTCGCTGTCGCAGGAATGAAAGCGAGGGCCGGAGGAGCACATGCGCAATGCCCAAGCCAGGCATCAATACCCCGACATAATCCGCAACACAGCCGTTGCCATCAACCCAGAAACAAGATGCAATGTTGCGCTGTTGATCTATAGCGGCCCGCGTCAATTATCCGTCAGCATTTACTTGCGAATATTTAACGCGCGGCGGGTAGAATTTTCATATGAAACTATGGTCGATTCGCGGTAACTCGCAAAAACTCGATGGCGGCGCAATGTTCGGCAACGCGCCCAAGGCCTTGTGGGAACGCTGGGCGCCAGCCGATGACGCCAACCGCATCGAACTGGCATGCCGGGCGTTGCTGGCCAGTCCTTTGGGCGGCAAGACAGTGCTGTTCGAAACCGGTATTGGTGCCTTCTTCGAGCCCAAGCTGCGTGAGCGCTACGGCGTGCAGGAGCCGCGACACGTGCTGATCGATTCGCTGCGTGAAGCGGGCTTTGAGCATGAAGACATTGACGTGGTGGTGCTGAGCCACCTGCATTTCGACCATGCCGGTGGCCTGCTGGCGCCGTGGTCGGAAGGTCGCGAGCCCGAGCTGCTGTTTCCCAATGCGACCTTCGTCATTGGTGCCGAACATTGGGAACGTGCCCGCCATCCGCACCCGCGTGATCGTGCCAGCTTCATTCCCGAATTGGCGGGTTTACTGGAAGCCAGCGGGCGCCTGGAGATCGTAAACGGTCCCCATTCGAAGGTGCTGGGCGAGTCGGTGCGTTTCAGCTTCAGCGATGGTCATACGCCGGGGCTGATGCTGGCCGAGATCATCGGGCCGGAGCAGGTCAATGGCCAGTCGCGCGGTGGCGTGGTGTTCTGTGCCGATCTTATTCCGGGGCGTTCGTGGGTACATGTGCCGATCACCATGGGCTACGACCGCAACGCCGAATTGTTGATCGACGAGAAGCGTGCGTTTCTGGAAGACAAGCTGGCGCGCAACGTGCATCTGTTTTTCACCCACGATCCGCAGTGCGCGATGGCGCAGGTGGTACGCGATGACAAGGGCCGCTTCGGCACCGCTCATGAAGTGAGCGAGTTGAAGGCACGTACGTTGGCGGCATGAGCTGACCAACGGCATGAAAGAAACTGACTTCCGGCACTGATTCCCGGCGCTGCCAAAGCCGACATTGCTCCCATCATTCTCAGATCGGGGCAATGTCTTGAAATTATCTTCTCTGTTGCGACGTGCCGGGCTGGCCATGCTGCTCTTGCTGGGACCGGTAACGCTCGCGCTGGCCGCGCCCACGCATGTGCTGCCGTTGCAGGTCAGTGCCGATCGCGCCACCACCATGGCGGTATGGGAGCCGGCGCAGGTGCGCGGCGTGGTGCTGTTCTCCTCGGGGCACGGTGCGTGGCCCGAGCGCTACGAGCGCTTGCTGCAATCCTGGGCAGATGCCGGCTTCGTGGTGCTGGCGCCGCTGCATGTGGATTCGATGAAGTATCCCCAGCGGGAGCAGTTTTCGTTGCAGCAGGGCTTGACCGAACGCTTCGCCGACATGCGCGCTGCCAGCGCCTACGCGGAAAAACACTGGCGTGGAATGCCGGTTGCGGCCACGGGCCACAGCTTGGGTACGCTGATCTCCGCAGCGCTTGGCGGCGCGTTTTCCGGGCTTGGCCCATTGCGTGACCCATCGGTGGTCGCGGTACTGGGCTTTTCTTCGCCTGGGCGGATTCCGGGCCTGGTGGATGCGCAGTCCTATGCTTCGTTGGCGGTGCCGCTGCTGCTGGTCACCGGCGATGAGGACAGGGTGCCGGGATTCGTGACGGACCCGGCCGATCACCTGTATGCGGTGGAAACCGCGCCTGCGGGCAACAACACCGGGGTGGTGCTTGCCGGCGGTGACCACAACCTTGTTGGCGGTGAGCCGGAAGCATTGTTCGAGCGGGCCCGCGAGCTGGGCACCGCGTTCCTGCGGTTGCAATTGCTCCAGGATGCGCATGCCGGAGAAGTACTGGCAGCTCCTGCGGCTGCAAACGAACGCTGGTTGCGGCGCTGACACACCGCGCTTGCTGCTGCAGCAAGCCCCGCCATGCCGATGCGCATGGCGGGGGTACCGTCAATGAATGGCGAAGCTGATGCCGTAAGCCGCTTGCTGGCCACGCCGGGCGGCCGCCCGCACCTGATATACCTGCACGGTATAGGTGCCTGAGTCCGGCAAAACGCCGTTCCACTCCTGTCCAACGCTGCCGTTGCCAAGCGCCGTGGCCACGCCGGGCACATCGCCTGGGGCATAGATGTTGAAGCCGACATTGCTGCTGCCGGTCAGGCTCACCCGCATGGATTGGCTGGCCTTGGCATTCAGTGTGTAGTTCACGCTGTCGTAGCCACGCAGGTTGTGGGTGGTACTGAAGCTGCTTGTCCCTTTGGCGAACTGGACGGGCACGGCGCTGACCTTGTCGGCGGCATCCGCAAGCGGGATGCCGAGGGCGAATGCCGCAGTCAGGATCAGGGTGATGGCAGGTTTCATCGTATTCACCATTTGATTGGGGTGAGGCTTGCGGCACCAACGCTGCAGGTTCCGGCCCTCAGGCGATGCGGGTGCCGAAGATGCGGTCGCCCGCATCACCCAGGCCCGGCATGATGTAACCCTTCTCATTGAGTCGCTCGTCGATGGCGGCGGTATAGATCTCCACGTCCGGGTGTACGGCTTCCAGTGCCTTCAGGCCCTCCGGTGCGGCGACCAGGAAGATGCCCTTGATGCGGCGTGCGCCGGCCCGCTTGAGCATGTCGATGGTGGCGATCAAGGTGCCGCCGGTAGCCAGCATCGGGTCCAGGATCAACGCATCGCGTTCTTCCAGGCGGCCGGTCAGGCGCTCGAAGTAAGGCACGGGCTGCAGGGTTTCCTCATCGCGCTGCAGGCCGACCACGCTGACACGTGCGGCCGGAATCAGCGACAACACACCGCTCAGCATGCCCAGGCCTGCACGCAGGATCGGCACCACGGTGATCTTGGCACCGGCAATGCGCTGCACCTGCACCGGCCCGGCCCAGCCGGCCTGGGTGTGGCTTTCCGTCTCCAGGTTGGCAGTGGCCTCATAGGCGAGCAGGGTGCCCAGCTCGTTGACCACCTCGCGGAAATCCTTGGTGCTCATGGACGCATCGCGCAGCAGGCCAATCTTGTGCTGGACCAGGGGGTGGCGGACTTCGACGATTTTCATGGGGAGGGGGCGCTGGAAGGGGAGGACGCCATTTTAGCGCTTCTGCGCGCCGGCCTCTGCCGTGGCAGCACGCCACGCGCAGCTGCCGGGCCGGGGCTTCGGGCGATGCGGCTCGGATAGCCGGCTATTGGCTGGACGCTGCCTGCCGCCTCGTCCAGGCAGGTTCAAGCAGGCAGCCGTGATCAATCCGGCCGGTGGCCCGGAACCGGGATTGCGGAGATGATGTCTGCAGCCGAGTGGGCGGCTCAGGGAGCTGATGAAATGCGGGTGAGTGCGGGTTTGTTGGTGTTGGCAGCGTGCACCGGTAGTGCCGGGTACGTATCAGCTCGGCCGCCGCTTGAGCGGGAAGTCGTGAATCCAAGTGAGGTGGTGTTTCGTTCCGGGGCGCCCTACATCGACCTGGGGCGGGGCCGGCTCGAGCCGCTGCAGCTGCGACGACACAACGGCGAGCCGGTCTACTACCGGCTGGTCCGCTACGACGCGGAATCTGGTTACGTGAACGAACCGGATACTGAGCCGGTGATACCTGCTCCTGCCGCCATGTCGGCTCGAAGGGCCGCGCCTGCGCCTGCGCCGACCGCAGTGCATGTCATCGAAAGCCGGATAGAGGGGCGTTTCGAAGGCTGGAGCGGTGCCAGCGTTTTCCATCTGGGGAACGGGCAGGTCTGGCAACAGGTTGATGGGCGCAGGCAGGCAGCGGACCGGCATTCTCCAAAGGTCACGCTGACCCGCTGGGACACAGGCTACGAGTATGAGATGCAGGTTGAAGGCGTGTCCGGCACGGTACGGGTGCGGCGTCGCTGACCCCGGCAGGGCAATCGAAGGCGCTGCGTGATCGATGGCGTGTTTCTGTGGCTGTACCCATGCCATGACAGACTGAAATATTCCCGCTTTGCCACTGTAACTGTCGCGTAACTGTACGGACATACCGTGCACACCCATCCTTTACACAGATTGGGGGCGGTAGTGCGCAAGAGCGTCTTGGTGGTAGCGGTGACGACCGCGGTGGCCTGCATGGCTGTCGCGCCTGCCTATGCACAACAGGCTACGGCCGATGCTGCATCCACTGTTGCCGGCGGTGCTGCGGCAGCCATCGACCTGGAACGCATCGAAGTGCGTGCCCAGCGCGAAGCACAGATCCGTGCGGTGGAACTCAAGCGCGACGCCAATGGCGTACAGGACGCGGTTGCTTCCGACTCGATGGGTGACTACCCGGACATGAACGTTGCCGAGTCGCTGCAGCGCCTGCCGGGCGTCAGCGTCACCCGTGATCAGGGCGAGGGTCGCTTTGTGGTGATCCGTGGCCTGGACGCGGCCTTGAACAGCGTCAGCATCGACGGCATCGCCATCGGTACGCCAGAGGATTCCTCACGCGCGGCACCGCTGGATGTGATTCCCTCCGAGTCCACCGAGCGGCTGCGGGTGATCAAGTCGGCAACCCCGGATATGCCCGGTGATGCCATCGGTGGCGCGGTGGTGGTTGAATCGGCCTCGGCCTTCGATCGCGATGGACGCTCCTTGAAGGGCAAGCTGGAAGCCAGCCACCAGGAGTTGTCCGGCGAGACCAGCCCGAAGGCGGCGTTCAATTACAGCGACGTATTCGGCGGCACCTTTGGCGTGGCGGTGGGCGTGAACTACCAGAAGCGCAAGTTCGAATCGGACAATACCGAAGTCGAGTACGACAACTTCGATGGTGGCGCCGACGATGATCTGGTCGCCGTCGATCTGCAGCACCGCAAGTACACCATCGAGCGCGAGCGCACCGGCGCCAACGTGAACCTGGACTGGCGCCCGGACGATGCCAACCGTTACTACCTGCGCACGCTGTACAGCCAGTTCGACGATGCCGAAACCCGCCAGCGCACCATCTTCGGCCTGGGCGATGGCGAAATCAGCGCGCTGGGTGGTGGTCGCTACCAGGTGGATGCGCTGCCGGCCGATGCCATCAGCAAGCGCATGCGCTACCGCACCAAGGAAGAGAATACCTTTGCGCTCAGCCTCGGCGGTGAGAACCGTTTGACCGACGCAGTGCTGGATTACCGCATCGGCTACACCAAGACCCGCGAGCGGGTGAACGATGAAATGGAGGCGCGTTTTGACTACGACGGCGATGACATGTCGGCCACGCTCAACCAGAACAGCGGCATCCCCGGCCTGAGTCTCAGCGACAGTGGCTGGATGGACAACGCCAACTACGCCTTCGACCGCGTGGTGATCTCGCCCAAGCAGATCGACGACAGCGAGCGCAGTGCTCAGGTCAACATCCGCTTCGACGGTGACAACGCCAGTTACAAGTTCGGCGTGCTCGGCCGTTGGCGCGAACGCGACGTCAATGTGGACGAAGCCGAGCTGCGCAGCGGTCCGGCGGTGGATCTGTCCAGCTGGAACGGCAAGACCCTGGATCACCGTGGTGGCAGCCTTGGCCAGGGCATGAGCTCGGCGGCGATGCGCGCCTGGTGGGCTGCCAACGGCAGCAAGTACAGCGCGAAGTCCGGCGATGTGGCTGGCAACCTGATGACCTCGCTGGAAGAGGACTATGTAGCCAACGAAGACATCCTTGCGGCCTATGCGATGGGCACCTGGGATATCGGCGCGCTGCGCGTGATTGGCGGCGTGCGTGTGGAGAACACGCAGTTCAATGCCACCGGCAACGACGTGGATGTTGCTGCCGATGGCAAGACCGTCAGCGTCACCCCGCGTACTGCCAACAGCAGCTATAGCAGCGTGCTGCCGGGCCTGCACCTGCGTTATGACACCAACAACAACTGGGTGCTGCGTGGTTCGGTCAACAAGACCGTGGCGCGCCCTGCGTTTGGTGATGTGTCGCCGCGCCTGGCGGTCAACCGCGACGATGAAGAAGCGCGTATCGGCAATCCGAACCTGGACCCGTACGAGTCCACCAACCTGGATTTCTCGTTCGAGCGTTATCTGGGCGACAGCGGCATCGTCTCGCTGGGGCTGTTCCACAAATCCATTGATGGCTATATCGTGCAGACGGTGACCGACAATGACCCGCAATATCCGGGCTTCGACGTCACCCGCTCGATCAATGGCGACAAGGCCAGGGTGTTTGGTGCCGAGTTCAACTGGCAGCAGCAGCTGAGCTTCCTGCCGGGTGCATGGGCGGGCTTGTTGCTCGGCGCCAGCGGCACCTGGCTGGATACCGATTTCGATCCGGGCATTGCTGGCCGCGAGCGTGATGACTTCAACCTGCCGCGTGCCTCCAAGAACATCTACAGCGCGCATATCGGTTATGAGTGGGGCGGCCTGAGCACGCGCCTGGCCGGTGTGTACCGCAGCGAATACCTGGATACCATCGGCGACAGCCGTGCCTTTGATATTTATGTCGCCCCGCACACCCAGCTTGATTTCAGCTTCGACTACAAGCTCAGCAAGAACGTGAGCCTGTACCTGGAGGCCTCCAACCTGCTGGATGAGCCGCTGGAGCTGTACCAGGGCGTGCGCTCGCGCACCCTGCAGAACGAGGAATACGGCCGCACCTACGCCGTCGGCGTGAAGGTGGCACTGTGAGGGCCGCGCTGCTCTGCACGGCAATGGCGCTGGTGCTCGGTGCCTGTCACCCGGCACCGCGGTCGGCGACGCCGCCGACCGCCGCCGATCTTGCCGAAGGCGCCACCGCCGCGCCGCCGAAGTTGGTGGCGGAAGCCTTCCTGACCCCGATGACGCCGGCCGACAACATCGATTCGCCGGCCAGCTGGCGCGGCGCCGACGGCCAGCTGTGGCTGATCGCCACCGCCAAGGCCACCGACAAGCTGGTGGTCTATGACGGCCAGACCGGCAAACACCTGCGTGACATCGGCAGCACCGGCACGGCATTGGGCCAGTTCGATCGCCCCAACGGCATCGCCGTGCAGGACGATCTGCTGTTCATCGTCGAGCGCGACAACCACCGCGTGCAGGTGCTGCAGTTGCCGGACTTCAAGCCGCTGGGTGTGTTCGCGGGCAACGATCTGCGCAAGCCTTATGGCCTGTGGGTGAACCCTGTGCAGGGCGGCTATGACCTGTATGTCACCGATTCCTACGACGATGGCGAGGATGCGGCCGGCAACGACATCCTGCCGGCGCTGGAGCGCTTGAACGAGCGCGTGCGCCGCTATCACGTCAGCATTGAGGGCGGCACGGTGCAGGCAAAGCTGGTGCGCAGCATCGGCGACAGCTCGCCCAAGGGCGCATTGCGCGTGGTTGAGTCGATCTGGGGCGATCCGGCCAACGACCGTCTGCTGATTGCCGAGGAAGATGAAACCTACGCCAGCGAGTTCAAGGTCTACAACCTGGCCGGTGATTTCAGCGGTCAGACCTTTGGCCGTGGCCTGTTCCAGGCGCAGGCCGAAGGCGTGATGTTGCGCACCTGCGGCGATGGCGGCTGGTGGATCACCACCGAGCAGGGGAAGCAGCGCAGCACCTTCCATCTGTTCGATCGAAAGACGTTGGCGCCGGTGGGCTCGTTCCATGGCAATACCGTGGCCAACACCGACGGTATCTGGAACAGCCAGCAGGTCTCGGCGCGCTTCCCGCAGGGCGCCTTGTACGCGGTGCATGACGATCAGGGCGTGGTGGCCTTCGATTGGCGTGACATCGCCACGGCGTTGTCGCTGCCGCAGGACTGCAGCAAGTGAGGGCCCAGCGTGTGAGCCAGCGGCTGTTATTGGCTGCCCTGATCGGCGCAGCTTTGAGCGGCGCGGCTGGAGCGGTGGGGGCAGCTCCAGCCGCCGAGCCCAATACGCAGGTGCCGGCGGGTAGCCAGCACTATGCGGCCAGTGGCTTCCCGGATCGCATCGTCGCCTCCCCGGCACAGGACGCAAGCAGCGGTTTTGCGGTGGCATGGCGTACCGCACCGCTGGCGCAGCCGCCGGTGCTGGAGCTGGCCGTGGCCGGTGATTCGCCGGACATGGGTCAAGTGCGGCAGCTGCGCGCAAGCAGCCAGGCCTTGCAGACCGAGAACGGCAACAGCCAGCATCATCGTGCCGTCATCGATGGTCTGCAGGCCGACACCCTGTATGCCTATCGCGTGCAGGGGCAGGGCACCTGGAGCGCGTGGCAGCACTTCCGCACGGCCGCTGCGGCGGGCGAGCCGCTGACCGTGCTGTACTTCGGCGATACCCAGAACAAGAACCTCAGTCATGTCAGCCGGGTCATTCGCCAAGGCTGGCAGACCGCGCCGGATGCGCGGCTGACCCTGTTTGCCGGCGATCTGGTCAGCGGTGGCGATGGCGAGGATGACAACGAGTGGGGCGAGTGGTTCGCCGCCGGCGGCTGGCTGTTGCCGGGTATGGCGATCGCCCCGGCGGCCGGCAACCACGAGTACTTCGAGGAATTCGAAGACACGCCGCAGGAGCGGCGGGTGCTCGGCAAGCACTGGCCGGTGACCTTCGCACTGCCGGCCAATGGCGCTGCCGCCACCGCCAGCACGACCTACTGGTTCGACTATCAGGGCCTGCGCGTGGTGGTGTTGGATGGCACCTCGGCGCTGGATCTGGGCACCGCCAAGGCGCAGGCAAGCTGGCTGCAGAAGGTATTGGAGGACAGCGCGCAGGTGTGGAATATCGTGGTCGTGCACCAGCCGCTGTATCCGCTGCGTGCAGAACGCGATACCTCGGTACTTGCCAGCGAGATCCGTCCGGTCCTGCAGCAGCACAAGGTGGATCTGGTGCTGCAGGGCCACGACCACACCTACGGCCGCCGCGCCGACGACGGAGCCGCCTTGCCGCAGTACATCTCATCGGTGGCCGGCCCCAAGCAGTACCGGCTGTCGCCGCAGGCGCGTGCGACGATGAAGCCCACTGCCGAGGACACGCAGTTGTTCCAGGTATTGCGGCTGGACGACAAGGGCCTACGCTACGAAGCGCGTACCGCTACCGGCCGCCTGTATGACGCGTTCCAGATCAGCCGTGACGCACAGGGCGGCAAGCACTTCAGCGAGATCACCGACGGGCGCATTCCACAACGCGATTGCCCGCGGCCGCTCTCGCCGAAGGGCCGCGATGACCGGTGTTGGGAATGAACCGATGAGCCGCGTGCTGATGCGTGTGGGTGCGATGTTGCTGGCCACGGTTTCGCCGCTGTTGGCCGGCGCGCAGGTGCTGCATCCGTTTGCATTGCCGCAAGCGGAGAACGCCCCGCAGGAAGTGCTGCTGGCGGTGGAAATCCCCGCCGGTGGCGCGATCAAGTATGAGTTCGGCGCGCATGGCGAACTGCAGGTGGACCGTTTCCTGTCGATGCCGGTGGCTTACCCGGCCAATTACGGGGCAATGCCACAGACCCTGGCCGGCGATGGAGATCCGCTGGATGCGCTGGTGCTGACCCGCTTTCCGGTCCAGGCCGGTGCGGTGCTGCGATTCCGGCCGGTGGCGGTGCTGCGGATGCGCGACAAGGGCCAGGCCGATGAGAAAATCCTCGGGGTGCCGGTAGATGCCGTTGATCCAACCTATGCCAAGGTCCACGACCTGGATGACCTGCCGGCGATGGAAGTCCAACGCATCGAGGCGTTCTTCCGCAGCTACAAGCAGTTGCCGGGTGGGGCGGACATCCAGCTCAACGGCTGGGGCGATGCGGCGCAGGCGCGGCAGGTGATCGATCAGGCGATGGCCGGCTATCGCGCCCAGGGCAGGCCCTGAGTATCGACCTGCTTCACGGCTGTGCCTTTGGCTTGCCCCTATAATGAACGCGGATTTGTCCCGATGTGTCATCGCGCGCGTGCCGCAGTTGCGGGCGTTGGGTGATGGCAACTGGAAGCAATGACGGCCCGGCCACGGGGTTGGCTGGGCGATCACGGCGGGCTGTCGTCAGAGGCAGGTGCCCAATCAAGGAGGGTGGTCATGCGCATTATGGGTAAGGCTTGGAGCAAGGTGGCCGTAGCGGCCATGTTGGTTGCATTGTCAGCGGGAGCCGCGGCGGCACCGCCGTTGGAGGAAGAATTCGTCAACCCCAGCGAAGTGCTGTTCGAGGGCGGCAAGGCTTACGCCGATGCTGGCGGTGGGCGCATGGAGCAGCTGCACAGCCGCAAGCAGGGTGGCGAGACGGTGTATTACCGTCTGGTTCGCTATGACAACGAAAACGGCTATGTGGACAACGACGGTACGCCGGCGTTGGCGCAGAACTTCCAGAGCGAATCCAGTATCGGCGCCACGCCATACCGCTATTTTGGCTCCGGCCATTTTTCGCGTCCGGATTTCTACAACAGCCCGTACAACCGCGACGCCCGCCAGCGTTATTCGGGCCCGGGTTACTTCGGCAGCTGCAGCCGCTATGACGGCTGCAAGGAAGTACAGATCGTACCGTTGTGGCCGTATTACCGCGGTTACTGAGTTTGCCGGCAGCGCATCGCCGGCAGGCGGCCTGATCGATGGATGTCACAACAGCAACGGCGCCTTCATTGGCGCCGTTGCTGTTTATTGGGGCGCAACTCAGGCGCTGAGCGCTTCGACGATGCGCAGCTTGGGGTGGGCCTTGGAACGCTGCTGGTATTCCTGCTCGATATCGGCCAGGCGCTTGGCGTTTGGGCATTGCAGCAGCATGTAGTTGGCGTCGAAGTTGAGCTTGGCGACCAGGAAGTCGATGAAAACACGCACCTTCGGCGACACCAGGCGGCCACCGGCAAAGACCGCGTTGAAGTCGTAGTTCGGGCCGGTCCAGCCCGGCAGCACGCGCCGCACCAGGCCGGCTTCGACAAAGGGCTTGGCCATCACGTCGCTGCTCAGCACCAGGCCTTCGCCGGCGACCATGGGTGCGTTCAGTGCTGAAGGGTCGTTGGCCAGCAGCAGGGGATTGACGGTGAACTCACGCATGTCACCGCCGTGCTCGGCCAAGGCCCAGGTGAAACGCTGGTTCTGGCCGTGTTGCGGCTTGCGCACTGCCAAGGTGCGGTGGAATTGCAGTTCATCCGGGTGCTGCGGTTCACCGTGCAGGTCGATGTAGGCCGGGCTGGCGAATACCTGGGTGCGCAGGCTGCCCAGCTTGCGCGCGATCAGGTTGGAGTCGGGCAGCGGGCCGACCCGTAGCGCCATATCCACTTCACCGCTGATCAGGTCCATGGCTTCGTTGCCCAGGTGCATGTCCACGCGGATGTCCGGGTAGGCACTCTGGAACTGGCCCAGCAGTGGCGCAATCCAGCTTGTGCCAATCGAATACGGAACGGTGAAACGCAACCATCCGCGCGGCCCCGACTGCAGCTGGCTGACGGCACTCTCGGCCTGGTCCAGCTCGCGGGCGATACGTTGGCAATGCTCGTAGTAGACGGTGCCGGCTTCGGTCAGGCCGAGGCGGCGCGTGGTCCGGTGCAGCAGGCGCGCACCCAGGCGGGTTTCCAACTCCTGCACCTTGCGGCTGACCGTGGTCTTGGGCTGGCCGAGCAGGCGCGCGGCAGCGGTGAAGCTGCCCTGTTCGACAACTTTGACGAAGATCAGGGTGTCGTTGAGATCATTGGCCATGGGAGAACCCTAGCGGCAGCGGAATTGTGCCGGCGACGGGATGATTATTCCCTTGAATTCGTACTAATCAAGTATGGATTTGAGGCCTACCTTGTACGCCTGTGTTCACGACGGACAAGTTGCCATGCGTATGCGCTCCCCATTGACCCTGCCTACGCCCCGCCGCGAACCCAGGTACAGCAATGTTCTGCGTGCAGGGATGACAGGCAATCGCTTGAATCCACTGCAGTTTGAAGCCCTGTCGGATGTCGCCACGGGGCTGCCTTCGGCGCACTCGAAAGGACCAGTAGCCGGCCTCCTGCGCACGCTGCTGCGCGCCGTTGTCCCATGGATGGTCCAAAAATTTCCGCGGGCGGGACAGTGATGCGCACTTTCCGCACAAGGTTTTCGCAACTTCCCGCAGTGCAGCGCAAACGCCCGCGCGATCCGGCGCCGGCGCTGCGATGTCGAAGCTGACGCTGTTGTCCTTCTGTCCCCTGATTACCTCCCCCCTTGGAGAATGAAATGAAAGGTATTTCGCAATCACCAGTGCTTCGACGTGCCGCGCTGGCCAGCATGTCGGCATTGACCCTGGCCGTGCTTGCCGCCTGCAGTGGCGGCCACGCAGAAAACGCCGCACCGCCGCCGCCCGAAGTCAGCGTCGCGCCGGTGCTGATCAAGCAGATCTCCCAGTGGGACGAATTCAGCGGCCGCGTGGAGGCGGTGCAGAGCGTGGAACTGCGCCCACGCGTCTCCGGCTATATCGACAAGGTCAACTATGTCGAAGGCGAGGAGGTGAAGAAGGGCGACGTGCTGTTCACCATCGACGCGCGCAGCTACCAGGCCGAATTCAACCGCGCCCAGGCCGAGTTGAACCGCGCACGCACCCAGGCCACGCTGGCCCGCAGTGAATCCGAACGCGCGCGTCGCCTGGCCGAACAGCAGGCCATCGCCACGGAAACCGCCGAGCAGCGCCGGGCCAGCGCCGATCAGGCCGGTGCGCAGGTGCAGGCGGCGCAGGCCGCTTTGGATGCCGCGCGGCTCAACTTGGAGTTCACCCAGGTGCGCGCGCCGATCAACGGCCGCGCCGGGCGCGCGATGGTCACCGCCGGTAACCTGGTCACCGCAGGCGACGCCGCCAGTGTGCTGACCACGCTGGTGTCGCTGGATACGGTGCACGTCTATTTCGACGCCGACGAATCCACCTACCTGCGTTACGCGCAGATGGCACGCGACGGCGAGCGCCCGAGCGAGCGCGACCAGGCCCTGCCGGTAAAGGTTGGCCTGAGCGGTGAGGACGGCTTCCCGCACGAAGGCAAGGTCGACTTCCTCGACAACCAGGTGACCCGCAGCACCGGCACCATCCGCGTGCGTGCGCTGCTGGAAAACAGCAACCGCGAGTTCACCCCCGGCCTGTTCGCACGCGTGCGGCTGCTGGGCAGCGGGCAGTTCCAGGCTGTGCTGGTGGACGACAAGGCAGTGCTGACCGACCAGGACCGCAAGTACGTCTACGTGCTGGACAAGGACGGCAAATCGGAACGGCGTGACGTGCAGCTTGGCCGCAACGCCGAAGGCCTGCGCATCGTCGAACACGGCCTTGCCGCTGGCGACAAGGTCATCGTCGACGGCGTGCAGAAGGTGTTCATGCCCGGCATGCCGGTGCAGGCCAAGCCGGTGCCCATGCAACGGGCCGCCGCCGCACCTCCGCAGGCCGTGAGCAGCATCAACTAAGCCGCCAACCACGTTTGCCGGCGCGGCTGCCGGCCGTCGCTGTCTGCGCCCTTGCGGGTGCGGGCAGGGCGACTGCAGCCCGGCGCCGGCTCTCCAAGGAATTCCCCATGGACTTTTCCAAGTTTTTCATCGACAGACCGATCTTCGCGGCGGTGTTGTCGATCATGATTTTCGCTGCCGGGCTGGTCAGCATTCCGTTCCTGCCCATCGGTGAATTTCCCGACGTGGTGCCGCCATCGGTGGTGGTGCGCACCGTCTACCCGGGTGCCAACCCGAAGGTGATTGCCGAGACCGTGGCCACGCCACTGGAAGAAGCCATCAACGGCGTCGAAGGCATGATGTACTTCAAGTCGGTGGCCGGCTCCGACGGCGTGCTGCAGATGACCATCACCTTCCGTCCCGGCACCGATCCGGACGAGGCTGCGGTGAAGGTGCAGAACCGCGTAGCGCAGGCGCTGGCGCGTCTGCCTGAGGATGTGCGGCGCCAGGGTGTGACCACCCAGAAGCAGTCGCCGACCTTCCTGATGGTCGTGCACCTGACCTCGCCAAAGGGTACCTACGACACCTTGTACCTGCGCAACTACGCACGCCTGCACGTCAAGGATGGGCTGGCCCGCATTCCCGGCGTCGGCGATGCACAGATCTTCGGTGGCGGTGACTACGCCATGCGTGCCTGGCTGGATCCGGAAAAGGTGGCCTCACGCGGCTTGACCGCCAGCGATGTGGTGCGGGCGATGCGCGAGCAGAACGTGCAGGTCTCGGCTGGCCAGCTCGGTGCCGAGCCGATGCCCAACAGCCAGTTCCTTACCCTGATCAATGCACAGGGGCGCCTGCGCAGCGAGCAGGAGTTCAGTGACATCGTGCTCAAGAGCGGTGCCGACGGCGAAGTGGTGCGGCTGTCGGATGTGGCACGCATCGAGCTGGGTGCGGGCGACTACACCATGCGTTCGCAGCTGGATGGCAAGAACGCCGTCGGCATCGGCATCTTCCAGTCGCCCGGTGCCAATGCGCTGGATATCCGCGACGCGGTGATCGGCCAGATGGACGAGCTGCAGAAGAGCTTCCCGGCCGACGTGAAGTACGAAGCGGTTTACGACACCACCATCTTCGTGCGTGATTCGGTCAAGGCTGTGATAAGCACGCTGCTGGAGGCAATCGCGCTGGTGGTGCTGGTGGTGATCCTGTTCCTGCAGACCTGGCGCGCATCGATCATTCCGCTGATCGCGGTGCCGGTGTCGGTGGTGGGCACGTTCGCGGCGTTGTACCTGCTGGGCTTCTCGATCAATACGCTGAGCCTGTTCGGGCTGGTGCTCGCCATCGGCATCGTGGTCGATGACGCGATCGTGGTGGTGGAAAACGTCGAACGCAACATCGAGGAAGGCCTGTCGCCAACCGCCGCCGCGCACCAGGCAATGAAGGAAGTTTCCGGTCCGATCGTGGCGATCGCGCTGGTGCTGTGTGCGGTGTTCGTGCCGATGGCCTTCCTGTCGGGCGTCACCGGCCAGTTCTACAAGCAGTTCGCGGTAACCATTGCCATCTCCACGGTGATCTCGGCGATCAACTCGCTGACCCTGTCGCCGGCGCTGGCAGCACGTCTGCTCAAGCCGCACGGTGCGGCCAAGGATGCACCGAGCCGGGTGATCGACAAGCTGTTCGGCTGGATATTCCGTCCGTTCAACCGCTTCTTCAAGACCAGCTCGGAGAAGTATGAGCGCAGCGTCGCGTCGATTCTTGGCCGTCGCGGTGCAGTGTTCGTGGTCTATGCGGTGTTGCTGGTGGGTACCGGGCTGATCTTCAAGCTGGTGCCGCCGGGCTTCATTCCCACCCAGGACAAGCTGTACCTGATCGCCGGTGTGAAGCTGCCGGAAGGTTCCTCGGTTGCGCGTACCGATGCAATGTTGCGCAAGGTGGCAAAGATCGCCCAGGAAACCGAGGGTGTCGCCCACACCATTTCCTTCCCCGGCTTGAATGCCCTGCAGTTCACCAATACGCCGAACACCGGTGTGGCCTTCATTCCGCTCAAGCCTTTCAGTGAACGCCACGGCCGTACCGCCGCGCAGATCAATGCCGAGATCAACCAGAAGATCGCCGGCCTCAAGGAGGGCTTCTCCTTCTCGATGATGCCGCCGCCGATCCTGGGCCTGGGCAACGGCAACGGCTACCAGATGTTCATCGAGGACCGTGGCAACCTGGGTTACGGCGCATTGCAGAATGCGTTGCAGGGCATGCAGGGTGCAGTGTCGCAGACCCCGGGCATGGCCTATCCGATCACCAGCTACCAGGCCAACGTGCCGCAGCTGGACGCGGAGGTTGACCGGGTCAAGGCCAAGGCGCAGGGCGTGCAGCTGACCGAGTTGTTCGACACGCTGCAGACCTACCTGGGTTCGGCGTACATCAACGACTTCAACCAGTTCGGGCGTACCTGGCAGGTGATCGCGCAGGCCGATGGCCAGTTCCGTGACAGCGTGGAAGACATCGGCAGGCTGCGTACCCGCAACGACCGCGGCGAGATGGTGCCGATTGGCTCGATGGTCACCATCAAGGAAACCTATGGCCCGGACCCGGTGCTGCGCTTCAATGGTTACCCGGCGGCCGATCTGGCCGGTGAAGCGGACCCGCGCATGCTGTCCTCGGCGCAGGCCATGACCAAGCTCACCGAAATCGCAGGGCAGGTGTTGCCGGCCGGCATGGTGACCGAATGGACCGACCTGAGCTACCAGCAGGCCACCCAGGGCAAGGCTGCCTTCATCGTGTTCCCGGTGTCGATCCTGCTGGCCTTCCTGGTATTGGCGGCGCTGTACGAGAGCTGGTCGTTGCCACTGGCGGTGATCCTGATCGTACCGATGACCTTGCTGTCGGCCTTGTTCGGCGTATGGATGACCGGCGGTGACAACAATGTGTTCGTGCAGGTGGGCTTGGTGGTGCTGATGGGTCTGGCATGTAAGAACGCCATCCTGATTGTCGAGTTCGCCCGCGAGCTGGAGATGGGCGGCAAGGGCATCGTCGAGGCCGCACTTGAAGCCTGTCGCCTGCGCTTGCGGCCGATCGTGATGACCTCCATCGCCTTCATCGCCGGCACCGTGCCGCTGGTGTTCTCGCATGGCGCAGGTGCCGAGGTGCGCTCGGTAACGGGTATCACGGTGTTCGCCGGCATGTTGGGCGTGACCTTGTTCGGCCTGTTCCTGACCCCGGTGTTCTATGTGGCATTGCGCAAGTTCATGTCGCGCCATGGCCATAGCAAGCTGGTCCAGCACGGTGAATCAACCCTGCATCACTGAGGCCGGATAAGCGGCAGCGGGAGGCGGTAGTTATCTGCCTCCCGCGCCATTCGGCCACGACTGGAATGCTGCTGCGGCATGACCCAGTTCCGCGCGGCATCAACTCATTCCCCAAGGGACAAGCAATGAACAACCCAAGCACAAAAATCGCACTGGTCACCGGCGCCACCCGAGGCATCGGGCTTGAGACCGTGCGCCAGCTGGCCAGCGCAGGCGTGCATACGCTGCTGGCCGGGCGCAACTATCAGGCTGCCGTTGCACGCACGCTGGAACTGCAGGCCGAAGGCCTGCCGGTGGAGGCAATACAGCTCGACGTAAATGATCCGGACAGCATCGCGGTGGCGTTTGAACATGTGCAGCAGCGGCATGGTCGCCTGGATATCCTGGTCAACAATGCCGGCGTGTTGATCGATGACCTGAAGCAAGGCGCCAGCGGGCAGTCGCAGGCGGTCTGGCGCAGTACCTTCGATACCAACCTGTTCGCCGTGGTTGAAGTAACCGTGTCCTTGCTGCCACTGCTGCGCCAGGCACCGGCCGGCCGCATCGTCAATGTGTCCAGCATCCTGGCTTCGCTGACCCTGCATGCGCAGCCGGGCTCAGCGATCTACGGTTTCCTGGCGCCGGCCTACAACGCTTCCAAGAGCGCGCTCAATGCTTGGACGTTGCAGTTGGCACATGAACTGCGCCACAGCCCGATCAAGGTCAACGCGGTGCACCCGGGTTACGTCAAGACCGACATGAACGCTGGTCAGGGTGAAATGGACGTGGCCGAGGGTGCACGTACCAGCGTAGCCATGGCGCTGATCGGCGCTGATGGCCCGACCGGAAGTTTCAGCTACCTGGGTGAGGTGCTGCCATGGTAACGCGCATTCTGGTAACCGCGATGGCGAGCGCTCTGCTGGCCGGCTGCATGACCGTTGGCCCGGATTACAAGGCACCGCCCATGCAGCCGGTAAGCCTGCACGGCGCAAGCGACGCTGCATTCTCTGTCGAAACGCCGGTGGCGAGCTGGTGGGCGCAGTTTGGTGACCCGGTATTGGAGCAGCTGGTGCACGACGCGCTAGGCGACAATCTGGACCTGCAGATTGGTTTGGCACGGGTACGTGCGGCGCGTTCAGTCTTCGTCGAGAAGCGTCTGGACCAGCTGCCGCACGTCACCGCAGGCGGCAGTCAGGATCGACGCATGCAGCCCGATCCATTGGTCGGCGGCGAGCGCGTCTTTACCGAAACCTACCAGCTCGGCTTCGATGCAGGCTGGGAACTGGATCTGTTCGGCAGGCAGCGGCGTGCGGCCGAAGCGGCACGCGCCGATCTGGGCGCCGAGCGTGACAGTCTGGCCGATGCGCAGGTGATGGTGGCTGCCGAGGTGGCGCGCAATTACTTCGAGCTGCGTGGCTCGCAGAAGCGGATTGCGGTCGCCCGCGACACCCTGGTCAATCTGCACGAGACCCAGCGCTTGACCGAAACCCGGCTCGAGCTCGGCGCAGGCAGCGAACTGGATGTGCAGAGCAGCCGCGCGCGCTTGAAGGCGATCGAAGCAAATATTCCACTGCTTGAAGTTGCCGAAGTGCAGTCGCGTCACCGTCTGGCAGTGTTGCTGGGGCAGCGTCCGGGCACGTTGGATGCACTGCTGCAGCCGCGCGAGATACCCGCGTTCGCCAAGGCCTTGCCCTTGGGTGATACCAGTGACCTGCTGCGCCAGCGTGCCGATGTACGGATGGCCGAGCGCCGCCTGGCTGCCGCAACCGCGCGGGTGGGCGTGGCCACCGCGGATCTGTTTCCCCGCATCAGCCTGAGTGGCTTCGTCGGCTTTCTCGGTGGCAATGCCAATGGTCTGGTCAACGGCAACAACAAGGCGTGGTCGTTGACGCCATCGATCAGCTGGGCAGCGTTCGATTTCGGCACGGTACGTGCGCGCCTGCGCGCCAGCAAGGCGCAGGCCGATGGTGCCGCTGCCGAGTATGAGAAGGCGGTGCTGCTGGCGCTGGAGGATACCGAGAATGCGTTGACGCGCTACGCCAAGGAGCAGGCGCGCCTGCGCATCGTGGTGGACCAGGCCGAAGCTGCCGGCCGCGCGGCAGCACTGGCCGAGTTGCAATACCGCGAGGGCTCGGAGGATTTCCTGGCCTTGCTGGATGCACAGCGCAACAAGCTGCAGGCCGACGACGCACTGGCGCAGGCGCAGGCCTCGGTCAATGTTGGCGTGGTCGGGATTTACAAGGCGCTGGGCGGCGACAGCCGGCCCTCGTCTGCAGTGGCAACCGCCAGCGTGGGCGCGACCAAGGGCTAGTGCTCGCGCTCGGCGGTGATGGGCGGCTGCCTGCGGCACCATGGGGCAGGCAGCCGCAGGCGCGCTAGGCGTGCGCGCTTGCTTGTGGTTGATGCTTTGAGAGTTCTGGCGCTTGCCGGTAGTTAAGAGGCGCTATTCGCCAAACCGGCGCCGATTGGCAACACCATCATTGTTCCGCGCCGCTGAGCGAAGGCGCGCCGGCGCTGTGTTGCTTGAGAAACAAAAAGGCGGCCGTGGCCGCCTTTTTGCTTTTACTCTTGCTTTGCTTTTGCTCGTGCGCAGATCAGGCAGCGTTGGCCTGTTCGCGGCGCGGGCCTTCGCGTAGTGCGCGGCCGACCATGTCGACCAGCACGTCCAGCTCTTCTTCATCCATGCCGAAATGCGGGGTGAAGCGCAGCGAGTTCTCGCCGCCGTGGATGACATTGACGCCGTGCATGCGCAGCCACTCTTCGGTGGAGCCGGCGCCGTAGCACTTGAACTGCGGTGCCAGTTCGCAGGAGAACAGCAGGCCGGTGCCTTGCACCTTGGTGATCAGGCCGCCGAGCTTGTCCTTGAGTGCTTCCAGTTTCTGCACGGCCTGCTCGCCGCGCAGGCGGATGTTCTGGCGCACTTCCGGCGACAACCGGGCGAGGGTGGCGCAGGCCACGTCCAGCGCACGCGGGTTGGTGGTCATGGTGTTGCCGTACACGCCCTTGCGGTAGAGCTTGGCGGCGTGTTCGGTCACGGCCAATACCGACAGCGGGAACTGCGCGCCGTTCAAGGCCTTGGAATAGGTCTCCATGTCCGGCGGGTCCAGCGTTTTGTAGCCCGGGTAGTCGACGAAGGACAACGTGCCGTGCGCGCGCAGTGCGGCCTGGATGGAGTCGATCAGCAACAGACTGCCGTGCTCGCGGGTCAGCTCGCGGACCAGCTTGTAGAAGCTGGCCGGCACCGCGCGGCCCGGGTCGCCTTCGCCCATGACCGGCTCCAGGAATACCGCCTCGATGAACCAGTTGTTGCTCTTGGCATCGGCGAACACCTTGCGCATCGCCGCTTCGTCGTACGGTGCAACGGTGATGACGCTGTTTTCGCCGCGGTAGCTGGCCAGGTGCTGGTCATAGGCCTTGCGGCTGGAATCGGAGTACAGCGCCGGCCGATCGGTGCGGCCATGGAAGCTGCCCTTGATCACCACGCGCTTGATGGTTGCGCCGGCATGTGGAGCACCCGGGTCGGTCTGCAGCTTGGCATTGATATCGGCAATACGTGCAGCCAGGCCGACGGCCTCGGAACCGGAGTTCAAACACATGAAGTGCGAGAACGGGCAGCCGCCACGGCTGTGCCCGATTTCCTTGCGCATGGCCTGCACGAAGCGGCGCTGGGCAAGGCTGGGCGTCATGATGTTGGCCATCACCTGCGGCTTGGCCGCTGCGGCCATCACATCGGCCGGGGTGTGGCCGAAGCCGAGCATGCCGTAGCCGCCGGCGTCGTACAGCACCGCGCCCTTGAGCGAGATCACCCACGGGCCGCTGGCGGCCAGGGCGATGTAGGGGACGATGGCGTCGTCGGCATAGAAATTGACGAAGCCGGCCTGCATGGCGTCGATCTGGTCTTTCTCGTCCAGATCCAGCAGATCGGCGGCTTCGGCCTTGATCCGGGTGTATTCGCTGGCAGCGGCCTGGATGGCGGCTGCCAGGTCGGGATGAGCAGCGGCCAGGCGTTCAACGCTGGCGTCGTCCAGGCCTGTGGTCAGGCGGCTGCCGGCGTGCGCGCGAAGCGGGGCGAGGGGGCCGAGTACGGTCATGCTCATCTCCAGAAGTTTCTTGTATATACCCATTATGTGGAGATTCTGGTCATATGGCAGCTATGATCTCGACATATTTTCGGGTAATTTCGTCGAATCGACGAAGTTGGTGAGCAATGTGAATATTTCCCCCGCCGACGAGCGCCTGTTATCCGTATTGCGCGAGGACGCCCGCGCCTCCACCGCGCAGATCGCCCGCCGGCTGGGGCTGTCGCGCACAACGGTACAGAGCCGCATCGACAGGCTGGAACAGCTGGGGGTGATTGCCGGTTACACGGTGCGTACCCATGAGGACTACGAACAAGGCCAGGTGCGCTCACACGTATTGATCACGGTGCTGCCGAAGAAGATGCCGGCCGTGGTCAAGGCGCTGCGGGACATCGCCGAGGTGCGTTCGCTGCATTCGGTCAGCGGCAACCACGATCTGATCGCGATGGTGGTGGTGGGCGGAGTCAGTGAGATGGATGTGGTGACTGACGCCATCGGTGCGATTGACGGGGTGGAGCGGACCAACAGCGCGATCATTCTTTCGACCAAGTTTGAGCGCTGAACGGACGCGGCATGGGCGGCGGTTGTTGGTGGCAATGAACACACCACCGTCCAAATACCGGGCTGCTGGCCGCCGGGAGCTACAATAGCCGGCTCCCCGTACGAAGTTCCGGCCTTGAAGAAGTCCGATTTCACCTATGACCTGCCTGAGGAATTGATCGCCCAGGCACCATTGGCCGAGCGTTCGGCCAGCCGTCTGTTGCTGGTGCCGCCAGCACCAGGCGCTTTCGACGACCGCCATATCAGTGATCTGCCGGATCTGCTGCAGCCCGGTGACCTGCTGGTGTTCAACGACACCCGTGTCATCCCGGCGCGCCTGTTCGGGCAGAAGGCCAGTGGCGGCCGCGTCGAAATCCTGATCGAGCGCCTGTTGGGCGGCCAGCAGGCGCGTGCGCAGATTGGCGCCAGCAAATCGCCCAAGCCCGGCAGCCTCATCCAGCTGGATGCCGGCGGCGAAGCCGAAGTGCTGGGCCGCGATGGCGAGTTCTACGTGCTGCGTTTCGACATCCCCGAGGCGCTGGAGTCCTGGCTGGTGCATGAAGGCCGGCTACCGCTGCCGCCCTATATCCACCGCGAACCCGGCGCCGATGATCGCGAGCGTTACCAGACCGTGTTCGCCAGGCAGGTAGGTGCGGTGGCCGCGCCCACTGCCGGTCTGCATTTCGACGAACCGCTGCTGGCGCGCCTGCGCGAGGGCGGCGTGCAGTTCGGCCATATCACCCTGCACGTGGGTGCCGGCACGTTCCAGCCGGTGCGGGTGGATGACCTGTCCCAGCATGTGATGCACCGCGAATGGCTCAATGTTGGCGCCGAATTGGTCGAGCAGGTGCGCCGTACCCGTGCTGCCGGTGGCCGCGTGATCGGCGTCGGTACCACCGTGGTGAGGGCGCTGGAGAGCGCCATGCGCGAGGGCGAGCTGCATCCTTATGCCGGCGAAACCCAGATCTTCATCACGCCGGGTTACCGCATCCGCAGCGTCGATGCGATGGTCACCAACTTCCATCTGCCGGAGAGCACCTTGCTGATGATGATCAGTGCGTTTGCCGGCAAGGCGCGGGTGTTCGAAGCCTATGCGCATGCAATCGTGCACAGGTACCGCTTCTTCAGTTATGGCGATGCGATGCTGCTGTTCCCGGCGGGCGAGGGTGCGGCGGATTGACGCAGTGCAGGGAGGGATCAAATGAGATAGATTCTCATTTGATCCGTTTCCGGCCATGGTGGTCGGTTCCGACGACCACTTCCGGAGTAATCCATGCGTCATCCGAAGCGTGCCGCCGGCCATCTGGCTGCCCTGTGTTCCCTCGTCCTGCTTGGCGCCTGCGCCAAGACCGGTGACAACCCTGCCTCTGCCGCCGCGCCGCAGAAAGCTACCGCCGCTGGTGAGGTCAACCTCTACACCACGCGCGAACCCGCCCTGGTCCAGCCGCTGCTGGATGCCTTCACCGCCGATACCGGCATCAAGGTCAACACGGTATTGCTGAAAGACGGTTTGACCGAGCGCCTCGCTGCCGAAGGCGAACGTTCACCCGCCGACGTGCTGATGACGGTGGACACCGGCCGGCTGCTCGACGTGGTCGAAGCCGGCCACACCCAGGCGATCAAGTCAGCGGTGCTGGAGGCTGCAATCCCGACGCATCTGCGCTCGCCGGATGGGCAGTGGTTTGCATTGTCGCTGCGTGACCGGGTGGTCTACGCCGACAAGGATCTGGACCTGAGCGGCTTCACTTATGAGAACCTGGCCGACCCCAAGTGGAAGGGACGGGTCTGCATCCGTTCCGGCCAGCACCCGTACAACACCAGCCTGTTCGCGGCGATGATCGCGCACGATGGCGCGGAAAAGACCGAAGCATGGTTGCGTGGCGTCAAGGCCAACCTGGCGCGCAAGGCTGCGGGCGGTGACCGCGACGTGGCCCGCGACATTCTTGCCGGTATCTGCGATATCGGCGTTGCCAATGCGTATTACGTCGGCCGCATGAAGAATGCCGAGGAAGGCTCCGAACAGCGCAGCTGGGGCGATGCCATCCAGGTAGTGCGGCCGGTGTTTGCCAGCGCTGCCGATACCGGCACGCACGTCAACATCTCCGGCGCCGCCGTCGCCCGCCATGCCCCCAATCACGACAACGCGGTCAAGCTGCTGGAGTATCTGGTCAGCGACAGCTCGCAGAGCCTGTACGCCCGTGCCAACTACGAATATCCGGTGAAGCCGGGCGTGGCGCTGGATCCTGTGGTGGCAAGCTTCGGCCCGATGAAGGTGGACCCGTTGCCGCTGGCCGAGGTGGTAGCCAACCGCAAGCTGGCCAGCGAGCTGGTGGACAAGGTCGGCTTCGATAACTGACCCTGCGGGTTCCCGACAGGCCGGCGCCGCCACAACGGGGCCGGCCTGTTGCTTTGTGATGGATAGTGCTTGATGACGTGGCGATGGAATCCGTGGCTGCTGGGCGCGGTAGCGGTGGCAGCACTGATGCTGGCACCGGTACTGGGGTTGGCGTGGGCCGCCAGCGATGGCAGTGCCGGGCTGTGGGCACACCTGTGGGCCAATGTGCTGCCGACGGCCTTGTTCAATACCGGCCTGTTGCTGCTGGGGGTGGGCGTGCTGGTCTGTGTGCTGGGCACCGGCAGTGCCTGGCTGGTGACCGCCTTTACATTCCCCGGGCGCAGGCTGTTGAGTTGGGCCTTGCTGCTGCCGCTGGCCGTGCCGACCTATATCGCTGCCTTCGCCTATCTGGATGTCCTGCACCCGTTGGGCCCGGTGCAGGGGCTTGTCCGTGACCTGCTCGGTTACGACAGTCCGCGCCAGTTCCGGTTGCCGGACATCCGCCATCTCGGCGGCTGCATCGTGCTGCTGGGTTTCGTGCTCTATCCGTATGTGTACCTGACCACCCGCGCCCTGTTCATGACCCAGGCCGCCGGCTTGCTGGAAGCGGCGC
This sequence comes from Stenotrophomonas terrae, assembly GCF_039674165.1. Taxonomy (GTDB): domain Bacteria; phylum Pseudomonadota; class Gammaproteobacteria; order Xanthomonadales; family Xanthomonadaceae; genus Stenotrophomonas; species Stenotrophomonas terrae_A. The sequence goes on from NZ_JBDJMY010000012.1 coordinate 30,538, forward strand.
GCAGCCTCGGTGCCACGCCCCTGCAGGTGTTCTGGCGGGTGGCCTTGCCATTGGCGCGGCCGGCGATTGCGGTAGGTGTGGCCTTGGCCTTGCTGGAAACCCTCAACGATATCGGCGCCTCCGAATTCCTCGGCGTGCAGACGCTTACCGTGTCCATCTACACCACCTGGGTCAGCCGTGGTGATCTGGCTGGAGCGGCGCAGATCGCCTTGGCGATGCTGCTGGTGGTGGCCTTGTTGCTGGCCTTGGAACGGCATGGGCGGCGCCGGCAGCGCTATGCGAGCGTGGTGCGGCCGCGCCCGTTGCAGCCGCAGCAGCTGCGCGGCGGCCGCGCGTTGTTGGCGCTGCTGCTGGTGGCCTTGCCGGTGTTGCTGGGCTTTGTGGTGCCGGCGGCCTATCTGCTGTGGGAAGCGGTGGCGCGGCTGCAGGTAGCTGGCATTTCGCCGCAGTTGCTGGTCGCGCTGTGGAATACCGTGCGGGTGGCATTGCTGGCAACGTTCGCCGCTATGGTGCTCGGCCTGCTGGTTGCCTGGACGCTGCGCCTTGCGCAGGCGCGGCGAGGGCAGCGCGTGGCGGCGGCCAGTAGTCGCATCGCTGCGCTTGGTTACGCCATCCCCGGTACGGTCTTGGCCATCGGGCTGCTGTTGCCGCTGGGCGGATTGGATGCCATCGCGAGCCGACTGCTGGTGGTGTTCGGCGGCCAGCCGCAGATGCTGCTGATGGGCTCGGTGAGCATGCTGGTGCTGGCCTATACGCTGCGTTTCCTGGCGGTGTCGGTGGGCGGTATCGAGTCGGGTCTGGCCCGCATTCCGCTCTCGCTCGATCAGGCTGCTGCCAATCTGGGCGAGCGGCCGGCAGGCATGCTGCGGCGGGTGCATCTGCCATTGCTGCGTCCGGCCCTGGCCGCTGCCGCGTTGCTGGTGTTCGTTGACACCATGAAGGAGTTGTCGGCCACCCTGGTGCTGCGGCCGATGAATTTTGAAACCCTGGCGACCTGGTTGTATGCCGAAGCCGCGCGTGGCACCTACGAGGAAGGCGCGGTGGCGGCTTTGTTGATCGTCGTCAGTGGCCTGTTGCCGGTGATTCTGCTGGCGCGCGCGGGCGCGGCGTATGGAGTGGAAAATGCACGTTGAGACGCAACTGGTATTGGACGGTCTGCAGGTCGGTTATCCCACTGCGGGCGGCTTCAAACAGGTGGTGCAGGGCTTGTCGTTGCAATTGCAGCGCGGCCAGATCGGTTGCCTGCTGGGTGCTTCCGGCTGCGGCAAGACCACGGTGCTGCGCGCCATCGCCGGCTTCGAACCGCTGCAGCGCGGTCGCATCGAACTTGTCGGTCGCTGCCTGGCAACGGCGCAGCAAGGGCTGCCGGCCGAGCAGCGCCGGGTGGGCATGATGTTCCAGGACTACGCACTGTTCCCGCACATGGATGTGGCCGCCAATATTGGTTTTGGCCTGCGCGGGTTGCCGCGTGCACAGCGCCAGGCGCGGGTGCAGGCCTTGTTGCAGCACGTTGCATTGCAGGGGCTGGATAAGCGCTACCCGCACGAGCTGTCCGGCGGTCAGCAGCAGCGCGTGGCGCTGGCCCGTGCCTTGGCCCCGGCGCCGGACCTGCTGCTGCTGGACGAGCCGTTCTCGAACCTGGACGTGGACACCCGCCAGCGCCTTGCCGGCGAGTTGCGCGACATGCTCAAGGCGGCCGGCACCACCGTATTGATGGTGACCCATGACCAGGCCGAAGCGTTCGCGATGGCGGACCGCGTCGGTGTCATGCACGAAGGCCGCCTGCTGCAGTGGGACACGGCGCAGGCGCTGTATGCCGCACCGCTGGACCCCTTCGTGGCCGGTTTCATCGGCCGTGGCACGGTGATCGATGCCGCGCAACTGGGCGCGGGGCAGGGCGGGCGTGTGCTGGTGCGGCCGCAGAGTCTGCAGCTGGACCCGGCAGCGGCCTTGCGCGCGCGGGTCGAGGCGGTGGTGTTCCGGGGGCCCGGCAGCAGTGGCTGGGTGCGGCTGGCGCAAGGGGAGCGGTTGGAGCTGGATTTCGGCCCCGGTCCACTGCCGGAGATCGGCGCCGAGGTGGGCCTGGCCTGGCACGATCCTGCGCCGGTACGTTTCGCGGATTGACCGGTTTCGGCTGAAAGTTCGCCCTGCCGGTCCATATCCGCGACAATTGGCGCAACTGACGCCTCAATGCTTCCATGTCCAGATTGCAGTTCAAGCTCCAGAACACCGATGGCCGCGCCCGCCGTGGCCAGCTGTCCTTCCCGCGCGGCACCGTGCAGACCCCGGCCTTCATGCCGGTGGGCACCTATGGCTCGGTCAAGGGCGTGCTGCCCGAGCAGGTGCGCGCGCTCGGTGCCGAGATCATCCTCGGCAATACCTTCCATCTGTACCTGCGGCCCGGGCTGGATGTGATCGCCGACCATGGCGGCCTGCATGGTTTCTGCCAGTGGAACGGTCCGATCCTGACCGATTCGGGTGGTTTTCAGGTGTTTTCGCTGGCGCATCGCCGCAAGATCACCGAAGAAGGCGTCACGTTCGCCTCGCCGACCGACGGTGCCCGGGTTTTTCTGGGGCCGGAAGAGAGCATGAAGATCCAGAAGGTGCTGGATTCGGACATCGTCATGATCTTCGACGAATGCACCCCGTACCCGGCCACCGAGCCGGTGGCGCGCAAATCGATGGAGCTGAGCCTGCGCTGGGCCCAGCGCAGCCGCAACGCGCATGACGCCATGGGCAATGATGCGGCGCTGTTCGGCATCGTGCAGGGCGGGGTACACACCGAACTGCGCAGCCGCTCGGCCGAGGGCCTGCAGCAGATCGGCTTCGATGGCTATGCCATCGGCGGGCTGGCGGTGGGTGAGCCCGAGCACGAGCGCAACGCCATGCTCGACCACATGCACCCCATCCTGCCGGCCGATCGCCCGCGCTACCTGATGGGCGTCGGCCGCCCGGAAGACCTGGTCGAAGGCGTGGCCCGTGGCGTGGACATGTTCGATTGCGTCATGCCTACCCGCAATGCCCGCAACGGCCACTATTTCACCTCGTTTGGCACCGTTCGCATCCGCAACGCCCGCTATGAACGCGATATGGACGTGATCGAGCCCGGCTGTGGCTGCCATGCCTGCACCGGCGGTTACACGCGCTCCTACCTGCGCCACCTGGACCGTTGCAACGAGATGCTGGCGCCGATGCTGGGCACCCTGCACAACCTGTTCTATTACGAAAAACTGATGGCTGACATGCGCGCGGCCATCGAGGCGGGAACCTTCCAGGCCTTCCGCGAGTCCTTCTATGCAGCCCGGGGCCTGAGCGTTCCGGCGTTGTCGGGGGAGTAGCGGCGCTTCACACGGCTCGGGACTAGCTCCCGGGCGCGTGGCATACTTCACGGCTGACCCACGTTTCGCGGTAACTGCTGCAGGCCATCCGGCCCGGGTGGGTGCCGCCCAACATCAAGGACTACAAAATGACTCTCATGGCTATCCTGCTCCCCGTCGCCCAGGCCGCTCCGGCCGCACCGGGCATGGGCACCTTCCTGCTGCCCATCGCGCTGATCGCAGTGATGTACTTCCTGATGATCCGCCCGCAGATGAAGCGTCAGAAAGAGCACAAGGCAATGCTGGAGAAGATCTCCAAGGGTGACGAAGTGCTGACCTCCGGCGGCATCGCTGGCGTGGTCACCGACATCGGCGACAACTTCATCACCGTGGAAATTGCCGACAACGTCCGCATCCGCGTACAGAAGGGTTCGGTCGGCAACGTCCTGCCCAAGGGCACGCTGAAGTCCGCTGCCTGAGACTGATCCCTTTCCGTCACGTCGTGACGCCGCACAGGCGTCACGCAGGATCCTGCAATGCTTGAATTTCCGCGCTGGAAGTACTTCCTGATTCTGATCGTTCTGGCGGTCAGCGCGCTGTACGCGCTGCCCAACATCTACCAGAAGGATCCGTCCGTTCAGATCACCGCCAACCGTGGCGGGCAGATTGATGATGCGCTGAAAGAGCGTGTCAGCAAGGCGCTGAGCGAGGCCGGTGTTGCCACCAAGTCGGTGGAGCAGGAGGGCGACAACAACCTGATCGTTCGCCTGACGTCGCTGGATGCGCAGTCGCGCGCCAACGAGGTGGTGCGTGAAACGGCCGGTGAAAACTACACCGTGGCCCTGAACCTGGCCTCGACCGTTCCCGATTGGCTGGCCAACCTCGGCGGCAAGCCGATGGTGCTGGGCCTGGATCTGGTCGGCGGCGTGCACTTTGCCCTGCAGGTGGACCAGAAGGCTGCGGTGGACAAGCGTTTTGAAGCCTTCACCGAAGACGTGCGCACCACGCTGCGCGACAACCGCGTGTCCTACCGCTCGGTCGAGCGCCGTGGCGAGAGCGACATCGTGGTTTCGCTGGCCAATGCCGCTGACGCCGACAAGGCGCGTGCCGCGCTGGCCAAGGCACAGCCGACCTTCACCTATTCGGTGAATGGCGAGCGCATCACCGCGACCGTGCCGCAGGCGGAAATGCAGCAGATCGCCTCCGGCGCCATCGAGCAGAACCTGACCACCCTGCGTAACCGCGTCAACGAACTGGGCGTGGCCGAGCCGATCATCCAGCGCCAGGGCGAAGACCGCATCGTGGTCGAGCTGCCGGGCGTGCAGGACACCGCCGAAGCCAAGCGCATGATCGGTGCCACCGCCACGCTGGAATACCGCGCCGTGGTTGATGGCAATGCCGAAGATGCAGCCAGCACCGGCCGCATTCCGCCGGAAGCCAAGTTGTACCGCGACCGTCGCGGCATGCCGGTGCTGTTGAACAAGCGCACCATCGTCACCGGCGACCAGATGGTCAAGGCCAGCACCTCCACCGACCAGAACGGTCTGCCGGCGGTCAGCGTGACGCTGAACAGCGTTGGCGGCCAGCGCATGTTTGATTTCACCAGCGCCAATGTCGGCAAGCCGATGGCAGTGGTCTACACCGAGCGGATTCCGCAGGTGACCATGGTCAACGGTGTCGAGCAGCGCAGCTTCCGGGTCAAGGAAGAAGTGATCTCGGTGGCCAACATCAATGGTGTGTTCGGCAAGGAGTTCCAGACCACCGGCCTGGAGAAGACCGAGGCCGATGGCCTGGCCAAGCTGCTGCGCGCAGGTTCGCTGGCCGCGCCGATGGACTTCGTCGAGGAATACGTGATCGGCCCGAGCCTGGGTAAAGAGAACGTGGACCGTGGCGTCAAGGCGGTGGTGTTCTCGTTCGTGTTCACCCTGGTGTTCTTTGCCATCTACTACCGCATGTTCGGCGTGATCACCTCGGTGGCCCTGCTGTTCAACCTGCTGATCGTGGTGGCGGTGATGTCGATGTTCGGCGCGACCATGACCTTGCCGGGCTTTGCCGGTCTGGCCTTGTCGGTCGGTCTGTCGGTCGATGCCAACGTGCTGATCAACGAACGTATCCGTGAAGAGTTGCGATTGGGCATGCCGGCCAAGAAGGCCATCGCGGAAGGTTACGAGCGCGCCTCGGGCACCATTCTCGATGCCAACCTCACTGGCCTGATCGTCGGTGTGGCGCTGTACGCGTTCGGTACCGGCCCGCTGAAGGGCTTCGCGCTGACCATGATCATCGGTATTTTCGCCTCGATGTTCACTGCGATCACCGTGTCGCGTGCTCTGGCGACGCTGATCTACGCCAAGCGCAAGAAGCTGACCTCCGTGGCCATCTGACGCGAATCTCTTCGCAGAAACCCGCACCTCACCGGTGCGGGTTTTCCAAGGAACTCCTTGCATGAAACTGTTTCCACTTCACATCGTTCCGAACGACACCAACATCGACTTCATGAGTCACCGCAAGCCGGTGCTCGCGATCATGGTGGTGTTGCTGCTGGCCTCGTTCGCCATCATCGGCTTCAAGGGCTTCAACTACGCGCTGGAGTTCACCGGCGGTACGGTTGTGCGCACCCACTTTGAAAAGAGTGTCAACGCCGACACGGTGCGCGAGCGTCTGGAAAAGGCTGGCTTCGACAATGCCCAGGTGCAGAGCGTCGGCGGTGGCAATGACCTGATGATCCGCCTGCCGCCAGATGGCGAGCACAACAATGCTGCCGATGCCGCACAGAAGGTTGCCGAGAACGTCCGCATCGCGGTGACCTCGGCGGACAATGTCGCCACCGTGCAGCCGGGTGAGTTCGTTGGCCCGCAGGTCGGCAAGGACCTGGCGATGAACGGCATCTACGCCACGCTGTTCATGGTGATCGGCTTCCTGATCTACATCGCCGCCCGCTTCGAATGGAAGTTCGCCATCGTCGCCAGCGTCACCGCGTTCTTCGACCTGATCCTGACCATCGCCTACATGTCGCTGGTTGGCCGTGAGTTCGACCTGACCGTGTTGGCCGGTATGTTGTCGGTGATGGGTTTTGCCATCAACGACATCATCGTGGTGTTCGACCGTGTGCGCGAAAACTTCCGCAGCCTGCGCGTGGAGCCGCTGGAAGTGCTGAACCGTTCGATCAACCAGACGCTGTCGCGTACGGTTATCACCGCGGTGCTGTTCTTCCTGTCCGCGCTTGCGTTGTACCTGTTCGGCGGTGAATCGATGGAAGGCCTGGCCGAAACCCACATGGTGGGTGCGGTGATCGTGGTCATCTCCTCGATCATCGTGGCGGTGCCGTTGCTGAGCATCGGCCCGTTCAAGGTCACCAAGCAGGATCTGCTGCCCAAGGCCAAGGACGAGGAAGAGCTGGCCCGTCGTCCCTGACGGATCCGCACTGCCTCGCTGAAAAGCCGCGCCCTGCGCGGCTTTTCTTTTGCCCGTGATAGGTGCGAGGGCAGGGTGGTCCATGCGGTGGCGTCGGTTGTTTTCGATGCGGCAGCGCACTACGATCCTCCCGGTTCAGCGCGCAATCTGTTTGTGCTGCTGTCTTCTGTTTAGCCAACCGAGGTTTTCATGGTCATCAAACCGCGTGTGCGCGGCTTCATCTGCGTCACCACCCATCCGACTGGTTGCGATGCGGCGGTCAAGGAACAGATCGACTACATCAAGGCCCAGCCCAAGCTGGCCAACGGCCCGAAGAAGGTTCTGGTGCTGGGCGCCTCCACCGGTTACGGCCTGGCTGCCCGCATCAAGGCTGCCTTTGGCAGTGATGCTGCCACCTTGGGCGTCTTCTTCGAGCGCCCGGGTACGGAGACCAAGCCGGGTACGGCTGGCTGGTACAACACCGCTGCATTCGAAAAGTATGCGCACCAGGCTGGCCTGTATGCGCGCAGCGTCAACGGTGATGCGTTCTCCGATGAGGTGAAGCAGAAGGTCATCGAGATCATCAAGGCCGATCTGGGCCAGGTCGATCAGGTGGTCTACAGCCTGGCCGCGCCGCGTCGCAAGCATCCCAAGACCGGCGAGATCATCAGCTCCACGCTCAAGCCGATTGGCGCGCCGATCACCCTGCGTGGCCTGGATACCGACAAGGAAGTGCTGACCGAAACCACCCTGCAGCCGGCAACGGCCGAGGAAATCGCCGGCACCGTGCAGGTGATGGGTGGCGAGGACTGGCAGATGTGGATCGACGCATTGCTGGAAGCCGGCGTGCTGGCGCCGGGTGCGACCACCACCGCGTTCACCTACGTGGGCGAAGAGATCACCCAGGCCATTTACTGGAATGGTTCGATCGGCGCGGCCAAGAAGGACCTGGACACCAAGGTGCTGGCCATCCGCGACAAGCTGCAGAGCCTGGGTGGCGATGCGCGCGTGTCGGTGCTGAAGGCCGTTGTGACCCAGGCCAGCTCGGCGATCCCGACCATGCCGCTGTATCTGTCGTTGCTGTTCAAGGTGATGAAAGAGCAGGGTACCCACGAAGGCTGCATCGAGCAGCTCGATACCTTGTACGACATCCTCTACAACGGCCCGCAGAGCGGCGCCAATGCGGCAGAGCATATCCGCCAGCAGCTGCAGGACGCGCAGGGCCGTGAGATCGCGCTGGTGGACGGCGAAGGCCGTCTGCGTGCCGACTACAAGGAAATGGCGCCGGAAGTGCAGAGCAAGGTGTTGGAGCTGTGGCCGCAGGTGACCAATGAGAACCTGTACGAGATCAGCGACCTGGCTGGCTACAAGGCTGATTTCCTGCGCCTGTTCGGGTTTGGCATCGACGGCGTGGATTACGACGCCGATGTGAATCCGGATGTGGCTATTCCGGGGATTGTCGAGGTTTGAGTTTGTTGTTTTTGTAGTTGTGAGAAGGCCGCGCTTTGCGCGGCCTTTTTTTGGGGGCTTTTTAGCCAGAAGTGTCCCGGGATTTTGAGCTAGAAGCTCCCCTCACCCCAACCCCTCTCCCGCGTGCGGGAGAGGGGCTAGCAATGCTTGCGCTCGTAGTGCACTAAGCCCCTCTCCCGCCTGCGGGAGAGGGGTTGGGGTGAGGGCAGCTTTCAGCTTCATATGTGCCAGAACGCAACAACCCATCAACCAAACTCAAAATCCATCTCAGCCGTCGGTGGGCCGACAAAATCGCCTTCCACATAGTCAACGCCGGCGCTGAACAACAAGCTCATCGTCGATGCATCGGCCACAAACTCGGCGATGGTCAGGATGCCTGCCGACTGTGCCTTGGTGGTGATTTCCTGGGTCTTCTCCAACTGCTCCTTGGCCAAGGTCGGGTCAGCGGTGAACGCGCTGTCCAGCTTGAGGAAGCCGGGCTGGAAGTGGGCCAGCAGCTGGAAGGAATCCAGGCCCGAGCCAAACTGTTCCAGGCCAACCTTGCAGCCGATAGCGGTGATGTCGCTGAGGAACTGCTGGGCGTTGCGCAGGTTGGTGAATACCTTGGCCTCGGGAATCTGCAGCCACAACTGTGCGCCTTCCACACCTTCGGCCTGCAAGCCGTTGCGGATGACGGCCAGCAGCTCGGGGTCGGAGAACGATTCGGGGGTGACGCGCACCATCAGGTGGGTACGGTGACCGGCGCGGCGGCGCTCGCCCAGCGCGCGGATGGCATTGGCCACCACCCAGCGGTTGATCGGCGCCAGCAGCTCGTGCTCCTGGGCAATCGGCAGGAAGGTGGCGGGGCCGACCATCTCGCCGTTGTTTTCCATCTGCAGCGAGGTGTCGTACAGCTGGATCGGCTCGCCCATCAGGTTCAGCACCGGGCGGAAGCGCAGCTGGAAGCCATCGCCTGCCACGGCTTCGCGCAGGCGCTGCACCCAGCTCTGGATGCGCTCTTCCTCGACGCGGTCGGCAGCGCCAGGGTCGAATACCTTGACCGTGTTGCCGCCCAGCTCGATCGCGGCACGTGCGCAGTCATTGGCGCGGTTCAGGACCTGGCCGACGCTGGCGATCTTTTCGCCGACCTGCACGCCGCCGATGCTGACGGTGACGGTGGCCGAGCGCTCGCCAATGCTGAACACCGAGGCGGCAAACGCATCGCGTACGCGCTCGGCCATGGCGGCGGTGTGTGCATAGTCGCCGTGGGTCAGCAGGGCGAAGTTGTGCTCGCCGAAACGGGCCAGCTGCGCATCATCGCCGATGGCTTCGGCCAGTTTCCGACCCAGTGCGGCAATCAGTGCATCGGCCGAATCCAGGCCGATATCGGGCAGCAGCCGTGCGTAATGATCCGGCTCGACCAACAGGAAACCGTACTGGCCTTCGGCGCGGCCGACCTGGGCCACGGCGTTCTCCAGCTGCACCATGAAGGTGGGGCGGTTGAGCAGGCCGGTGACCTGGTCGCGCTGGCGCAGGGCTTCCACTTCGCGGGCCAGCTCCGGGTCGAACTCCTCGCGGCGGCGGAACACGATCTGGAAGCAGCTCTCGCCTTCATACGTCGCCGCGGTGAATTCCATCGTCGCCGGGAAGGTGTCGCCGTCCTGGTTGCGCGCGTCCACCGCGTACTGCGGCGGCGGTGCCTCGCCCTTGCTCAGCGATTTGAGCAGCTGCTTGAAGTTCTCGACATGCTGCGGTGCAACCATGTCCAGCAGCGAGATGCCTTCCACGTCGTCGAAGGATTCAAACCCGAACATGTCCAGATAGGCTTCGTTGGCGCGGATGTGCATGCCTTCGTGGATGTAGGCGATGGGGTCGCGCGAGGACGAGATCAGCGCATCGCAGCGGCGCTCGGTCTCGCGCATCTGCGCCTCGATCCGGCGCAGGCCGCGGCGTGCCTGCAGGTCGGTCCATTCGTTCTGCACCACCGACAGCAGGTGGTCTGGTTGCTGGCGCAGGGCGATGGCACGGATGCCATTGGCGGCCGAGTCCAGCAGCATCTGCGCATCGATGCTGTCGCTGAGCAGGATCATCGGAATGTCCTTGCCACTGGCGGCAACCTGCTGGGTCAGCAGCAGCTGCGGGATAGCGTAAGAGTTGGCTGCCAGCACCAGATCGATGGGCTGGCTCAAGGCCTGGCTCAGCTCGTCGGGGCTTTGCGGCCGGGAAGGGCGCACCGCGATACCGCTGTTGCGCAAGGTGCTGACGATGGCCTCGGCGCTTTCGGCACTGTCGTCAACGATCAGCAAGCGCAAGGTGATGTCTTTGGCGTTCTGCATTCAGGACTCCCGGGGGACGGGGTTTAATACACGATGCACGGCGGTGGCGTCTATGCGCAGGTCGTTTGCCTGTGACGCATTCCCTTGCGTGCGTTGCCTTGGCTGCTGCAAATGTTGGGTCAGGCATGCGCCTGCAGGTTGCCGGTCAGTATGCGGGCGATGGCTGTTGCCGCGCGTCATGGCTGGATGAATCCGCTTACGCGGCCATGCCGGCCGCGCGCCCGGACGCCCAGGCCCACTGGAAGTTGTAGCCGCCCAGCCAGCCGGTCACGTCCAACACCTCGCCGACGAAGTGCAGGCCCGGCACCAGCTGCGACTCCATCGTGGCCGAGGACACCTTGCGCGTATCCACGCCGCCCAGAGTGACTTCGGCGGTGCGGTAGCCCTCGGTGCCGCTGGCCACCAGCGGAAAATCGGACAGCAGGCTGGCGGCGGCCTTGAGTTCGGGTTCGTCGAGCTGGCGCATTGGCTTGTCCTTCAGCCATTGCTCGCACAGCCGCAACGCCAGCCGTCGCGGCATCACCTCGGACAACACCGTGCGCAGCTCGGAGGCGCCGCGCTCGCTTTTCATCTGCCGCAGCCATTGCGCCGCGTCGTGATCGGGCAGCAGGTCCAGGCGCAGGTCGTTGCCGGGTTGCCAGTACGAGGAGATCTGCAGGATTGCCGGCCCGCTGATGCCGCGGTGGGTGATGAGCATGAAGTTGCGGAAGCTCTGGCCGTTGCAGCGTGCTTCCACCGGCAGGGCAACGCCACTGAGCTCGGCGAAACGCTCCTGGTGCTTGCCGCTCAGGGTCAGCGGTACCAGCCCCGCACGGGTAGGCAGCAATTCATGGCCGAAGCTGCGCGCCACCTCGTAGCCGAAGCCAGTGGCGCCCATGCTGGGAATCGACAGCCCGCCGGTGGCGATGACCAGCGAAGCACTGTGGAACAGCCCCTGTGCGGTGCGCACACGGAAACCATCGGCACCGCGCTCGATCTGCTGCACGCCGCAATCGGTGCGGATCTGCACGCCGGCTGCACTGCACTCGTCCAACAGCATTCTTACGATCTGCTTGGAGGAGATGTCGCAGAACAGCTGGCCCAGTTCCTTCTCGTGGTAGGCGATGCCGTGGCGCTCGACCATCTCGATGAAATCGGAAGGCGTGTAGCGGGCCAGCGCCGATTTGCAGAAGTGCGGGTTCGCCGAAATGAAATTGGCTGCGGTGGTGCCGGTATTGGTGAAATTGCAGCGGCCGCCACCGGACATCAGGATCTTCTTGCCAACCTTGTTGGCGTGGTCGATCACCTGCACGATGCGGCCGCGCTGGCCGGCGGTGAGCGCACACATCAGGCCAGCGGCGCCGGCGCCGATCACCAGTACGTCGCAGCGGGTCACATTGTCTGCCACGACTGCTTACTCCGCCGGGCGCTTGCGCCAGACCGGGATCACGTCCAGCTGGATGTGATCATTGAGGATCTGCACCTCGCCATCCTGGATCAGCACGCTCCAGCGCATCGCACGCTGCACCTGCTCACCCCAGCGTTCGACAAACGCGGTGGGCAGGTCGACCACCGACAGGTTGTTGAAGCGGGTCAGGTGCTTGCCTTGCTTCTGCCACCAGATATCGGAGGCATTGCCGCCGTAATTGACGATCTGCACACGACGGCTGCGGTTGCAGGCCTTGCGCACGCGCGATTCATCCGGATGGCCCAGATCGATCCACTGCTCGATATCGCCGGTGTAGTCCAGCTGCCACAGGTCCGGCTCGTCCTCGCTGCTCAGGCCCTTGCCGAACTCCAGGCGGTCCTCGGCGTTGAGGGCGAAGGCGAGCAGGCGCACCATCAGGCGTTCGTCGGTTTCGGAGGGGTGCTGGGCCAGGGTCAGGTTGTGGGTCGCGTAGTAACCGCGGTCCATGTCGCTGATCTGCAGCTCGGCCTTGCGGATGGTGGCGGTGAGGGCCATGGGAATACCGGGTACAAAGACCGCCCATCATAATGCCTGGCCCTGCATCGGACCCCACTCGACATGCCTGCCCCTGATCTGCCCAGCCGCCTGCAGCTCGCCCCAGGCCCGTGGACCAGCCTGCTGGACGGCCTGTGCGCGCGGTTTCCGGCGGTTGCCCGGGCGCAGTGGCTGGACCGGTTTGCGCGCGGCAGGGTGCTGGACAGTGACGGCCAGCCGCTGGCGCCGGCGCAGCCTTGGCGGGCCGGGCAGGAGATCCAGTACTTCCGCGAGGTTGCCGACGAGCCCGTGGTGCCCTTCGTCGAACGCATCCTCTACCAGGACGACCACCTGCTGGTGGCCGACAAACCGCATTTCCTGCCGGTCACCCCGGCCGGCCGGTTCGTGCAGCAGACCCTGCTTGCGCGGCTGGTGGCCGTTACCGGCAATCGCGACCTCGCGCCGTTGCATCGGATTGATCGCGGCACCGCAGGGCTGGTGTTGTTCTCCAGCAACCCGGCCACGCGCGGGGCCTACCAGCGGCTGTTTGCCGAGCGCCGCATCGACAAAGGCTATGAGGCGCTGGCTCCGGCCTTGCCGGAACTTGCCTTTCCCTTGCAGCGCAGCAGCTGCATTGGCCGCGGCGAGCCGTTCTTCCGCATGGCCGAACATGCTGGTGAGGACAATGCACTGAGCCGCATCGATGTGATCGCCCGTGGCGACGCGGCCTGGCGCTACGCGCTGGAGCCGGTGAGTGGGCGCAAGCACCAGTTGCGCGTGCATATGGCGGCGTTGGGCGCGCCCATCCTTGGCGATGACTATTACCCGCAGGTGATCGAACGCGCGCCGGATGACTATCGTCAGCCCCTGCAGCTGCTGGCGCGCCGCTTGGCGTTCATCGACCCGCTCAGCGGTGAGTCGCGTGCGTTCCGCAGCGAACGCGAGCTGGGCTGAGCCTCAGCGTCGCTGCGCCAGCCAGCGGTCCAGCTGGGCGGCAAAGGCCTGGCGATCGCGCGCATGCAAGGTGGCCGGGCCGCCAGTCTGAACGCCGGCACCACGCAGTTCTTCCATGAAGTTGCGCACCGACAACCGTTCGGCAATGGTGTTGGCGGTATACAGCTCGCCGCGTGGATTGAGCGCCACGGCGTTCTTTTCCAGCACCCGTGCTGCTAATGGGATGTCCTGGGTCACCACCAGATCGCCCGGGTTGACCCGCTCAGCGATGGCGTCATCGGCAACATCCGGCCCGCCGGCGACCTGCATGGCGCGGATGAAGCGCGAGGGCGGGGTGCGCAGCCATTGATTGGCGACCAGGACGGTTTCGATCCTTGCCCGCTCGGCGGCACGGAACAGGATCTCCTTGATCACCACCGGGCAGGCATCGGCATCGACCCAGATTCGGGTGGCGGAAACGGCGTGTTCGGGGCTCATGCCGCGCAGTCTATTGGATTTGCCGAGTTTGCCGTAACCCGGCTATCGTCAGAAAATTGACTGATTTCAGCCACTTAATGGCCGAACTGAATCAAATTGAATTTCTGAATACGGTAAATATCGCTTTTTGGAACAAAGCCGCGTATCGTCCATCCCACTGTGCTTGCAAGGGTCACCGTGAATCGTGGCCTGATGCAGTTGATCTTCTTGATCGGCTCATCGATCCGCTTTACCAACGCCTGCAACTCAGTCTCGGCCCCGATATCCGGTGGCTGCGATTATTTCAACTTATGTTTCAGGAGTTAGTACATGTCTGATCGTCAGACCGGCACTGTCAAGTGGTTCAACGATGCCAAGGGCTTCGGCTTCATCACCCCGGAAAGCGGCCCGGACCTGTTCGTGCATTTCCGCGCGATCCAGGGCAACGGCTTCAAGTCGCTGCAGGAAGGCCAGAAGGTGACTTTCGTCGCCGTGCAGGGCCAGAAGGGTATGCAGGCTGACCAGGTGCAGGCGGTCTAATCGACCCCTTGCTACCGTAAGGTTGCTTGAAACGCCGGAAGCGAAAGCTTCCGGCGTTTTTGTTTGTGCGTGTTTTGAGGCGCAGGCTGCGACGGATCTTCATCTGGACTTCGCGCGGGACTGACGCTGCGTGTTGCCGGTGTTGGGTAGGATGCGGTTTCGATTGCTTGGAGCCGACGATGATCACGGTGCACCACCTGGAACAATCGCGTTCGCAGCGCGTGCTGTGGATGCTGGAAGAACTGGGCCTGGCCTACGAGCTGGTCAGCTACAAACGCGATCCCAAGACCTGGTTGGCGCCGGTAGAGCTGCGCAAGGTGCATCCACTGGGCAAGTCGCCGGTGCTGCAGGACGACACGCTGGTATTGGCCGAATCCGGCGCGATCCTCGAATACCTGACCGACCGCTATGACCTGCAGCGCAGCCTGTCACCGCAACCCTTGCCGGTGCAGGCGCCGGAGTGCCTGCAGTATCACTACTGGATGCACTATGCCGAAGGCTCGGCGATGCCGCCGCTGCTGATGAGCCTGGTGTTCGCCAAGGTGCGCAAGGCGCCGATGCCGTTCTTCGCCAAGCCGGTGGCGCACAGCATTGTCGACAAGGTGATGAAGACCTTCATCAGTCCGCAGCTGCGGCTGCACCTGGGCTGGATGGAGCAGACCTTGGGCCAACAGGCGTGGTTCGCTGGCGAACGCTTCACTGCTGCCGATATCCAGATGAGTTTTCCGATCCAGGCTGCCGCCGCGCGTGCCGGTTCGATGACGGACTATCCGCGGCTGCAGGCGTTCCTGGCGCGTATCGCCCTGCGGCCGGCGTTTCAGCGCGCGCTACAGCGCGGTGGGGCGTTGGATCTGGTGGGTGGTACGCGCTAGCTGCGTGCGCTTGCGGCCGCGCCTGTCCGGCCCCACTTTCTGATGATGAACGACATCTCCCCGCAGTTTGACAACCGCTTCCGCCGCGAGCTGCCCGGCGACCCCGAAACCGGGGTGCGCCGCCGCGAGGTGGTGGCTGCCGCATGGTCGGCGGTGATGCCTACGCCGGTGGCCACGCCACAGCTGCTGGCGCATTCGCCCGAGGTTGCCGCGCTGCTGGGCTTCGATCCAGCAACCGTCGCCAGTCAGGAGTTTGCCGACGTGTTTGGCGGCAACGCCCTGTACGCCGGCATGCAGCCTTGGGCGGCCAACTATGGCGGCCATCAGTTCGGCCACTGGGCCGGGCAGCTTGGCGATGGTCGCGCGATTTCGCTGGGCGAGTTGCTGGCCAATGGCCAGCGTTGGGAGCTTCAACTCAAAGGTGCGGGCCCAACGCCTTATTCGCGAGGTGCCGATGGCCGCGCGGTGCTGCGCTCATCGTTGCGCGAGTTCCTGTGCTCCGAGGCAATGCATCATCTGGGCGTGCCGACCACTCGCGCGCTCAGCCTGGTAGGCACCGGCGATACGGTGGTGCGCGACATGTTCTACGACGGTCATCCGCAGGCCGAGCTTGGCGCGGTGGTCTGCCGGGTGGCGCCATCGTTCATTCGCTTTGGAACCTTCGAACTGCCCTCGGCGCGTGGCGATGTGGGCCTGCTGCGGCAACTGGTTGAGTTCTGCATTGCCCGTGATTTCCCCGAACTGCAGGGCAGCGGGGAGGCGTTGTATGCGCAGTGGTTTGCTCAGGTATGCACGCGTACCGCGGTGATGGTGGCGCATTGGATGCGGGTGGGCTTCGTGCACGGGGTGATGAACACCGACAACCTGTCCATCGTCGGCTTGACCCTGGACTACGGCCCCTACGGCTGGGTCGAGGACTACGATCCGGACTGGACACCGAACACCACCGACGCGCAGGGCCGGCGTTACCGCTTTGGCACGCAGATGCAGGTGGCGTACTGGAACCTGGTGCGGCTGGCGCAGGCCTTGTCGCCCTTGTTTGCCGAGGTGACGCCGTTGCAGGCGGGTCTGGATGCCTTCCGCGACCGCTATGCGGCACAGGAACGCGCGGATCTGGTCGCCAAGCTCGGCCTGGGCGAGTTCCGCGAGGGCGATGCCGAGCTGATGGCGCAGTTCCAGCAACTGCTGCAGGACGGCGAGATGGACATGACGCTGGCATTCCGTGCCTTGGCGGCGGTCAACAGCAGCGCCCCGGACGTTGCGGTGCTGGAGGAGGCGTTCTACTCGGCGCCCGCCCGCGAACGCGTACTGCCGGCACTGAGCGACTGGTTGCTGCGGCATGCGGCGCGGGTACAAGCCAGCGCACAGGCACCACAGGCGCGTCATGCCGCCATGCAGGCCGCCAATCCCCGCTATGTGCTGCGCAACTGGCTGGCGCAGCAGGCCATCGACCGTGCCGAACAAGGCGATCTGGCCGGGATTGCTGAATTGCTCGAGGTGATGCGGCATCCTTACGACGAACAGCCCGGTCGCGAGGCATTTGCTGGCAAACGCCCGGAATGGGCACGCGACCGTGCCGGCTGCTCGATGCTCTCGTGCAGCTCCTGAGTACCCCTTCTTCGAATGACTGATATGACCACCTCCGCCCAACCCGAATGGTCGCGCCCGATCCGCGACGTCGCCGACTTTCCCAAGCCCGGCATCCTGTTCAAGGACATCACCCCGCTATTGGGTGATGGCGCCTGCTTCCGCGCTGCGGTCAAGGCCATGGCCGAGCCCTGGCGCGATGCTGGATTGCAGGCGGTTCTGGGCGTAGAGGCGCGCGGCTTCATCCTTGGCACTGCGCTGGCACTGGAACTGGGCGTGGGCTTCGTACCGGTACGCAAGCCGGGCAAGTTGCCGGGGCCTACCTTGAAGCAGGAATACGCACTGGAATACGGCAGCGATCGCATCGAGGTCAGCGTGGGCGCAACCGCGCCCGGCGCACGCGTGCTGCTGGTGGATGATGTGCTGGCGACTGGCGGCACCTTGCTTGCGGCCTTGCAACTTGCCGCCCAGCTTGAGGCACACGTCCTTGGTGGCGCGGTGCTGGTCGAGCTTGATGGCCTGGGTGGCCGTGAGCGTTGGCCGGATGGCCTGCCGCTGACCGCTACACTGGTTTACTGATCCACTCCCCCCAATCTGCGGAGTTCCGAATGCCGACGTTGAGTGAGCTGCTGTCTTCCTTCGATGTTGAACAAGGGCTGCTGCTTCCTGACAGTTGGCGCCAAGGGCGTACTGCCTATGGCGGTGTGCTCAGTGCGCTGGGCGTGGCAAGCGCGATGCAAAGCCATGCAGTAGCGCTACCGCCGCTGCGATCGATGCAGGTGACCTTCATCGGGCCTGCAGCCGGTCTGCTGCGTTTCGTGCCGGCGGTGTTGCGCGAGGGCAAGTCGGTGGTGAACGTCGGGGTGGATGTGTACTCCGACGATGCATTGGCGGCACGTTTGTCGCTGGTGTTCGGTCGCGCCCGCGACAGCGCGATTGCACATGATTTCGGTGGTGAGCTGCCGGCCAAGGGGCCTGCGGCATATCGCGACTTCGATATGGCGGCGATGCCGTTTGCGCCTGCCTTCACCCGGAACTTCCAGATGCGTCCTGCCGGTGGTGCGATGCCGGTGTCTGCTGCGGGATTCCCGGAGTTGCTGACCTGGATCCGCCATCGCGATGCCACTCAGGTTGATCCGGCGGTGGCCTTGATCGCGATGGGCGATGCGATGCCACCGGCAGCATTCACCAGCTTCAACGCTCCTGCACCGATCAGCTCGATCACCTGGAACGTTGAACTGCTTGAGCCTGCGCCGCAGGGCGAGTGGTTCCTGCTGCGTTCCTTCAGCCAGCATGCGCGCGACGGCTACTCGTCGCAGGATATGCAGGTCTGGGATGAGCAGGGCCGGGTGGTGATGCGTGGCCGGCAGAGCGTGGCGGTGTTTGCCTGATGCGCGCCTTGCGGGTGCTGGGTGGACTGGCGTTGCTGCTGGCGATGATTGGTTGGACTGCGTGGTTCGTCATCTGCAATGTGTATGAATTCTCGCCGGCCTTGGACCCGGTGGCATTTGCCTGTGGCTGGCTACTGAGTGCGGTGCTGCTCTGGCGCGTGTTCGGCGGCGTTGCCCGTCGTGTTGCTTGGCCGCTGTTCGCCATGGCGGCCTGCATCGGCGTGTACCTGCTGCTGATCCATCGCGGCATGGGCCAGATCACTGCGCTGGCGTTGTTTGTTGCGGCCAGCGTGGCGGTTGTCGCTGCGGGTTTCCGGGTGACGCAGCGCGCTGCCGCTGCGTGAAGCAGGTTCAGCGGGTCAGCTGGATTTCGCCTTCGGCCAATGCGGTGCGCAGGAAGCCGAGCACGGTCGGGCCGCTTTCACGATCGGCGCGGGCATAGCCTTCAGCGGTGCCGCCAACCGGGATGTAGGGGCCGGTGTCGCTGCGGAACGTCGTTGGCTGGTAGAACGGCGTGATCAGATGGCCGGCGTCGGAGTAATAGAGCAGTACGTCCGGTTGCGGCACGCTGCGCCGTTGCAGACGTTGCATTGCCAGCGCAGCCATTTCACCGGAGGCGCCAAGCTGGTCATCGCCGCCGGCAACCAGCAACAGCGGGCCGTTGATGCGTTCGATCGGCAACATCGCCTTCTGCAGCGCTGCGGCATGGTCGCCGGGTTGGTTCCAGTTGAGCTGTTCCACATAGGGCAGGAAGGGCAGGTCGCGGCCGCCGATGCTCAGCGCGGGTTCGTCGACGGCGCGGAAATCAGCCGGCGGCACATCGCGGCGGATACCACGGAACGGCGCCGGGCTGCCTACCCAGGACACCGCCGCCTGCAGGCGCGGGTCATGCGCAGCGGCGGCCATCGCCACGATGCCGCCCCAGGAACCGCCCATCACCCCAACCCTGCCGGCAAAGGGCTGCGTTTGCAGCCAGTCCAGCGTGTCGCTGATCGGGTCGATGGGCACGCGGACAAGATCCTTGGGCAGCCCGGGCATTCGGTAATAGGCAAGCGCGACCGCCACAAAGCCGTTGGAGGCCAACCATGCCGCATACATGTTGGCAGTAGTGATGCCGCCTTCGGCGCCACCAAGGGTGATAACCACCGGATATCGGCGGCCATCGGCCAGTGCGCCAGCGGGGTGATACAGGTTGCCGACCACACCCTGCAGCTGCAGGGGTATGGCGGCGACATCGGCGTTGTTGATCCGTCGCAGCAGGGTTTGTTGGCCGATGCGTTCGCCATCGACGAAGGCTTCCAGCTGCATCGTCACCGGTGAGAACCGCAGGCCGTCGGCCTCGTTGCGCAGCGGCAACGGCGTAGCCCGGCCTTTGCCGGATTCCGGCTGCATCGACCAGAACAGCCCCATCGCATCGATGCCGGCATAACTGCCGGCTTCGGCGCCGGCCGATGCGGTATCGGCAGTGCCGTGCTGGTCGGCGCGATAGGTGGCTTGCGCAAGCCAACGGCTGCCGTTGCTGTCGTGCATGGACAGCTGCAGCTTGACCGGCTGGGTCGGCAGCAGGCCGCTGACGCTGATCCGCACAGCCTGGTCGGCGGCACCCTCCAAAGGATGAACGTTGAGTTCGGCAGCCAGGACCAGAGAGTTGCAGCTGAGCAGCAGCGGAAGCAGCAGGTGCTTGAGCATGGTTGGCAGGGGCGGTGAATGGCCCGCGATGTTGCAGTGGCCAGAACTGCTGCGGAAGTGCTGCCGTCAGCCAATGGCACAGGCCGTGCGATGGCTGGCGTGGGTCGTGCGCGATCAGCCGCCGCGCTGGCGCATGCAGGCTTCAAACGCCTCGCGGTGCGATCTGCTCAATGGCAGCTGCGTGCCATCCAGCAGCTCAAGCGTTGCGTCGCCGTTGCGTCGCGGCAGCAGGCTGCGCACGCGGCTGCAGTTGACGATCACCGCGCGCTGCACCTGGACGAAGCCGGCCGGCGCCAATTGCTCGGCGAGCCGGCCGATGCTCTCGCGCAGCAGGTGAACCTGGCGGCCGACATGCACGCAGGCGTAATGACCTGCACTGTCTATGTAGTCGATGTCGGCGGCCGATATGTAGTCGCTGCGGCCGCCATTGCGGATGCGCAACGCTGCCAGCGGCGCGACGGTTTGGCGTGGTGACAGGTGTCGACGTGCACGTTCCAGTGCGACCGCAAGGCGGCGGGCATCCAGCGGCTTGGGCAGATAGTCGATTGCCCCCAGTTCGTAGGAGGCGAGTGCGTGCTGGCTGTGGGCGGTGGTGAAGATGATGGCCGGCGCCGGCGCCGGCGCCGGTGCCGGCAGGCTGCGCGCCAGCTGCAGGCCATCTTCATCGGGCAACTGGATATCCAGCAACAGCAGATCTACCGGTTCTGCAGCCAGCAGCAAGCGGGCCCCGGCGATGCTGCACGCCTCGCCAACGATCTGGATATCCGCGTGCACGCCCAGCAGATGCCGCAGCTTGTCACGTGCCAGCGCTACGTCGTCGACCAGCAGGGTGCGGATCATGCGGCCCGCTCGCCGGTGACCAGTGGTAGCTGGATGCATACCTGGTAGTGCGCGCCGTCGCGCTGCGCCCGGATTGTGGCTTGCTCACCATAGATGGCGTGCAGGCGTTCGCGGCTGGCTTGCAGGCCAATGCCCATGCCAGGGGCGGCGTCGCCAAACGGGTTGCGGATCTGCAGGCAAAGCTGGTCATCCAGCGACTCGAACTGCAGGTTGATCGTTGCCTCGTCTGCACCTGCAGCACTGGCGAAGCGGACCGCGTTCTCGATCAGCGGCTGCAGCACCAGGCTGGGTACGCGCGCATCCCAGGCGCCAGTGCTGACCTGCAGTTGTACCTGTACGGGGTGTTGCTGCAACAGTTGCTGCAATTCGACGAAGGCCATGGCGTGCGCCACTTCCTCGCGCAGGGCGACGAAGGGTTCGCTCTGCAGCAGGTTGCGCAGCAACTCGCCAAGCTGCGCCAACGCCGCATCGGCGCGCTCGGCATCGCGGTAACCCAGTGCGCCGATGGCATTGAGTGCGTTGAACAGGAAATGGTGGTTCAGGCGTGCCCGCAAGGCTTGTTCGCGCGCCTGTGCCAGCAGTTCGCCACGGCGGCGATAGCGACGGATATAGGCCAGCGCCTGGCCGATGCCGATGACGGCGATATAGGTAGGCAGTGCGAAAAGACTGGTGGCGGTCACCGCATGCAGCCAGTTGTCGGGCAGGGTGCGTGGAATTGCCAGTTGCGACAGGCAGTAGCCGAGCAGCCAGCCCGTCAGGGACAGCAGTGGAATGATGCAGGCGCCGGCGGCCAATAGCTTGGCTGTCGCCACGGCATCGTTTCCGGTGCCCAGCGGCCAGCGCGTGCACAGCCGCAGCAGCCACGGAGTTGCCAGCAACCAGCTGCTGTGGATGCCGAGCAGGAACAGCAGCGAGCGCAGCAGTTCGGCGGGCGCCAGGCTGCCGGCTGCGGGCCCGGTCAGCTGCACTGCTGGCAAGGTGACCAGGGTCAGCAGCAGCCAGCCGGCACCCACCGCAAGCCACGGGACGTCCGTGGCTTGCGTGTCACCAGCAGGGCTGGAAGTGTTGGCGTCGGGCTGCGAAGACATGTACGCGTTCAAGCGCCGGGCTGTGCCGGCGCCTGCTTACATCTTGCGGACGCGGAAACGCTTGCCCTTGATCTTGCCCGCTTCCAGCCGCGCCAGTGCCTTGCCCACCTGCTCACGGGCAATGGCGACATAGGAGCGGGTGGGGAAGATGTCGATCTTGCCGATCGCCTTGGCCGACAGCCCGGCGTCGCCGGTCAGTGCGCCGAGGATATCGCCGGCACGCAGTTTGTCGGTCTTGCCGCCATCGATGCGCAGGGTGGTCATTGCCGCCTGCGGCAGTTCTGCCGGGCGTGCGGTTGCCAGCGGGGTCTTCTGCCAGTTGAGCGGCTTGCCCTGCTGTGCTTCCAGCGCATCGGCACGGTTGCGTTCGCGGCCGGCGACCAGGCTCAGCGACAGGCCATTGCGACCGGCACGGCCAGTACGGCCAACGCGGTGCTGGTAGGTGTCGATATCGGTGGGCAGTTCGTAGTTGACGACGGCGGCCAGATCTTCCACGTCCAGACCGCGTGCGGCCACGTCACTGGCAACCAGCACGTTGCAGCTGCGGTTGGAGAACTGCATCAGCACTTCATCGCGGTCGCGTTGTTCCATGTCGCCGTGCAGGGCCAGCGCGGAGAAGCCGAACTGGCGCAGCGAGTTGGCTACTTCATCGACGTCCTTGCGGGTATTGCAGAACACCACCGCCGATTCCGGCGTGTATTTCAGCAACAGTCCGCCCAATGCCTTCTGGCGGTTGGCCGGCTCGGTTTCGAAGAACAGCTGCTGGATTGCCGGTGCTTCGGCTTGGCCATCGATGGTCACTTCGACCGGCTCATTGAGCAGGGCGCGGGCCAGTTCGCGGATCGCTTCGGGGAAGGTCGCCGAGAACAGCAGGCTCTGGCGTTCCTTGTGGGTGCGGCCGGCGATCTCGCGGATGGGCTCTTCGAAGCCCATATCGAGCATGCGGTCGGCTTCGTCCAATACGAAGGTGCGGACCTGGCCCAGGTTCAATGCGCGCTTGCGTGCCAGTTCCTGCACGCGGCCGGGGGTGCCGACCACGACCTGCGGGTCATGCGCTTCCAGCGAGGCCAGCTGAGGGCCCAGCGGCATGCCGCCGGTGAGGATCAGCAGCTTCAGGTTGGGGATGCCGGTGGCCAGCTTGCGCAGCTGCTTGCCGACCTGGTCGGCCAGTTCGCGGGTTGGGCATAGCACCAGCGCCTGGGTGCGGCTGATGGACAGGTCGAGCCGGTTGAGCAGGCCCAGGCCGAAGGCGGCGGTCTTGCCGCTGCCGGTGGGGGCCTGCGCGATCACGTCGCGGCCTTCCAGGATCGGCGGCAGGGCAAGCGCCTGTACCGGCGTCATCGAGGTATAGCCCAGCGCGTCGATGCCAGGAGCGAGTGCCGGCGACAGCGGCAGGGTAGAGAAGTCAGTCATGGCGTATTTTCGCAGAAGCCGGGCGGCGGCGCTTGCCATCCTGAATGGGTAGGCACCGCGCGCTTCATCTGCCGGCTCGCAGAGCGGGTTCAGCCCTTGCGGTTGCTGGTGGCAGGCTTGCCTTTGGGCGCGAGGGTCTTGCCGCCGGAAGGGCGCTGGTGAACGAACGGGTAAGGCACCGCTGGTGTCTCCGGCAGGCCCGCGCGCCACTGCTCCAGCACCGCAGCTACCGTCTTGCCGTTCTGGAACTGCGGTTCGGAGGGAAGCTCGCCTTGCTCCTTCTCGCGCCGCCGTACGTTGCCGGCGGCCAGCGTGTAGGCCCGGGCAAAGTCGTTGGTGGCGTTCAAGGCCTCGACCAGGAATGCGCGACCAAACCAGGTGGCGCTATCGGTATTGCCGCAGCCAAAGGACGGGCGGTCCTTGCGCGCGGCGGTGATAACCATGCGCTGCGGAGATCGCAACGCCGGCACGAACGCACCTGAAAAACAGGCCGAAACCACGATCACCGCATTGCCGATCTGCGCCTCGTCCAGCATCCGTGCAAGCTGCTCCGGCGCCAGATAGTCTTCCTGGTCGCGGCCGGTGTGCAGGTAAAAACTGTTGTCGTGCAGGCCGTGGCTGGTGAGGTAGAGGAACAGCACGTCCTCGTTGGGGTCCAGCTTCTGTCCCAACCCACGCAGTGCATGGCCGATGCTGTCGTAGGTGGCTTGAACCGGGGTTGCGCCGCCGTAGCCCAATGCAGGCCGGTTGACCAGGCTGATCATGCGGCCTTCGGCGCCCCAGCGCTTGGCTGACAGCTCCCGCAGGTAGGCCACCTCATTGGGAAATACATCTTCGTCGGCATCGCCGGCCACGCCGAGCACGTAGATATCGGTCACGCCTGGGCGCTGGGCGGGCAGGGCCGCCAATGCGCCGTCCAGCATCGTGAGCTGGCTGCCTTCAAGTTTGGGCGTGGTGGCCTGGTGTTCGGGCTCGTCCGCCGCATAGGCGAATGCAGGCCAGGCCGCGCAGACGGCAAGCAGGATGCTCGCGATGGTTGTGATCAGCAGGGGTGGGGAGTGCAGGGAACCGCGTTGGGCTGCCATTGCCGTAATCCATGACGGTGGGTATGGCGGCAAGGCCGGCTGACCCTGCTGCATCCAGTGGGTGCCCGCAGGCCGCCCTGGTAGCTATGGTGCCGGAGTCGGGGCTTGGATGCGTGGTTTGCGTCCGCTGGATGTGGGGCGCGCGCTGTGAGCGGCACGGCCACCGTCACGACTATTTCGTGATGGCCGGGTTGGAGTTCAGTGTTGGACCTCAGTCTGCCTGCAGCGACCAGCCATAGACCAGGGCAGACTTCTTCCTGAGGTTCTCAAGCTGTTCGGCGGCATTGATGGCGCTGTTCGCGCGATAGACAAGATTTTCCAGCCTGCACAGGATGCTGGCCTGCTCGTCATGGTCCGGCACCACCTCTACGATCCTGTCGACAAGCTGGTGCATCTCCAGCAGCTTCTGCTTGCGCTCATGCTCGCCGAGAGAGGTGGCGTCGTGCACCACCTGCTGTGCCAGAACGTCGAAGTGGTCCCGCAACTTCTCGTAGTCCATACAGCACCCGGTGCGATGGCGGACAGCCAAGAGTCTGCAATGGTGCTGTCGGGGATGGCCCTACATCAATGAGGGATACACCTTATTGAGACTAGGATTTATCTGACAAGGCCCTTGTCGTTATGGAGCGGCAGCTCAGAGATGGATGGCTCAATTGGAACGAGCGCGAGCCGACGCTGGGCATCGAGACTCAAGTACCAAGCAGGCGACGGGGAAAGGATGGAGTGCATACATTGCATGCTGGGTACGCGAATTTGTTGAACATCGCGCAAAGAAAAACCCCCGATTTCTCAGGGGTTTTTCGTGTTGCCGATACCTTTCGGTACCTTTATATGGTGGAGGTGGGCTCTACGGTAAACAGGCGGTAAGGCATTGGTCTGGAAGGTAAAAAGGTGCAGGCCAGCTACCTCATACCCCCAACGGTACCCCCAGCTTCAGGCGGCCTCGTTTCGCAACTGAACCCTGGCGGTGATCCATGCATCCACTTCGGACTCCACCCAGGTTGACGATGCACCAACGCGGACCGGTGGGGGAAATCCGCCCTCCCGGATCAGCTTGTACAGGGTCGACTTACCAATGCCGACCTTCTTCATGACTTCGCCGCGGCGCAGCAGCTGCAGTTCGCTCATTGCATTTCTCCTTCCAGCGCCGCGCGGGCGCTCTTGTTGTGTCGCTCAAACACGACTCACCTCCTGATACCGCTTGGCGCTACGATCCGCGCCATGGCGAAGAATCCCTATATCAACCAGACCCGCTCCGAGCTCTTTGACTCGGCGCAGAACCGCGCCGGCAAGTTGCAGGACGGCCCGCACTCCGACACCGGGCATCTGCTCCTGGCCATGGCCATGCAGCTCCACAACGCCGACATGGCCACGCGAGGGCCGGGCGGACAGCTGAAGGGCTCCGGTAGCTTGTCGGACGCCTATGCCCAGCGGCTGGAGCTGCTGCAGCGGAACGCTCGCTATGAGGTCCTGCGCGATGCTGCGGACGCAACGCTGGGCAGCAAGGCAACGGCGTGGCTGCAACCTGGCTACTACGACGGCAGCCCCTACCAGCAAGGCATGGTCTCTGACGCCGGCCTGCTCGAAGTGCTGGCCGAGCTGGAGCTGCTGAGGAAGCGATAGATCACGCATCGCTCGCCTCCTGCGGGCTGTGCGTCGGCTTCATGAAGGTGATCCAGTGCGTTCCCATCCGCTTGCCGGACGGATGGCCGAACAGTGGCTTGTTCGGCGTCAGGGCGAGCACTTCGCGCGTGGCCACCTGCACCTCGCTCCACTTGAAGATCAGCACGCCCTCCGGTCGCAGCACTCGGAAGCACTCGGCGAATCCCGCGCGAAGGTCATCCCGCCAGTCCGCGCCGAGCTTCCCGTACTTCGCCGCCAACCAGCTATGACGGCCGGCGCGCACGAGGTGCGGGGGATCAAACACGACCAGCGGGAACGCGTTGTCGGCGAATGGCAGGGCTCGGAAGTCCAGCAGCGCATCCGGGTGGACATGCACGGCGCGGGTTCCGTCATCGCGGTGGGTGCGATCGGTGACGATGATGGACTCGTGCCGCTGGTCGCCGAACAGGCAGCGCTGATCGCCGGGGTCGAACCACATCATGCGGCCGCCGCAGCACGGGTCGAGAACCACGGGCGTGTCAGCCAGCATCCTTCACCCCCTGCGGGCGGGCGGCGTCGGGCAGCGGCATCCATTCGACCGGATGCACCAGCATCTGCGTGCCATCCTCCAGTGCACACACCAACCATGCTTCGTCACCCGTCATCGGGTTCTGCACCCAGTGCGCGGCGTACACGCTGCCGGATTCGCAGCGGACCAGTACGCGGTCGTCCTTCGGCGCTGTGTCAATGGGCTGCCACTCCGGCGCGGCGCGCAGGGCGGCGCGGCGGTTCCATAGCTCCCGAGCCTCGCGGCGAGAACTCAAAAGTGCCGTGGACGCCTCGCACTCAAGGCACTGCACATAGTGCTCGGCTTGGGCTTGCTGCATCTCGCTGTCGGCACTCCCGCAGAAAGGGCACGGCTTCAACTCCCTGGCGCGCTGCTGGTCATCCATTGGACACCTCACTCTGCCCGCGATTCTCGCCAGCGAGCGCGACAATTGGCTGCAGCTCTCGAACCAGCCGCGTCATCGACGCGTGAGCATCGACAAGCGGACCGTAATCACCTGCCAGCGCGGTGACGATCTTGATTGCTTCCAGATACTTGGGCTGTCGCCAACCGCCGCCAGCCAGATCGAGGCCCGTTTCTTCCTTGATGCGCTCCAAGAGGGCCATCCCGCTCTCGGCGGCCTGAACTCGCAGGCTGTCTGCACTGCTGCGCTCGTAGCGCATCGTGCTCTTTGCCTGCTCTACACGTTCATTGATCTGCTTACTCACAAGCGAATCGACCAGCGCGTGATCAGCCTCGGTACCGCGCCGCATCAGTGAGGCAAAGAAGCCGACGGTGATTGGGTCCGGCTGGAGCTTTCCTGGCTTCACGCGCTCACGCAGAGAGCCCGAGTCCTGCAGTTCAAGCAACCCCCAGTTCTCAGGCAACTCGTCGGACTGAACAAGACCCTTGGGTGTGACCAGCCACCACAGGTTGCAGTAGCGGAAAACCGGCTGTGACTTCTCCGGCTGCTTCAGTTCGTTTAGAAAGTCGGAACGGCTGACCTTGATCTCGAAGCCTTCGATCTTGTGACCGTGGCTCTTCCACAGGCCGACGGCTACGGCATCCGCGTACCGGGTGCCGCCGCCCGTCTCCGGAGCGACTTCAAATACCAGGGCGTGCGACGCCCTGGGGTACCGGAGCAGCAGTGCGGCCCTAATATCGGCACTGGTGACTTTCTTCTGAGGTTCAGCCATTGGACACCCCCGCGCCGTCGCTGGTGGCCTGTTTGCGGATCGCGTCTATTTCGGCCTGCGCGTGCTCCGCCCACTTCTCCGGCGCCGCGAGGTAGTGATTCAGGAGGAACCGCAGCACGGCTGCCTGCTCATCCTCGGCGCGGCGCCCGATTTCATCACCGCGTAGGCGCAACACCTCCGCGAGACGGATGCACTGGAAGCACATCCGGCCGAGGATTTCTCGCACGCCGTCTGTGTCAGCGATTTGCACCGCCTCGCTGCCGCTGTTAGGGCTGGCGTCGATCCGGGCCTGCATCTGCTGTACGTGCCACATGGCTTCGCGGATCAGCGGCACCGGCCGCTGGTCGGGGCTGTACTGGAGGTCATCCAGTACATTCGAGAGGTGGGCCAGGGCGGCGCCCGCATGGTCGATCCCCGGCGCTGCGGGGGTGCTGGCCAGCGCGGCCAGGTGATCGTCGTATCGCACGAACTCCTGGTCCGGGATGATGCCGCTGTGCGACGCCACCGTGAACACGGCAATGCCGTCCACGTTCCGCCAGCCAGTGACCTGGCCACCATCAACCGGCGCTGCGGCGACGGGGGCGTACCAGTACGGTACGGCCTCAACGGGCTTGCTGCCGTTCACTTCCTCCCCGTTGTTCTTTCGGATGTAGGTGCCGGTCCCATACAGGGTCGGATAGCGGTAGTGGTAGCCATCCGGCTGACACACCGCCTCCTGCGCTGCGGCGGGCTTGCCAGATCCGGCGACCTCAATTGCGGTGAGTACCCATTCGTGCGGAAGCCAGGTGTCCACGATTTCGCGCGATTGGGGGAGGTAGGTGTGATCGCTGCAGTGGGCGAAAGCGGCAATGCGGGCGATGTTCAGTGCGTGCTCGCGCGCAATCGCCAGGTCGTTGCCGCTATCAGTTGAGCGTGACATTGATAACTCCCTTTTTGATCTCACGGATGTGGAAGGTCGTGCCTTCGGGCACGCCGTCCTCGCGCAGCATGTCGATGTAGAGCTGGGCGTTTTGCCGGACTTCGAGGAAACAGAGCGGCTGTGAAGTGCGACGGTTCTTGAAACGCACGGTGACGACGAAGATGGAATGCAATTCGACCGACGGGGGTTTCTGCTGAGCGCTCATAGAGTGAATCCTTCATGCGCTTCGGCGTCGAAACGCTCGGCCTCGGCCAGGTAGTGGGCGTTCCGCTCGCGCCGTTCGGTCGGCGTCCAGTGCGGGTCGACCAGTGCTATGACCGCGGCCTCGCGTGACGCATGTGCCTTCTGCCGGGCACGCACTGCCGGGTCGTGATCGAAGATGTCGAGTTGATTCTTGTGCGAGCGCATGGGGCACCTCACATGATGTAGCGAGGAAGGGAAGGGCGCCGGCCCGGAAAGCGGTCGAGCGGCTTGTCGAAGTTGTTCGCAATGCGCTCCGGTTTGTTGCCGGTGCGGGCCATCCACTCGTCGACGGTCTCTGGGTTGCCCGTCGCCCGGCGGGGTGGTGGGATCGTTGAAGCCATGCCGTTGCCTGCGGCACGTCTGCGCGCGTCGTCGGTCTTGTGGACAGCGGAGAGCAATTCGTTGTCGTTCGCTGCTGCGGTGTACGCGGCACGCTCCGCGGCCATGGCAAAGCGGGATGCACCTCGGCCGCTCACGCGCACGGCGATGCTTCGGCTCACCATCGTGTTGAGCGTGGCCAACAATTCCTCTCGTTTGGCGCCGCGACCAAGAAGGGCGAGCAGCTCGGATTGGCGTAGGCCGGCGGGGTGGCCGATAAGCAGCTGGCTCACCGCCTTCATCTGTTGCGCGCGGGTTGGATGCGTAGCGGGTGGGTTGACGAACTCCGTGTCGATACGGATCTTGCTTTGCATCACTCAAGCCCTCGCCAGTTCGTGATCGCGGGGCACGCGGAAGCCGGCCGCGTTGCGGTGGCCGCCGCCGTTGTACCTCTGCGCGATGGCGGACACGTCCAGGCCATCGGCTTGAGATTGCAGGGAGAAGACCCTGCCTTCGGCTGTGTCCCAGTAGCACGCGGCGAACGGCTGCCCTTGCGCCATCAGTGCGCCGGCGTCGCTGGTGAAGATGTGTGGGAGGCTAGCCGCCGGCACGGCGTATCCACCGATGGTCAGTGTGCGCTGGCATACGGCGACGAGCTCGGCCACATCCTTGTGATGCTTGCGTTCGATGGATTCGCCTTGCCGACGCAGGTCGTTGGGTGCCATTGCCGCGAGCTTGTCCCAGTTGGGAAAGGTGTACTCGTAGCTGAAGATTGCTGCGGATATCTCGCGTGTGCCGGGCAGATCAAAGCGCCAGAGGTCGCGGTCCTCGACGTGACTGACGAGTTCCGGGCGCGGCGTGTTGTGGAAGAAATCCCACGCAATGCCGGCACCGCTGCGGTTGATATCGATCAGTGCGTAGATGAGTGCCTTGTTGATGCCCTCGCACCGATCAAGCTCGATGCAGCCCTGGTAGTACTCCCAAGAATGGGGCGCCTTCCAGCGCTGATCCATGCGAACAACCGTGAGGTGCTCGGGTGCGGTGCGGTGTTCAGCACACAGGATCTCGTCGGCGGTTTTGTGGTGGTCCAGTACCAGAATGGATGCGGCACTGAGCTGCAGTGTCAGCATGACATCGCAGGGGTAACAGAAGTCCACGAAGATCACGTTCCGGCCGGCAACAGCAGGTGGTGCCGCGCCGTAGCTCGCTGCATGGAAGTCGGCATCGATGGCGCGGCTAACCGCCCAGGCGGCGGTGAAGCCGTCTGCACAGTTCGCGTGGTAGATGACGAGCGGCTTGTTGGGCTGGTTCATGACATCGCCCTCCCATGGATGAGCCAGAACAAGTCCGTGAGTTCTTGTGGAACATCCGGAAGTGCATTGGCGGCGAGGAAGGCCCGCTCAATGATGGTGTGAATCCGCTGCTGGTCGCCTTGGCCTGCGCCGAAGGGGACCTCGGGGATGGGCACGGAGTTTCCCGCGCACAGCATCTTTACCAGTTCGAGTCGTCCGTCCTCGTCGAGGCCCGCCACGATGTCCTCGAAGTTGATGTCAACGTCCATATCGACGTTCTTTGTCACGTACCTTTTCACTTGGCGGTCCTCTTCGATGAAGCGGGCTTGCCTGCGCTTGTGGCCTTCTTCGCACCGGTGGGCTTACCGCTGGCTTTTTTGGTGGGCTTCTTGGCCGACGCCGGGGGAGCTGCCTGGGCGTCGCCCTTCAATGCGTAGCCCTTCCCGCGCAGCGGCTTCGGCAGCCAGCCGGTATCTGCCAGGTGCTTGGCGGTCGCAGCCATGGCGGCGGCCTTCTTCATGGCGAGCACGGCTTCACCGGCAGTCTTGCCGGCGACATCGACACATGCTTCGGCCAGAAGTGGCTTCGGTACCAAGCCAATGAACGTCTCGGGCGTCGGCTGCCAGTGGTCGGCCATGTTGATACCCAGCCACACGGCAAGGTCAGGGCCGTTGTGGGAGGCGGGCAGGGTGAGCGCAATGAGGAACGCAAGCAGGTTGGAGCGGTCTGCGTCGGCAAGGCCCTCCAGCCATGGGGTCAGTTCGGCCGCCTTCTTGGGCACCTGTTTCTTCCATGCCTGCTGCTGCTTATCCAGGTCCGCGCGGGCTTTGCTGGCGGCAACGTCGGAGAGCTTGCGCTGAGGGTCCTCGCTGGCATGCTGGTTGGTAGCAGAAACAGTGAGCAGACGCTGCTGTGAGTTCAAGAGACCGACTTGGGTGATGAGGTGGCGCAACAGCAGTGTGAGTGCTTGCCTCGGCGAGCCGCTGAGCGACAGGCGAATGGCCGCCGCACGATGTGCTTCCAGCCGTTGCAGCATGTCGGCGCTTAATGTGGGCTTCTTGGGGCCGCTCTGCTTGGCCTCCGTCACCTTGCCGTCGGCAATGCTTTGCCCCGGCTTCAGGCGCCCGCGCGAGACATGAATGACGCCGCTATCGTCGAGGAAGATGAGCACACCGGTTGCGGCCTTGGCCTCGTCGTTCCATGTCTCTCTCTTGGCTTCGAGTTCGGCAAGCTCGATGGACAGGTTGGCGCTTTCCAGCTGGAGCGGCTCTGCTTCATCGGGCGTGAGCGAGTCGTCTTCATCGAGGAGCACGTCGTCAATCTGTTGCAGCCGCGCATTGATCTCATCCTGGCGAGCAGACTCAACATCGCTCAGTCCGTTGTACTCGGCGGAAAAGGGGCCATAGCCGTAGCACGCGCGGCCCATGTAGTCCAAGCGCGGATGCGCCTCCGCCCATGACCAGCCCGCGGCGCGTTCTGCTTGTGCAAGCTTCTCCAGCGCTTCGTTGGCCAGCCTTTCTAGAAGTGCGGCGTCGCTCAGGTAAGAGACGGAGCTGAACAGATCGCCGCGCAGGTTGCCGCCGGCCTGCTTGTACACGTCCAAGCCCACGTAGCGTGCCAGAGCGCTGTCGCTGCGGATCTCGTTCGTCGTGAGGCGGTCACGCAGTCGCTGGGGCGAGCGTTGCCAGTCGTACTCAATGTGCTCGGCCTTGGTGCCGAACCACGCGCGATACTGCGCTGCATGGTCGTCGCTGAGGGCAAGGGCCTGCAGCTGGTCAAGGTTGACCTCGCCTTCCTCATACAACGCGAAAAGCTCGGGGGCGACGTTGGCGAGTTTGAGTCGCTGCGCGACGACGGTTTCGGTGACGCTGAAATGAGCGGCTACCTCGGCGATCGTGCGGCTGGAATCGACCATCGCTTGGAACGCGCGGAACTGGTCCGCAGGGTGCATGGGCTCGCGGATAACGTTCTCGGCGGTGCTGACTTCAAGCGCGATGTGGCTGCTGACTTCCAGGCAGCTGACGGGGTGGTCGTCGGTAAAATCGCCACGCTCACGGCCCAGTTGGAAGGCGAGCAGTCGCGTGCCGCCGGCATCCACCAGGTAGTCACCATCGGTGGGCGCGGGCGATACCACGATGTTCTGCAGTTGCCCGTGCGCGAGCAACGACTGCAGCGTGGCTTCGATATGAGTCGCTGTGCGGCGCTTGCGCGAGTTGTTGGGAGAGAGCTGCAGCCGGCTGAGGGGCACGGATATGGTTTGCTGGTTGTGCATGGTTAGTCCTTGCTCGTGGCAGTGGCGTGGTTGCAGATGCCGGCTGCAGCGGCGGCGCGTGCGTAGGGCATGCAGCGGATGAGGCCGAGATGGGCCGTCCCATTGAGATCGCTGTTGGTGAGGACCAGCGTGTCAACGCTGATGCCGCTGGGTATGCGGTCGGCGTCCTGGTCATCGAGGATCTTGCTGAGGCCAAAGTGGCGAGCGAGCGCAACGGCGTTGCGCGTCTTGCCGCATGCATGGGGGCCATACACGATGATGGACTGATTCATGCGTCGTCCCTCTTTGCAATTACTCGCCTGGCATGCACGTAGTTACCGAAGCCCGCTCGCTTTGCGGCAGCGTCAAGTGCATGGGCATGCAGGATTCCCTCTTCACGCTTGATGCGCTTGGCGGTCCGCTTCAGCCGGTCGATGGTTACGCCCTTCTGTGCGCAGGCGCTGCACTGGTTTTCGGAAACCCAATGGCAGCCGCTGGGGCACGCTTGTAGATTTGTGCAACCGCAAAAGGCGCAGGCGCGTCCGGCGCTCATGGGTGCACCGCCTTAGCGCTGCGGCTGGCCTTCAACTCACTGGCTGCGCGTATGCCGCTATCGGTAAGCGTGGCGGAACTCGGCACATTGGGGTCGTCCAGCTTAATGAGGCCGGCGTCGCACATCTTGAGCAGGATTCGTTTGCTGAAGCTGACCGTCCTCTTCGGGCCGCTGGTACGGTTTACGCGCGGTGGCGCGCTGAAAGTGCCGGCGCTGCGGCGCAGCGTGTGTGCAGGGGCGTCGATGGCTTCGAGTAGCGCATCGCGCACCAAGGCAGTGTGCTGGTGGGCTTGCATGGATCAGTCTCCAGACGAAACGTGGGAGGCCACTGAGAGCTGGCGGCCGTCTTCGGTGAGGGTGTTGCGAAGGGGTGGAAGCCATGTGCGTCGGAACGCGAGGTATCGCTCACGGTTGGACGGCGGCGGTGGTACCGGCGCAAAGCGAGGGCAATGCATGAGCGAAAGAAACGCGAGGCTGCCGCTCCATACGGATGTGCGGCGGGTGAGGGTGATCATCCGCAGTTCTTCGCGCTGATCACGAGCACGGCGATGAGCAGTGCGTTGGCGATGAGTACGGCGATCACTTCCCCTGGAGTGCCATGACGGGGATCTCGTTCGTGGTCCTGCCGGTCGCTGGCGTCCTGGTAACGCGACTTCATGCCGCACCGCCGTGTTTATGGCGGTAAACCGCCATGGGCGGGAGAGGGCGCGTGCTGGGCTTGCGCGTCTGCCACAACCGCAGGGCCAGTGCGCCACCGGCGGCAGGGGCGAGCATGAGCATGGCAAGAGTGAGGGCCGGGCTCATTTGGATTGCTCCGTTGCGTCCCGTCGGAGCATGTCGCTGGTATCGATGCTGCAGTTGTTGGCCGCTAGGTAATCAGTCAACTGCCTGAGTTGTTCTAAGGGCAGCTTCAGGTAGAGGCCGTCGATGATTATTTCGCCAGCCACAAACTGGTAGCAGTTCGCAGCGTCGCCGACAAAGCTGACGTGGTTCGCCCTTTCCTCCGGTCCGCTGAAGAACACGACGATGCGGTTATCGGTTACGGAAATCTCGGCAGAGCCGATTCCGGGAACTTGCAGGCTCAGTGTGCTCATCAGCGGGCCTCCAGCGCGAGGTCGCGTGCCCGTGCCGCGCAGAGCGCGCTGACAACGCACATGTGATTCGAGCGGCGGCGCTGGTGACGATTCGCGCCGGTCTTCCTGCGGTTACGCAGAGCCTGGGCGAACTGACGTTCGTGGCTGGCCGCTGCACGGAGGCAGCGGACGACGATGGGGCGACCGAAGGCGGCTGCGTCGTCGGTGGAGGTGGGTAAGGCGATGACTGGGGTTGTGCAGTGCATGGTCGCGCTCTCCGCTGGAAGGGAGGCGGCGGCGGGCCTATGCGCGGGCCAGGGGGAGTTCTGGCGCATGGCTTCCGGGGGATTCCGGAGGGGGGCGGCCCGCCGGCCACCTGCCGGCGAGGGGGCCGGCAGGACGAACCGTACAAGTAAGCTTGCCCTTGTGTCAACAAGGAAACTTGCCTATGGGCTTTCGTGCAAAGCTTTGGCTTTCAGGGAAACGGGGAACGTCATGGATTTCGTGGCCGAACTGCGCCAGCGCTCGCACTACCCATATCTGCGCGGCGTGGTGAACTTTTTCGTGGTGATCGGCTATATCGCCGCCGGGCTTGTAGCGGTTCTGGGTGTGCTGATGGCTATGAAGGGCGGCGGCAACGGGCTCACGGCCGCGGTGATGCTGTGGATTGGCGCTGCGGTGGTGCTCGCGCTGGTACGCCTTGGGCGCGAGCTGTTCTTGATGCTGGCCGACATTGCCGATGGCGTTCTGTACATGGCCAAGGGGCAGTCAGAAAGCCTGCCGCCGCGTGCGAACACCGACTGGTGATCAGGCTTCCGGCAGTTGCGCTGCAACGTTGGTGATCAGCCCGGTGTGTTCAAGCGGAAAGCCCTCGGAGATTGCTTCGCGGGCTTGTTCTGCATCGGCAAGCAGCATTCGCAATTGACGGTTGCTGAGGGCTTCGAGCGAGGGCCTGGTGAGCAAGTGCTGCTGCACGAGCCAGTCGAGCTGGTAGGCGCGGGTCAGTAGCCGGATACGCTGCAAGCAAAGCTGACGGGTTGGGTCATTCCACGCAATGCATTCGTAGTCGCTGGGCGTGGAAAGCGTGCTGTTTTGCTGCTCGCGCGCGGCCTTGCGCTCAATTTTTTCAGCCAGTGCCTGTGCCAGTGCCTGTAGCGCTTGCGCCTCTTTCATTCTGTGCTCCCGTTCCCTGTTGCTTGCGCAGATACGACATGAAATCGACCACGTTGTCGGGCGTCACGGCACGCTCCTTCCTGGCCGCCAGATAGCTATAGGCGAGTAGGACGAGTTGTGCATCACCAGGATCTTCCGGGTTGAAGGAATCATCCAGTGCTTTGCAGGCCAGCCTGACAAGTTGATACGAGGACGCAAGCGTTGCAGGTTCGAGTAGCAGGGGCTGAGATTGGCGCTTGCTTGGTTCGGGTGATGCGCCATACGCGGCGGACGGCTCGTCCACGACGTAATGCCCGTCTTCAGATCCGTCGACCGCCAGGAACTGCTCAACCGTGAGCCCGAACGCCCGGGCAAGCGCCGGCAGGTAGCGGGGGGTGCGGGTGGGGATGTCCAGCAACTGCTGGATGTGCTGGTACTTCACATTAGGCGCGCCATTCGCGCGCACACGGGCAGCCAAGGCTCTCTGGGTGAGGCCTTGGGATTCCATCAGATGGCTGACAATTTCGCCTACTAGCATGCAAGCAATCTTGCGTGCTTGCTGAACAAGGTTGTTTGCCTTAGAGTGTGGCAAGGTTCCTTGTTCTTGGTGAGCGCATGACCCCCATAGACCGAGCGGTCAGGATTTGCGGAAAGCAGAGTGAGTTGGCCCGCCGGGTGACCGGCAAGCCGGCCAGCGGGTACGTGTACCACTGGCGCAACAACGGTGTGACCGCCCAGATCGCGGCCTGCATCGAGAACGCCGTCCATGCGGCTATTGCCGAGAGCGAGGAGGCGGCTGCCACGGCTGAAAAGCTGGGTGGCCCGGTACGCGCTGAGGAGTTGCTGCCGGATGCCAGCGTTCGATGGATCCGCGGTGAGGCCGGCCTGGTCACCGGCTACGAGAAGCAGCTGGCCCCGGTGGAAGTGGAGGGTGCTGCTCATGCGCACTGACGCCATGTCGCTACTACGCACAGTCGTTCCC
This sequence comes from Stenotrophomonas terrae, assembly GCF_039674165.1. Classification (GTDB taxonomy): domain Bacteria; phylum Pseudomonadota; class Gammaproteobacteria; order Xanthomonadales; family Xanthomonadaceae; genus Stenotrophomonas; species Stenotrophomonas terrae_A. Next base: position 66,994 of record NZ_JBDJMY010000012.1, read on the forward strand.
ATGGACAGCAATCTGGGCAATTGCGAGGTGGGCGCGCTGCTGGGCGCGCCGCCGGCCGAGAGCCGGGAGGGCGAGGTGTACTGCCTGACCGCCGACGAGTGGGCAGCATTGCGCCTGCCCAGCGGTGCCGGAGAGATACCCGCGTGCACGGCTGGAGCGCATTGAAATGCCGGGGCGCCGCGCATCACACATTGGCTGCATCCTGCGCCTGCTCGCTGCCGCGCTGCTGATCATCGGCAGCCTGCTGCTGATCGCAGATGGGCTGGCAGGGAAGCATCAGCATGGCAGCTACAGGGCCGATGCCCGTACGCGCGTTGTACCAGTGCATGGGTATGAGCTGCAGCCAAGGGTCGTTGGATTCCATGGCAAACAGTCTCGGCACGAACAGTGGGGCCGCGCATGAAGCCTGCGCCTCAGTTCATGACGCCGCGCCAAGAGGTCGTGTACTTCTACACCGACAAGGCCATACGCGAGACCGGTACGAACCGGCGCTCGTACGCGATGGTGGTGGCCGACCGCTATCTGCAGATGATGGCTGAGGACGATTGCGATGTGCCGTTCCGCATCACGCGCGGCGGTGACGTGGAGAACGACAAGAAGCATAACGGGCAGATACTCGGCCGCTATCTCGATGGCGTGGTGAAGAAGCTTCCCGCCGATCTTGAAGATGCGTTGGTGCTGAGTTTGCCCGAGCCCTACCATTCGGACTGCGAACGCGAGTTGGCCAGGCGCAGGGGAATGCTGGCCGTGCCGATGCCGAGCGGGGTACGCACTTCCGTTGCGAGTATGGCCGCGCTGTTCACCGAATACGCCGAACACGTGGAGGCGCTGGCACCGGCATTGGAGAACGGGCGCTTCGGGCCTGAAGACCGACCGCATCGCGGCAAGATCAACGCAACGGGCGACGCGGTCATCGCCGCAGTGCTTGCGGTGCGCTACGAGCTGGATCACTGCATCACGTCAGGTGCAAGCGGTGATTGACGTGGCCATCTACCGCGTGCCCCGGGCATCACGCCGCAACCGCCGCAAGGTGCTGAGCGTCGAGGCTCGTCGGGCCATCGATGAGGCCATGGCCCTGCTGAGCGGCGGCGAGACAGGCCTGCAGGGCGATGACGCATTGGCAGAGCGTGAGCGCTTGCGCGTTGAGGCAGAGGCGGCACGGCAACGGCAGGGCGAGCTGACGCTGGGAGCAGTGCATTGATCGGCGGCCGTGCATCTCGGGCTGTGCCGTTGCGGCCTGGATTCGACCCCGGCGAGCGAAGGTCGGGTGTGCGTTCGGCGCTGCTGAAACCCCGCACCCCGGGATGTATTGGGCAGACGATTGCGATCGCAGGCATCGGTGCGGATTTGAGCGATTGCGAGCGAATCGCAATTGCGAACCAGTCGCGGGTCCTCCCCCTACATGGGGCCATGCGGGTAGCCAAGCCGCAAAATCGGGGTAGTCAGTGGGTGTGTAAGTTACTGAAATCGCGGGAAAAGGTTGCTGATCGACAGGGCGCAATCACCACTTCGGGCCTGTGCCCGCAAAAACTCATCAGGTGGCCGGCAGCATGAGCGCGGTCAACTACGACGACGTATACCGCCAGCTGACCGATGCTGGCCTGGTGATCCCGTTCCGGGATGGCCTGCGGATCGGCACCAACAAGCCGGTGCGCGTGCGCGTGCTGGATGGTGGCCGCGAGAAGCGCGGCTGGTACCTGCTCAAAGAGTGGGCGCCGACCACCGACCGCCTGCTCATCGTTGGCTCGTTCGGCGTGTGGCAGGGCAACGACAACGGCGCGCAGAAAGTTGCGATGCCGAACGACGACACCGGCCGCATCTCGCCCGAGCAGGCAGCAGCAATGCGGCGCGTGTGGGCGGACGCGGCGAAGGCAGCCGAGAAGCAGCGCAAGGAAGAAGCGGAGGCGGCGGCCACAACTGCCGGCAAGGCCTGGGCACGCTTGCTGCTGGACGGCGAATCACCGTACCTGCGGCGAAAGGGTGTGCTGGGCTACGGCTTGAAGTTCACGAAGAACGGCACTGCAGTAGTGCCGCTCAGCGACACCACCGGGAAGATCCACGGGCTGCAGTTCCTGCGCTCGGCGCAGCAGGCCGAGCAGGGCAAGCGGCCGGAGAAAGAGTTCTGGCCGGCGGGCCTGGGAAAGAAGGGCCATTACCACCTGCTGGGGCACTCGCCGCATTGGATCGTCCTGGTCGCCGAAGGCTACGCCACCGCCGCATCGCTGCACGCGGCCACGGGCTATCCCGTCGTGTGCGCGTTCGATGCGGGCAACCTGCTGCCGGTCGCCGAGGCAATCCACAAGCGCTACAAGCTGGCGAAGATCCTGATCTGCGCCGACGACGACATCCTTGGCAAGTGCCGTGACCCGGCATGCCGTGAGCGAATCGCGCTCACGTTGCACCCCGAAACGTGCCCCGCGTGCGGCAAGCCGCACGGCTACAAAAACGCAGGCGTGGAGGCGGCCAGCACCACGGCCATGGCCGTCGGCGGTGAGTGGTTGCCGGTACGTTTCACGAATCAGGATGACCGCGTTGAAGCCTACCTCGCCGGCAAGGGCAAGGATTCGGATTTCAACGACCTGCATGCTCGCGAAGGCCTCGCCGTCGTCGGTGCCCAGGTGCAAGCCCGCCTCTCGGACCTCAAATGGGGTCCACCAGCCCTGCGCGCCGTTTCCTCTCCCCAACCCGGGGCAGGGGGCGGCAAGCTACGCGCCATCCAAAACCTTGACGAGCTGCTCGAGCGCTACTCGCTGATCTACGGTGGGGGCGGTGCAGTGTTCGATCACAACGAACATTGCCTGCTGCCGCTCACGGACATGAAGAACGCATGCGTTCGTCCCGAGCTGCACAAGGCATGGATGGAGCATGCCGATCGCGACATCGTGCGCTCCACGGAAGTCGGCTTCGACCCTGCAAGCGATGACGCCAACGTCACCTGCAACTTGTGGGGCGGCTGGCCAACAACGCCGGTTGAAGGGAAATGCGAGCGCATCATCGAGCTGTTGCGCTACCTGTGTAGCGAAGAGCGCAACAAGGCCGAGCTGTTCCAATGGGTACTGCGTTGGTGCGCATATCCCATCCAGCACCCCGGCGCGAAAATGAAATCTACCGTGGTGGTGCATGGCCGCCAGGGCACGGGCAAGAATCTCTTCTTCGAAGCCATCATGGCCATCTACGGCCAGTACGGCAGCATCCTCGATCAGAACGCGCTGGTCGACAAACACAACGACTGGGCAAGCCGAAAGCTCTTCCTCATCGCCGACGAAGTGGTCGCGCAGGCTCATCGCTTTGAGCAGAAGAATCTGCTCAAGGTGCTCGTGACCGGCACCAAGATTCGTATCAACCCCAAGCACATTGCCGCGTACGACGAGGTCAACCACGTCAACCTGGTGTTTCTGTCGAATGAAGAAATGCCGGTGGTGCTTGAAGAGGACGACCGCCGGCACTGCGTCATCTGGACGCCGCCCAAGAAGGAGCCGGCGTACTACAAGGCCATCATGGAAGAGCTGGCCCATGGCGGCATCGCCGCGCTGCACGACTACCTGCTCAACGTCAACCTCGGCGACTTCGACCCTGGCACCCTGCCGCCAAGCACCGAGGCCAAGCGCAGCCTGACCGAACTTGCACGCGACAGCCCAGTGGATTTCATCAACGCGCTGCGGAACAACGAGCTTGCGCCGATGATTGCCCAGCCCGGCCTCACCGCCGATTGGTTCGCCATCTACGTGCGCTGGTGCCAGGAGTCTGGCACACGCCCCGCGTCCATGAAGCGCTTCGTGAGCAAGCTGGAGAAGGGCCTGGGGCTGCCGACAACCCGCAAGGGCTATCGCGTCAGCTTCGGCACCAACGGCGTTCACAACATCAGCAACCCGCTCTCCGTGCTGCTGTTCGGCATGTCCAAGCCGGCGGAGTCGGACCAGGTCGAGTCCGACTGGCTGGGCAACCACGTACAGCAGATGCGACACCGCCGCGATGACTACTTCAAGGGCATCCGCCTGACGGACGAACAGTGGCGCCAGCAGGAGTGTGAGCCGTGAGTGGCTGCGCCGGTTTGCGTCATTTGCCGGCAAACCTGCCGGCAACTTTGCGGGCAAAAACCCCGCCGTTATTGGGTTTCTGCGGCATTGCGCCTTTCTCGCGCTTCCACGTGCGCGTGCACGCAGCAGGGAAGGAGCGACCTCACATGCGCAGATGCGCACACGCACGGGGTACATGCCCGCAGACGCCGCAATGCCGCAGAGCGCTAGGCGTGGCGGGCGTTTGCGGGTTCGGCGTGGGTGCAGGCCAAGCCGCAGGCGAGCCCCGATGCCGCAGAGCGCTCGCGCCCACGCGCGCAGGGGGTCTCATTCCCTTGTTTGGAAAAAAAATGGAGAGGGAGATACATGGTTGAAAGCATGCGCCACGAAGAGCTGGGCTTTCGCGAGTTCGCAACGCGCATGGGCTGGCGGCCGAGCTACATCACGGAGCTGCGTAAAAGCGGCCGCCTGGTGCTGACCGCCGATTCCCGGCGTGTGCTGGTGCAGCCCTCCATTGATCGCATCAACGCAACCCGCGATCCGTCGCGGGAGGGCGTCCGTGCGCGCCACGCCGCCGGGCGCACCGAGCTGCCTGCAGCTGCCAGCGACGCGCCAGCAGAGATGCCAGTGCCAGCGCCCAGCGTCGGCCCGGCGGGCGACCTGGAGGGCGATGGCGATGACATCGTCGACATCAACAGCCCGCACCAGGTGCGGCGTGCCAAGGCACTGGCCGACAAGGAAGAGGCCAACGCCCGCAAAGTGCTGCGCGAGGAAGCGCAGGAGATGGGGCAGTTGTTGGTGCGCGATGAGGTCGTGGCTGCGGTGAGCGAATCAGTCGTTACCCTTCGCCGCAAGCTGGAGTTGCTGCCGGCCACCATCGCTGCAACACTCGCTGCCACCGACGACGAGGATGAAGTGCGCACGCTTCTGCGGGACAGTATCGAAGCTGCGCTGGAATCCGCTTCAAAGAAGCTGTTCGCGCTGGGGCGCAAGAGCGCATGAGCGCCGTCATCGCCGCCCCGAGCTACGGTGACGCAGTGGCCGAGATCGCACGGGCCGTAGCCAGGGCAATTGCACCACGCAAGCACATGTTGGTCAGCCAGTGGGCGAAGGACAATCGCGTGCTGTCGTCCAAAGGCAGCTCCAGCCCAGGTGAGTGGGACAACACGCGCAACCCGCTGCTGGTGGAAGTGATGGATTGCTTCAGTGCGCGGAGCAACGTGCACGACGTGGTGGCTGTGTTCCCGGTGCAGTTCGGCAAATCGGAGACCGAGACCAACATCCTCGGCTACACCATGTGCGAGAACCCGCAGCCCATCATGGTGGCACTGCCCGGCGAGGTGTCGGCCAATAAGTGGATCGATCAGAAGCTCAACCCCATGATCGAATCCACCAAGGCCGTGCAGCGTGTGCTCACCAGCACCAACAGCCGGGAATCTTCCAACCGCCGATCCTTCAAGGATTTCGAGGGCGGCCAGCTCTATATCGAGCACGCCGGCAACCCGGTGCGTTTGAAGAGTACCTCGGTAGGCCTGCTTCTCGCCGATGAGTTCTCCAGCTTCGCCAGCGAGCTGCGCAGCGGCGATGACCCTGACGAAATGCTCGATGGCCGCACGTCCGCGTTTCCCAGCACGTACAAGCGCTTCAAGATCGGCACGCCAGAAATTGCCGGCCTGTGCCGCGTCACCGAGTTGTACCAGGCCTCCGACCAGCGGCGGTGGCACTGGCCTTGCCCAGACTGCGGTCATGAGCAGCCCTTCGAGTGGGCTGGCCTACAGTGGACGCCAGACTTGAAGCAATGCTGGTACGTGTGCCGCGAATGCGGCGTGGTGATCGAAGAACATCAGAAGACGCGGCTCATCGCGGCAGGCCACTGGGTGCCGGGCAATCCCGGCGCCCCCACACGCGGCTACCAGGCCAATGGCCTCTACTACCCGATGGGCCTCGGCCCGCGTTGGCTGGAGTTGGCCCAGCGTTGGGTGCGCGCCCAAGGCGACCTGGCCAAGCTCAAGACCTTCATCAATGACCGTCTGGCGGAAGCCTGGGAAGACAAGAGCACGGCCAAGGCCAAGCCCAACCTGATCAAGGATCGTCTGGAAACTTATCGTCTGCGAGTGGCACCGCAGGGAGTGTTGTGCATCACCGCCGGTGTTGATACGCAGGACGACCGCCTGGCCGTGCAGATCGTTGGCTGGGGCAGGGGCTTGGTGGCGTGGGTGCTGGACTACGTGGAGCTGGCGGGCGATCCGGCCGAGCTGCTCGTGTGGGCCAAGCTCACCGACCTGCTCAACCGTGGCATCGCGCATGTGAGCGGTGCAATGCTGCCGGTGGAAGCCACGTGCATCGACGCAGGTGGCCACCGCACTGAGTACGTCAAGCACTATTGCCGCCAGCGGCTCATCCGCCGTCCGCTGTGCATCTTCGGTGCAAAGCCCAACAACGCGCCGCCCTTGGGTCGCCCCAAGCTGGAAGACGTCAACTACAAGGGCAAGCTCGACAAGAAGGGCGTCACCATCTACCAGGTGGGCACGGTCAACATCAAGCAGTGGCTGTTCCCGCGGCTGGGGGCCGATGCTGAGCGCGAGCCTGATGCACGGCAGATCCACCTGAGCGAGGATCTTGACGATTTCTACGTCAACGGCCTGGTCAGCGAAAAGTACAACCCGAAGACAGGGCGGTACGAAAAGGTGCGTGGTGGCGTGCGTAACGAGCCGCTGGATACCTTCGTCTACGCCAACGCTGCGGCACATCATCAGGATTTGCGCCTGCACCGCATGAGTACCGCCGACTGGGACGTGCGTGAGCGCCGCATCGTCGAGCTCTCCCGCGAAGATTGGTCGCACGTTTCCCGTGAAACAACGGTTCCTGAGCAGATAGAGCAAACCGCCTCCGAAGCGCACAACAGCGTTTCCCGTGAAACAACGCCGGGTGAGGTGGTCGCCTTGTCTGTTCGCGCTGCGATCGATTCCGTCCTATGCAAGCTCGAGCGTGAGCCCTCAAGCGTGCCTTCGGCGGGTGAGCTTGCGACATGGGCGGCAGCGCAGGGTGGCACGCCTGATGAAGTAGCGCTGCTTGCTGCAATCAACAGCGTGCTGCAAGCGTCAGACGGGCAGGCCATCGCCGGTGTCATTCCAGCTGATCTGGCCAACAAGGCGAGCGATGTGCTGCGCGGGTTGGCCCCCATTCAACGCACGCGCCGGTTTGTGCGCGGTACACGTCACCAGGGTTTGAGGTAGGAGTACCCATGAAGCAGCATCACGAAATGACCCTCGCCCAGCAGCTCGCCAACTGGGGCCGTTGGCAACCGCCTCAAGGCGGCTTGTGGGGCGAAACCGAGCACGATCCAGTCAGCGCGAGGATCGAGCGCATCGTCCAGCGCATGGAAGCACAGGGGCGCTGGAAGGAGGCCAAGGTACTGCGCGTGGAAGCGGCAATGGGTGGTCGTTCAGAGGCCGAACGGCTCCTGCACCTCGCCCGGGTCGGCGTGCAGTTGGGGCGCTCGGCGTACTACGCGTACCTCAAGTCAGCGCATGCCTTCATCGATGGCGCGCTTCCACTCGAGCCGCTGTGGACTAAAGTCACCGTGAGCCAGTGGCATGACGACTACACGGTTGAGCGTCAGATGAGATCCGCGTGCTGTCCCCACGTGCTGATTGAAAAATGTTATCCGCATGAGCTTTGCATCGGGCCGCACTTCGATGACGGAAGCCTTTCCCACGTCTACTGCACCTGTGGGTGGAAGTGTGCTGGTGCCGCGAGCGACGAGGATGCGTTGGTCGCCTACAACGCTCTGGTGGGTTTTGAAGTGGTGCCGCTGTCTGAGTGGGTGCGCGTCGACCATGTTTCACGGGAAACGCTGGGTGACGATGATGACGACGAGTCCCCCTTCTGATGCGCGGTTGTAGGCTCCAGGTGTTGCTGCTCGCAGAATGCAGTGAGGTGACGGCAGCTGATGTAAGCCAGGCTGCAGGGCTTTCCCCGGCGAATGCATCAGCGGTGCTCAGTCAGCTCTTCAACGAAGGCTATCTCATCCGGCGGGAGGTGGTGGTAAAGCGGCGCGGTCGCCCGGCCCTTGCGTACCGGGTCAAGCTGTCGGATGCGAGTAATGACTGACCGCGCACATCAAACGGCGCCCCATCCCGTCGCCTGGCGATTGACCTGGAAGGATGGGCGCACATCCAACTGGCGTGAGATGCCCGCTCGAAAAGTGAAGCCGTCCGACGGTGGCGCTCGGCTTGAGTTTGCCTATGCGCCATGCGGCCACTGTGCTGCGTTTCCCGTGAAGCATGCGAAGTGACGCCAGCCTGCGGAATATTCAAGCATTGTTTGTTGCGTCCGGACGCGATTTTTCCAGAATGAGTTAGCGGCAGGGTTCGCCGCTAAACAGCCCCGCCAATGCGCGGGGCTTTTTGTTGCCCCGGCCCACCGATCAGGACCGATGGCCGACATGCAGCAACAACTCGACGAAGCAATTGCTGCGCGCCACGCATGGCGCACTGGCAAGACGCGTGCTGCTGCTGCCTTCGGTGATCGGCGCATCGAGTACTCCGTGGAAGGCATGAAGCAGCTGGACGCCTACATCGCAGAGCTGCGCCGGCAGCTGGCTGGCCCTGCTGCTCGGCGGCGTCGCGTTACTTACCTGGCGCCGCGTTGATGGGTACTGCAACGGTAGCCCGGGAGCGCTTGCAGGGCACTGTCCAGCTGGACAGGGCGATACGCGCTGCCGTCCACAGCGCGGCCCAGCAGCACGCGACGCCCATGGCATCGCAGCCGGCTGTGTCGGAAACCCGCAACCGCGGCGCATCGCGCATGCTGCGCAGCCTCAGCAGCTGGAATCCCGCGCTGGGCAGCCCGCGCAGCGATCTCCCCCGGCACGAGCTCAACACACTGCGTGCCCGCAGCTACGACGCCATCCGTAATTCGCCCATCGCCCGCGCGGCCATTGTGCGCAGCCGCACCAGCATCGTCGGCACCGGCTTGGTATGCAGGCCCGCAGTGGACTACGACGCCCTGGGGATTTCCCTCGAAGAAGGCGACCGCATCAACAGCCAGCTGCGTGCGAGCTGGGAGCGTTGGGCCGAAGACCCAGCCGAGTGCGACGTGGAGGCGGGCTTCGACATCTACGGCTTGCAGGCCTTGTCTCTTATGGCGTCGATGGCCGGCGGTGACGTATTCGCGTTGACACCCAGCGAACTGCGCACCGGTGGCGTCAATCATCTGAAGGTGCAGCTCATCGAAGCGGCACGCGTCAGCAATCCCAACGACGCAACTGACACAGCGACGCGCGCCGACGGCATTGAAGTTCGAGGCGCGACACCTGTCGGCTGTTGGGTACGCAATACGCATCCCGGCGATACCCACACGTGGGTGGCGCCGCGCTGGGACTACTACGACTTCTTCGGCGGTGCGACCGGGCGCCGGCGCGTGCTGCAGGTGTGGAACGAAAAGGAACGGCCGGGCCAGCTGCGGGGTGCGCCCTATCTGGCGCCGGTACTGGAGCCGCTCAAGCAGTTGGATCGCTACGGGGATGCCGAGCTCATGGCCGCCGTGGTAAGCGCCATGTTCACCGTCTTCATTGAGCGCAATGGCGAAACCGAGACCGATGAAAACGGCAATCCCATGCCGGTATTCGACGAGCCGGATGCGAGCGGGTCGGTTGCCTTGGGTAACGGCGCAGTGGTCGATCTTGCCCCTGGCGAGAAGGTGCATGACACCAACCCGCAGCGCCCAAATGTCAACTTCGATCCGTTCTTCACCGCTATCGTGAAGCAGATCGGCGCCACGCTGGAAATCCCGCTGGATGTACTGCTGCTGCAGTTCAACAGCAGCTACTCAGCCGCGCGTGCCGCCATGCTGGAAGCGTGGCGCTTCTTTAACCTGCGCCGCTGGTACCTGGTGCAGCAGTTCTGCCAGCCGTTGTACGGCTTGCTGGTGGATGAGGAGGTTGCCGCCGGCCGCGTATCGCTGCCCGACTACGCAGATCCCATCCGCCGCCGCGCGTGGACGCGTGCGCTGTGGATCGGCCCGGCAAAGGGCTCCATGGACGAATACAAGGAAGCACTGGCCGCCAAGGTGCGTATCGAGAACGGCACCAGTAACGAAGCCATGGAAACGGCCGCAGCGTCCGGCGAGGACTGGAACACCGTTTACGCGCAGCGCGTGCGCGAGGTCAACCAGCGCAAGCGGGACGGGCTATGGAATCAGCCGAATGCAGCGGTGGGGGGTGTTGGCTCGGGCCGCCCGGGGAGCACCCCGGGCGGTTCCGATCTGCTCGATGACGAAGACGCCGCAGGGCGCCCAGCCAGGAAGGGTGAAGAATGATCAGTGCCTACCAGCTCGCCGCATCGCAGCCGTGGCTTATCCAGCGTGAAGCATTGGAAACCGTGCTGTCGGTGGCCCAGCGCTACGGCGATGCCGAGGCGTTGGAAACCAAGCTCGGCCGCCCGCTCGACAATGCCCGCACCGTCACCATGCGCGACGGTGTCGCGGTGATTCCGGTCACTGGCCCCATCTTCCGCTACGCCAACTTGTTCACCGCCATCAGCGGCGCCACCAGCACGCAAGTGCTGGCAACCGACATCCAGGCGGCACTGGACAACCCGTACGTCAAAGCCATCGTGCTCGACTTCGACACGCCCGGCGGCGTAGCCACCAGCATCAATGAGCTGGCCGAGCAGATCGCGGCCGGACGGGAGCGCAAGCCCATCAAGGCCTACGTCGGCGGTGCCGCCGCATCGGCCGGTTACTGGTTGGCAAGCGCCACTGGCGAAATCGTTGTCAGCGAGACGGCGCTGCTCGGGTCCATTGGTGTGCTGATGTCCTACATCGACTCACGCGAGCGCGACGCGAAGGCGGGACTGAAACAGGTGGACATCGTGTCCAGCCAGTCGCCGGACAAGCGCATCGATCCGGACACGGACGAAGGCCGCGCGAAAGTGCAGGCGATGGTCGATGGTCTGGCCACGGTGTTCGTTGATGCCGTGGCCCGCAATCGTTCCGTCACTGCGGAAACCGTGATGGCCGATTTTGGCCGTGGCGGCGTACTGCTGGGCCAGCAAGCAATCAAGGCCGGTATGGCCGACCGCATCGGATCACTTGAATCCGTGATCGCCGAGCTGGCCGGTTCTGCCAGCAATTCCACGAGGAACAAGCCCATGGGTAACACCAAAGGGCAGGTCACGGTTTCCAGCACCGACGACCTGCGCAACGCGCTGGCAGCAGGCCACACCGCTGACCAGATCACCATCGCAAGCAACGAGCAGGCTGTTGCTGCTGCGCGTGCGGCCGGTGTGGAGGATGGCAAGCAGACTGCCACGGACACTGCCGTCGCCGCTGAGCGCACTCGCATTGCCGACATCCAGGCACTGGCCCGCAAGGGCTTTGAGAGCCAGGCGCAGGCGGCCATCAACAACGGCGACAGCCCGGAAGCCTTCGCCATGACCGTGCTCAAGGCGGCGAAGGATCGCGGCATCACGCTTGATGCCATCGGCCAGGATGCGCCGGCTGCTGCCGCCCATTCGCGGCCCACTGATGACAGTGGCAAGCCTGCGGCCACCCTCAACACGCGCGACGTGTACGCACGCCGTGCGCAAGCCAGTTCCAACAAAGGGGCCACCCTATGAACGCGAAAGTAGAGAACAACCGGACGGGTGACTTCCTGCTGTCCGAAGCCAACGGCAGCTACTCGCGCGAGAACGACATCCTCGCCGCCGGTGCAGGTGTGCTGCAGGCCGGTACCGTACTGGGCCGGCGCACTTCCGACAACAAGCTGGTGCCCCTCAATCCGGCCGCTGATCCGGCCGATGGCAGCGAGAAGGTGGCCGGTGTGCTGTGGGCCGGTGCTGACGCCACCACCGCGGATGTCGCCGTGGTGTCGGTCTGCCGCGCAGCCGAAGCGAAAGCCGAAGGCCTGCAGTGGCCCGCTGGCATCACCACCCCGCAGCAAACCACCGCGATCGCGCAGCTCGCTGAGCTGGGCATCGTTCTGCGCTGATCGAAGGAGCAAACCACCATGACCGATCTGATGTCCGATGTTTTCAATGGCGATGCTTTCAGCACCGTCTCCCTTACCGATGCCATCAACAATATTCTGTTCGTCCCGGGCCGCGCAGGCCAAGTGGCGGGCTGGGAAGAAGAAGGCGTCCCCACCACCAGCATTGCCATCGAGGAAGACGGCGGCGAACTGAAGCTGGTCAACCCGACCCCGCGCGGCGGCCCGGGCGAGGCGTTCAAGTCCGACAAGCGCAACATGCGCAGCTTGGTGATTCCGCACTACCAGGTGGACGACTACATCGCCGCTGACAGCGTGCAGAACGTCCGCGCGTTCGGCACCACCAATCAGTTGGAAGTGCTGCAGGATCGCGTCAACGCGCAGTTGCAGAAGCACGTCAGCTGGAAGCTGGACCCGACGCTGGAATACCAGCGCGTGGGTGCACTCAAGGGCCTGATCCTCAACGCGGATGGCTCCACGCTCTACAACCTGTTCACCGAGTTCGGCGTGTCGCAGGAAGCTGAGGTCAACTTCGCCCTGACCGATGCCACCCCGGCACCGGGGATTCTGCGCGAAGTCTGCTCCAAGATCGTCCGCAAGATCGCCGACAACCTGGGCGGGGTGCCGGTGGGCGCAATCTACGCCGAGTGCGGCGATGACTTCTTCGACGCCCTGTTGAAGCATGCGGAGGTGATCGAGTCGTACAAGGGCACCCCGATGGCGCAGGTGCTGCGCGAGGGTTATGTGACCCCGAACGGCACCGTTTACGGCGTGTTCGAGTTCGGCGGGATCATCTTTGAAAACTACCGCGGCGGCGTAGGCGGCACCCCGTTCATCGGCACCAACTCCTGCCACATCTTCCCGGTGGGTGTGCCCGGGTTGTGGCGCACCGTGTACGCCCCGGCGGACTACGAAGAGACCGTCAACACCATTGGCCTGCCGCGCTATGCCAAGCAGTACCCCACGGCGAATGGCAAGGGTCGCAGCCTGGAAGTGCAGATGAACGCCCTGAACTACTGCACCCGCCCGAAGGTGCTGATGAAGGGCAAGAAGGCCTGATTGACCGCCGCCGCACGCATATGCCCGGGTGGCGCGTGCGGCGGCGGATCTTCCCCCCTTGGCGAGTAGGGCAGATGAGCCAACCACATAGCAACCTTGAAAAGGCCGCAGAGAACACCGTGACGCGCTTCATCGTGCAGCTGGTAACACCCGCGCTGATCGGGCTTGTCGCGTTCTTCGGCCAGATGAAACTGGCGAGCATCGAGGACAGCCAGGCTTCGATGGCGAAGGAGCAGCGCGAGCAAGCCGACCGCTCCGGATCAATGGCATCGGACCTGCGCAACCTCAATACCCGTTTCGATCTGATCGCAGTACGCAAGCTGGACGAACTGGACAAACGCGTGGAGCGCCTCGAACAGGTGACAAATACCCCATGAGCATCATCACCACCATCCTCTCCCGCGTGCGGGCATTCTTCTACCAGTCGCAGGAGTTCACCCTGTGGCTGCCCGGCCTGGTTGTTCTTGCCGTGCTCGGCTACGTACTGCTGGGCGCGGTTGTCCGCGTTGGCCCCGATGCATTGGCCTGGTTGGCCGAACTGCCCGCGTTGTGCGCGTATGCCGCTGCATGGCTGGCCTTCTCGTGGGCCATCAAGGCGGTGTACATGCACGACATTCCGCGCGTATTGGAGCGGGATCTGCAGGAGCAGGTGCTGGCGGGCGATGCGCATGCGCGCTGGCTGCTGGTGAAGGATCGGCTGGAGACCTTTGCCGCACTGCTGCTGTCGCTGGCCTTCTTCTGGCCAGCGCGGTGATCGCCATGCGCAGGTTGACCTACATCCTTGTTCTGCTGCTATGTGCCTGTGCTGCTGCACCGGTACCCGCTGCATTGCCGCTCGTCGTGACGACGCCGGCGCCGACGGCCGAGCGCGTGGACGCGGTTGTTGAGGATATGCAGTCCGCGACGGCTGCGCATGCGGCACCGGCCATTGCGGCGGTGCGTGACGTGGTGCAGGCCGTGCTGCCGGCGCCGGAGGATGACGAGCCGCCGCTCGTCTCCCCGGCGGCGGTGGCCCATATCGTCCGCTGGGAGGTCACCAGCCCTGCGTACTACCAGCGCAAGTTGCAGCGTCCGATCTGGCCCGGCGGTGCAAGCGGCGTCACGTGGGGTATCGGCTATGACGGCGGCCACCAGTCGGCCCGCCTCATCCTGCGCGACTGGGAGGCCCATCCCGACGCGGCGCAGCTGGCCGGTACCGCCGGCATCACGGGCGGCCGCGCAAAGGCTGCCCTTCCGGCTTACCGCGACATCATCGTTCCTTTTGGCCTGGCCGAGCGCGTGTTCGTTGATACGTCTCTGCCCGTATACCGCCGGTCGACGTTGCATGCCTACGGCGATGGCGCGTTGTCCTTGCCACCGGATGCCTTCGGGGCACTGCTTGGCAATACCTACAACCGGGGCAGCTCGATGGTTGGCGATCGCAACCGGGAAAAGCGTGCCATCCGCGACGTCTGCATTCCTGCTGGTGATGTCACGTGCATCGGCATGCAGCTGCGCAGCCAGTGTCGCTTGTGGCGAGACACCGCGCTCGAGGCTGGACTATGCGGGCGCCGCGATAGCGAAGCCGCGCTCGCCGAGGGGGCGCGATGAACGCACTTCTGGCAAAGCTCACGGTGAAGCCGCTGCTCTGCTCGATTGTGGCTCTGCTGCTGTTGGTCGTGGTGCTAGCTGTGTGCTGGGGTGTTGATGCGCGAACAAGCACGGCGGATCTGACCACAGCGCAGGCCGCTGCAGACGTAGCCACCACACAGATGCAAAGCGCCCGCGCCCGCGTGCAGGAACTGACCGACGCGAATGTTGGCTGGCGCCGCACGGCAGGCGTGCTGCAGGCCGAGCTGAAGGCTGCGCAGGAGCAGGTCGTCACCATCCGCAAGCAGAGTGAGGCCGCCATCGTCGCAGCACAGGCCCGCGAGCGTGATGCGAACCAAGTCCTGGAAACGTTCATGGCCCGCTATGCGGAACAGGTAAAAGCCGCAGCCTGTGCGCAGGCTCTCACAAATGTGGAGGCCGTATGCCCGGCATTTCGCGGCTACTGATGTGCGTGCTGCTGGTGCTGATGTTGGCCGGTGCAACCTGCCAGCGAAAGCCTGAGCAGCCCGAGCAGGGCGTTGCCGTGGCTCCCGAGCCAGTGGTGGTGGAGCGGCGCGTGTACGTGCCGGTGCCGCGCATGCTTACCCGGCAGGAGGCGATCGCGGAAGGTCCCATCCCCATGTGCTACGACGTCGCAGCCCAGCGTCGTGCCGCCATCGAGCGCCTCAACGCACGCATGCAACAGATCCAGGCCCTGCAGGGCACGGAGGCCAAGCCGTGAGCTTCGACGAGTCGGTCATCCTGTCGCTGCACCAGGAGCTGTTCGAGCTGTTCGGCTCGGATGGGGTGGTGACACGCGCCGGCGTGAAATCGCCGGTGCGCGTGGTCGTCACCAGCGGTGTCGAGCGCTATGGCAGCAACGGCGAGGTGCTGGGTGTAGTCGATTTGGTTAGCTTCCAGTTGTCAGAGTGGCATCCGAAGGCGGGTGACCAGGTCGAGGTAAAGGGTTGGGTGAAGAAGATCGATGTCATTGCGAAGAACGACGGCTTCGTGGCCGAGGCGGTGATGCTTGGCTGAGCCCGCTCGCACCCAGCAGATTCTTGGGAACCTGCAGGCGCGCCTGCAGGAGATCACCGTTGCCAACGGGTACCGTACTGATGCCGGCGCCGACGTGCGGCTGGAAGAGAGCAGGGAGCCTGCAGAGGCGCCGCGTATCACTCTGTACTCCGGTCAGCGTGTGAGGCCGCAGGACGCGCGTACGCGTGGTGAGCGCGAGTTCACGCTCATCGTTGAGGCGCGCATCCCCGTCGCGCTGGACAGCGTGTACAGCCTGGCCAGAAGTATCGATGAGGACATCGAGCAGGCGCTGGATCAGTACCTGCCGCAGCCGCTTGCGCTGCCACTGGACTTTGAAGAATCGCTCACGCTGGATCGGCCTGATGGTCTGGCAGAAGTCGTGGTGCAGCAGATGTACACCACGAGGTACCGCCGATGACCACTGCGAATGTCGCGGCCGGCAAGCGGGGTCGCATCAGCATGGGCTTCGAGCTGCAGGGCGCGCTCAGTGCATCACGTAACTTGGGCCTGCTCGCCGATCGCCTGCCGTGGGTGCAGCGGCGGGCCATCCAGACCCTACGGCGGCGTCTGCCGGTAGAGGCGCGGCGTGACGCGCAGGCGGAATACAACATCGGCCTGCAGCGTTTCAATCGGGACATCAGCACGCGCATCACCGACGAGGAGATCAAGCTAGTCGGTCACTTCCGCGGCATTGGCCTGCGCAACTACGCAGCACGCCAGACAGCCAAGGGCATCACTGCTTCAGTGATTCGCGGTCGGCGCTCGCAGTACCCGGGGGCATTCTTCGCGCAGCTCAACAGCGGCAACGTGCAGGTGGTGTCCCGGTTCGGCGCGAAGCGTGTGATGACCCAGGGCCGCTACAAGGGCAAGCGCCGCCAGCCGATCGCCGTGGAGTACGGCGCCACCGTGGCGCAGATGCTCGCAAAGGGGCGACGCCCCGAGCGTCTTGCTGACTTCGCGCGCGGGGTGCTGCAACGCGAAGTAATGCGCCTGTTCGACTACTACGACCATGACGGTCCTATGACCACTAACACCGAGGATTCGCAATGAGTACCACAAAGAAGATTCGCATCTACGTGCCGCACACCCACAACGGCAAGAGGTACGTGCCTGATGCCAAGGGCATCGAGCTGGAAGTGAGCCAGCCCGATGCCGCGTTCCTGGAGTCGATCGGTGCTACCAAGCCGCCGTCGCTCGAACAGGATGTGTTGCTGGCCGCAGGCCGCAGCGCCAGCTGATCGAAACACCCGCTGAGCCAGACAACAGAGGTCAATGAACATGGAAACCAAAGATTTCAGCTTTCAAGGGAAGGTCTACCTGGGTACGCGCCTCGCAGGTGGCAAACCTGGCGTGCTGCGCTGGGTGGGCGATTCCCCTAAGTGTGAGGTGGCGCTGAGCACCGAATCGGAGACGCGGCGCGAAAGCTATTCGGGGAAGCGCCTGCCTTCAGCACGCCTGCAGAAGGGCAGTGACGCCAAGGTCAGCATGACCTTGAACTGGGCGAATGCAGACAATCTTGCGCTGGGGCTTTACGGCAAGATCATCACGGTTGCCGGCGGCAGCGTGACGGCCGAGGTGCTGCCCACTGGCCTGGTGGCGGGTGATGTGATCGCACTGGACCGCGGTGGTGTCAGCACGTTGGTGATTACCGACAGTACCGCATCGCCGGTCACTGCAACCGAAGGTACGCACTATGCACTGGAGTCCGCCAACGGCGGCATCGTGCGCATCATCGATCCTGCATCGTTGGTCCAGCCGTTGAAAGCTGCCTACCAACATACGGCGAGCAGGGATGTCTCCATGTTCACCGGCAAGCCACCTGAGCGCTACCTGCTGCTGGATGGCATCAATACCCTGGACAATTCGCCGGTAAAGATGCGGCTGTATCGCCTGCAGTTCGATCCGTTCAGCAGCATTCCGCTGATCAATGAGGGCTTCGGCACGCTGGAGCTGGAAGGGGCGGCCTTGTACGACGACGAGGCCGCGCTGGACGACGATTTCGGTGGCTTCGGCAAGATTGAGCAGTCGACGGCGGTGGCCTGATCCATGGCGAACAAGGTCAGCAAGCGCACCACCAAGGAGGCCGCCGGGGATTCCCCGGCGGCCCTGTCCGAGCTGAGTCCGGATATCACCATCACCGTCGCAGGCCGCAACGTTACCGTGCGCGAGTACGGCTTCTTTGAAGGCCTGGATGTGGCCCAGCGCGCTGTTGGTCTGATCGCCGACATGCGCGTGATGTGTGAGGGCGGCGAGCTCAATTACACACGCATCCGCCGTCTGTTTGCCCAGCACCGAGACCTGGTGGTGGAGCTGGCAGCGCAATCCGCCGATGTTGAGCCGGGCTG
Organism: Stenotrophomonas terrae; assembly: GCF_039674165.1. Taxonomy (GTDB): domain Bacteria; phylum Pseudomonadota; class Gammaproteobacteria; order Xanthomonadales; family Xanthomonadaceae; genus Stenotrophomonas; species Stenotrophomonas terrae_A. The sequence continues at coordinate 85,011 of NZ_JBDJMY010000012.1, forward strand.
GGTACGTGGGCTGGAGAGCGACCGCAAGGGCTCGGCACTGTTCTTCGATACCTGGTTCGGTGTGAACAGCAGTTTTTTCATGCACGAAGTCGTCAACGAGATGCGCGATGCGAGGGCGGCGACGTCGATTGGTATGGCGCTTTCGCAGAACTCGCAGGTGCCGGCCTCGGCGACTTCGATCGAATCGGCCGGTTCACCGAGCGGCAAGTGATTGGGCTGCTCGCAGCCGTACGAGCCGGCAGAAAGCAGCATCGAGCAGATGCCATCGAGGACCGGGTGCTCGCTCGATGGGATGTAAAAGCGGCACAGGCGCGGGTAAGGGAACTGAGGAAATCGCAACGTGGCAAACCGCGACTTTGAGCTGACAATGCGCGCACGGGCGGACTTTGATTCCGCCCGTCGTGAAATCACCGGGACCTCCAGGGATCTGGGTGCGCTGGGTGATGCGGCAGTGGGTGCCAATGACAAGCTGGCTCAGAGCAGCCGATCCGGCTCCGGCACCGATCGCATCCGCGACATGGTGCAGAAGTCGCTCGCCGAGCTGGAGGGCGCGCGCGCGCTCCTGGACGCAGAGCAAGCCAGCGCTGTACCCGCGCAGTCGGGCGTAGCCGGGGCATTGCAGCAACAGGCCACGGCTTACCAGTCCCTTGCCGCTGCCAGTCGCACTACGCAGCAGAACGTTGCGGCGGAAATTGCGCTGATCGGTCAACTCGAAGCTCGGCTCGCACGAGGGGCCAGCAGCGCCGATGATCTGGCCGACACTGAAGCCGCGCTCGATGTGGCAATGCGCAAGGGGCTGGTCACTACCGATCAGTACGATGAGGCGCTGTCCAGGCTCAACGAAGAGCAGGTCAAGCTCGACCGCGAGGCGGAGAAGAGTGGCAAGACACTGCAGGCCACCGTATCCCGCTATGACAAGGCCACAGCAGGCCTGCAGCGCCTGGTCAAGGACGAGGCACAGCTGAAAGCGGCGGTTGACGCAGGCCGCATCTCGCGCGAGCAATACAACCGTGCGATGGCCGCGATTGGCAACGAGCGTGCCAAGCTGCTGGCCGTGCGTGATGGCGCACGGCAGGCAGCGTCTGCGATGGCGGGGCTCAATCTGGAATCGGCCAGCGCGCAGCGCAACCTTTCGCAGATGGTCAGCTACGCCGTGAGCGGACAGTGGCAGCTTGCCGGCAGCCAGATCATGCAGATGGGCAACGAGGCCGGCCTGATGGGCGGCCTCGTGTCGGGTGCTGGGCTTGCTATCGCCGGGGTGTTGGCCACTGTTGGTGGCCTCACTGCAGCAGTCGTGAGCAACTACATCGAGATGCGTGCATTCGACTCCGCGCTCATCTCCACCGGCTACAGCGCTGGAGTGACCAGCAGCGCCTTGGCCGGCATGCGCAACGAAATTGGGGGCGCGACCGGCAACTACGGCAATGCCCAAGCTGCGCTGGAGGCCTTGGCTGGATCGGGCAAAGTAGTTTCTGATGCACTGGAGGCGTCGGGCGCGGCGGCCGTGAATCTAGCCGAGTTGACGGGGCGCAGCATCGAGCAGACCACGGCCGAAGTGCTGACGCTGGCAGATGCTCCGACCGAGGGGTTGCTGAAGCTCAACGAGCGCTATCGGTTCCTCACGCTCGAGGTGTACGAGAACGTCAAGTCGCTGGAAGATCAGGGTAGGGCACAGGAGGCTACCCGCGTAGCAACCGATGCACTGGCGGCTGCTACCGCAACGCGTGTTGCTGAGATGCGTGCCAACGCCGGTTCCCTGGAGCGGGCGTGGTACGACGTGCGGGACTCCGTGCGCAGCGTGTGGCAACAGGTCAAGGACATAGGTCGGGACGATGCCGAAGCCCGCATTGCTGCTGGCCAGCGCGGCATCCTGATGTTGAATGACCAGCGGCTGGACGTGCAGCGCCGCCTTGCGATCGGGGGCATAGACAAAGCAGAGGCTGCGCGGGCCGAACAGCAGCTGCGCAGTCGCATCGCGCTGGAGCAGCAGAACATCGCGCAGTGGCGGGAACGCAAGGGCTTGCAGGATGAGGCAGCCGCGGCCAAAGCTGAGGAACTGCGGGTGCAAGACCAGGCGGTGCGCGCAGCGGCATCCGTCGACCGGGACATGGCGCGTATCGACAAGAAGGTCGAGCGTCAGCAACGGCTCAATGAACTGGTCGAGAAGTACAACCAGATTGCGGTGGCGAACCCTTCGGACAAGCGCCTGTTCGATGGCTCGTATGAGAAGCTCAAGGCGGCCATTGAGAAGGAAACCGATGGTGGAAAGCCGAAAAGCGGGACTTCCACGGCAAAACAAGCTGGGCCAGATGATGCCGCGCTGCGCGAGATCGACAATCTTGAGCGGCAAGTTGCGCTGCTGGCTGACCTGGGCGAGGGGCAGCAGCGTACCAGCGAATTCGCGCGGATCCGCTACGAGGTGGAGCAGGGTGCATATCGCAACGCCAGCGAGGCTGTAAAGCAACAGCTGGTGGATCAATCGCAGCTGCTCGACAGCGAGCGTGCGCGGCGCGAAGAAGCGGAGAAGAATCGCAAGCTCATCGAAGAGACCGGGCGGAGCTATGAGCAGCTGACCGATGCCCTCCGCACACCCGCAGAGGCAGCGCTGGACAAGGCGATCGACCAGATCAACGTGCTGAACGCAGCCATCAAGGCCGGCATCGCGGATCAGGCTGTCTACGACGAGACCCTGCAGAAGATATTCACCGGATCCTTCACGAAGGCGCCGACCTTTCAGGGCATCAGCCCGGAGATTGCTGGGCCATTCGGAGAGCTCAACAAGATCAGCGACGCCCAGGCCGAACTGGAAGCCTGGTACCAGACCCAGCTGGATCTGAATAACAAGTTCCGCGCCGAGAAGAAGATCTCGGATGAAATGTGGAACCAGCAGGAACAAGCGCTGAAGCAGCAGCACGAAGATGCGCTCGCGCGCATTGAGAGTGCACGCCACCAGGTGATGCTGGCTGGGGCCGCGGATGCATTCGGCAGTCTTGCTGAAATGGCCAAGAGCCATGCTGGCGAGCAGAGTCGCACGTACCGCGTGCTCTTCGCAATTTCAAAGGGCTTTGCCGTCGCGCAGGCTGCGGTCGCGCTGGCGCAGAACGTCGCCGAGGCCAGCAAGCAAGGTTGGCCGCAGAACATCCCGGCGATCGCTGCAGCATTCGCGCAAGGTGCAACCATTGCTTCCCTGCTCTCCGCGGCCGAGTACGCCACTGGCGGCCGAATTCGTGGTTCCGGTACCGGCACCAGTGACGATGTGCCGATATGGGCATCGAATGATGAATTCATGGTGCGCGCCGCCTCGGCACGTGAGCCGGGTGCCTACGCGTTTCTGGACGACTTCAACCAGCGCGGGATGTCTGCGCTGTATGACTGGCAACAGTTTGCCGATGGGGGTCGCATTGCAGCCAACGATTCCGTCGCCGGCCCGAACTGGAGCAGGGTCAACACATCAGCCACACGTGCTGCGCAGGCTGGGGGTTCGGCCGCGCTGCGCTTGTACAACCTCTTTGACTTGGACGCACTTGCGCAGGCTGTTGCAAATCACCCAGCGACGGAAAAGCAGATAGTCAACGTCGCTAGTCAGAACGGCCAGGCCATCCGTGCCGAGTGGAATACCTGATGGGCTTTGCCGCCAACAAGCCGCCCATCTGGCCCGTGGCACCCGACTGGAGCGAAGGCGTCCAGGAAACGCTGTCTTGGTCGACGGAGGTGCTGCGTGGTGATGCTACGGCATTGAGCGTGCATACCGGCCTGCGGCTTGGGCCTCGCCGCTCACTCTCCTTCCGCATCCTCGCTGGGGCACGGGAGAAGCGCGTGGCAGCGATGCTGCTAGCCGGGCACAGCGGGCAGTGGCTGCTGCCGGTCTGGCCGGACGTGCAGTGCCTGCCCGCCACAGTGACCGCTGGTGATGTGAACATCGCTTGCGACACCGCCGGCCGGGACTTCGTTGCCGGCGGCCAGGCATTGCTATACACCGATGTCACAACGTGGGAAGCGGTGGACGTCGCCAGCGTGACGGGCAGCCAGCTGCAGCTCACGGCCCCTGTGTCCGCAGCCGTAGCAGCAGGCGCCCGTCTGTACCCGCTGCGCCTTGCCCGACTGCAGGGTGATGCGGAGGAGACACACCTGAGCGACGACGTCAGCCGCCGGACGCTCACGTTCAACATCCGTGGGGCTAGCGAATGGCCGTCGCTGACTGCATCAACGCTGTACCTGGGGCACCCCGTGCTCACCGTCCGGCCGGATGAAAGCACCGACCCTGCCAGCACGCTGGAGCGGTTGCTGAAGAGTGTGGACTATGGGAGCGCACAGCCTTTCGTCCACGACATCAGCAAACTGGCGCTGCGCACGCAGCAGAGCCACTGGAAGCTATTCGGCCGTGATGAGCACACATGGTTCCGCTCGCTGCTCTATACGCTGGAGGGGCGCGGGAATCCAGTATGGGTGCCGAGCTGGGCAGCGGACCTGAAGCCGCTCTTCAGTGTGCCGTCCAACAGCACCACGCTGCAGGTCGAGTGGGCGGGCTATACGCTCTATGGCCTCGGCCGCCCCAATCGCCGTGACCTGCGCATCGAGCTGCAGGATGGCACCGTGTTGTACCGCCGGATCATTGACGCCACAGCTGCCAGCGCCGTCGAGACGCTGATGCTGGACCAGCCGCTGGCCAACACCGCGATCCCGGCGGCAAGGATCCGCATGATCTCGTTCCTTGCGCTGTGCACACTTGCCAGCGACGACATCGAGCTGCAGCACATCACGGATGCAGATGGCGTTGCCACAGTCACAACTGGGTGGTCGGAGGTTGTTCCCGATGCAGCCTAACCGCTTCGGCCGCAAGCGCGTCCATCTGTTCGTGTTCTCGCGGCAGAACCTGGTCTGGCGGTACTGCACGGCCGACCGCGCCCTTGTGGTTGATGGGAAGGTCTACACGTCAGCCCAGATTGAGCGAGGCGACATCAAGCAGACCGCCGAGCGCGCGAAAGACAAGCTCAGCATCAAATGTGCGTACCTACTCGACCCATCGGCTTTGGAATATCCGTCGACGCAGCCCCTTGGTGACAACTGGTTCCCGACCATCCCATCAGATCCGGTCACTGTTGTCTGCCTGGGCTACGACGCCGGCGAAGGCAATGCACCGACGGTCGAGTGGATGGGCGAAGTAACGCAGCCGAAGTTCACCGACACCGAGCTCGAGCTCCTTTGTGAGCCGACCAATGGGCTCGGCCGTGCGCGCGGCCAAGGGATGAAGTGGCAGCGCACCTGCGGGAAGACGCCTTACTCCACTGGCATTCGGGGCTGCAACCTCGATGCAGCGCTGTACGAAGTCAACGGTGTGGTGACCTCGGTCACCACCGCCGGCATCACCGTGGCGGAGTTCGCATCCGCTCCGTTCCCCTTGGGAGGGGGCTACATCACCTGGGCGCGACCCAACGGCATTATCGAGCGGCGCTCGATCACCGGTCACGCAGGTGACACGGTTGCATTGATGTTCGGGGCCGACGGGCTTGCGGTGGGTGCGGTCGTCAGCTCCTGGCCGACGTGCCCGCGTACATGGTCGGCATGCCTCGCCCGTGACAACACCCTCAACTATGGCGGCAGCATCTACAAGCCTGTGAAGAATCCCTTGGACGGAGTGTCGATGTCATGGGGCTGATTCGACACATTCGCCACCGAGCGAACATCTATGCATGGCGAGCAAGGTACTTCTGGCTCGATACCCCCCGGGGTGGCGCTGCGAAGGTGGCTACGTTCTGTTTCGCGGTCTTTGTGGTCATCCTGCAGCTGATCCGGCTCGCCGTCGCCAGTCTTGTGCCGCCACCTGCTGGAGAGCCTGCGAAGGCCGTCTATTGGTGGGTCGTGCAGCTGATCATCCTCGTCGTATCCGCAGCTATTTCGTATGCGATGCGGCCCAAGTCCGAGAAGCCGAAGCCCGTTGCCGGTGACGCCCCGACCGTAGAAGACGGCGCAGACGTGAAACATCACTTCGGGGACTGCTGGGTGAGCGATGAGTTCTTCCAGGCATGGCGGGTGACCGGAACAAAGCCGATCAAAACGAAGGGAGGCAAGAAGTGAGCGAACTGATCGTCACGCTTGCTCATTTGCGCACCATTCCGGGCTTCAGCGCCCGGGGTGGCTTCTGTCGCCGTGGAGCGCATTCCTTCTTCCTGCAGCACCGGCTGGACTGGAGCCGGTTCATACGAGAGGGAATTCCAGCAGCACAACTGGAAGGGACGGGGGATGCGATGGCGCAGGCGCTGGTGAACTGGGCAAGGGAGTGTGTCAGTGGGCGGTAAATCGAAAAAGGTCACGGTTGGTTATTGGTACGAGCTCGGCATTCATGGAGGGCTGGGGATCGGTCCGATCGATGCGTACCTGGAGCTGCGCGGCGGCGATAAGACCGCCTGGAGCGGCGTGGCCACGCATAGCCAAACGATACGAATCAATGCCCCGAATCTGTGGGGGGGCGAGAAAGACCAGGGCGGTATCGTGGGCGAGATTGACCTGATGTTTGGCGAAGCCGACCAGCAGCCCAGCGCACGGCTGGCGCGGATCTTCGGCCCCCAACAACCAGCGTGGCGCGGCGTCGCTACCTATGCTTTTGAAGGCAAATGGGGTGCGATGAACCCATACCCTCAGAAGGGCAGTCACAAGATCCGGAAAATTCTCTCCGGGTGGGATGGTGAATGCTGGTATCCAGAAAAAGCCGCGATCCGCATGGCCGGTACGCCCGGTGTTGAGCCGGACCTAATCGCCGGCTTCAACCATTTCGGTGGTGTGACGGAAGGTCGGATGGCAACTTCCATCCAATCTTCGCTCAGTTGGACTGCTGGCGCGCAGGCCCGGCTTTCAAAGAGCATGCTCTTTGTTCTGGAGTGGGATAACGCTTGGCTGGCCGCAAACCTGCCGCGGCGCGCAATTGTGCGCGACCAGGACACGCAGGACGTAATCTATGACACGGAGTGGGTCGGCGAGGCTTCGATGAAGTCGGGGCTCAATGCCGTCCTCGAAGCGATCAACCGGACGGATCTGCAGGCGCCGTATCACGCCGGGAACACGACCTCCCGGGTCGTGACTCTCTCTTACATCCCGCGCGCACTTGAATGCACCCAGTACACGGTCCGGCCTGCCGGTGCCGGGAACAGCTTCCATAACCTACTTCAGCTATACATCCCGGCGGTACCCGACAGCCGGCTGTATGGCATGAACCCAGCACATGCCCTGTACTACGTGCGCACGCATGGCGAGATCGGCAGGGAGCCGTTGGCGAACATGAACGACGCTAGTTTCCGTGCAGCGGCCGACCGCCTCTACTCGGAAGGCTTCGGTATCACGACGGAATATGCGCCATCTTCGGAGAGCGTCGAAGAGTTCGAACAGCGCATCTGCAAGCTGATCGGCGGCAGCGTCAGCCGCAGCCTGGTCGACGGCCAGTACTACCTCGACCTTGCCCGTGGGGAGTATGTGCTCGAAGACCTGCCCATCATCGGCGATGACGACATCCTGGACTTCAAGATGCAGCCGTCGATCCTTGATGGCGCCGTGAACAGCATCAGCGTTAAGTACTTCGACCCCAACAAAAAGGAGTCGATCAACACGCCGCCGGCACAAGTTCTGGCGTTGATCGATGCCTTCGGCCTGATCCACCAGGATGTTGAGTATCCGGAGGCTCCCACAGCTGAGCTTGCGACGCGGCTCGCAGAGCGTGACGTGAGGCTGGGGGCAACACCGACCAGGGCCCAAGAGCTCGTCGTGATCCCTGATGCTGTACGCGCGATCCGGCCGAACCAGTACTTCCGGCTGAAGTCGCCGAAGCGGCGCATCGCGGAGATGGTTTGCCTGCTCGGGGAGAAGCAAAGCGGAACGCTCAAGAGCGGCGGCGTGAAGCTGGTGGCCTCGGAGGACACCTATAGCCTGCCGGCCAGCGCATTTGTTGAGGTTGAGCCGGGGGTTGATACGCGCCCGGATCCGACTGCGCACCCGATCACCCAACAGGTTGCGTTTGAAGCGCCCTACATCGAGCTTGTGCAGCGGATCGACCGCGCGAACTTAGACGTGCTCGCGGCCGACGCGGGCTACATGATCGCGGCGGCAGATCAGCCCGCAGATGGTGGGCGGAACTTCGTGCTTGCTGTCGCGGACGTGACAGGCGCCTACGCCCAGGACGGCGTCGGCGAATGGTGCCCGGTGGCCTTCGTCGCTGGCGATCCGCTGACCGCCGTCATCGGCCGTCTCGAGCAGTCCATCCCGGTGACGTCGATCACCCATGCCGATACCATCGCTGTGGGCTCCGCGGCTCTCTGGGGCGGCGAGATCGTACGGGTCGATGCCGTGGATACGGATGCCGGGGTGATCACGCTGGGGCGTGGGTGTGCGGACACGATGCCGGCCGAGCATGCCGCTGGCAGCCAGGTGTGGTTCTACGACGACGCTGGGGTTTCCGACCTGGTCGAGTACGCGTCGGGTGAGTCCGTGCGGGTGAAGCTGCTGACGTCGACCGGCACGCAGATCCTGGATACTGCAAGCGCGCTGACGATCACGGTGCCCATCGTCGGTCGCGTGGGGCGCCCGTACCCACCCGCGCGATGCGCTGTGAACGGAACGCTGTACCCTGCCGCGCCTGTGGCAGTGACAGGAAACATCGTGGTGACCTGGGCATCCCGGGATCGGGACGCCCAGGCTGATCAGCTGTTCGACGCCCTGATGCCATCGATCACCCCGGCGCCGCTGACCCGGTTCGGCGTTCGCGTTCTGACCGGCGATCTTGTACCTGTCACTTCGCGCGAGGACGTCGCCGGCACAACTGCGACGATCAGGCTACCGGCTGCTGGGGCCTACGTCATCGAGCTGTACTCGCTGAACGATGCTGGTCCCAGCCTGCAGGTCTTCCGTGCGCAGGTCGACCTGACACTGGGGCCAAGCCCGCCGACCGGAGCCGAGATCCTGGCGCCGACCTGGACGCGGCCGGAAGTGATCATCGATGCCGGGGAGATCACCTGATGGCAGAGGTGATTTCTTACCGGTTCCTGGTGCGCGGTGGCGCCGAAGCCGCCGTGGCTGCGCTCAATGAAGTGCCGCTGCGGCGAGAGCTTGTCATCGAGACTGACACGCTGAAGATGAAGCTCGGCGATGGCGTGACGCGCTACAACGACCTTCCATACTTCTCGGGCGGCAGCACGATCATTACCGTCTCCGCCGCGCCGACCGCGGGCCAAGGGCAAGACGGGGACTATGCGATCTGGCCGAGCTCGACGGCCCCAATGCTCTACGGTCCGAAAGCAGCTGGTGCATGGCCTGTCGGTGTGCCGCTGAAGGGCGCGAACGGCACTTCCGGCAGCGCTTGGTTGCGTGGCACCGCCGTGCCGGCGAGCTCCCTGGGCGCAAACGGCGACTACTACTTGCGCACCACCACGAATGACGTCTATGCGAAAGCGGCGGGCGCGTGGTCGGTGGTTGGCAACCTGCAGGGCTCGCCAGGCACTCCGGGTGAGAAGGGGGACGCCGGCGTGCCGGGACCGTCCTCGCATTGCTTCCCTACCGCCAGCTTTAGTGGCGGGGCCGGTGTCATCGAAGTGGGCGCAGCTCAGTCCCTGTATGTGCCATTCGGGTTCACGGTTACCGGCGCCGCGCTGATCGCAGACCGGGTGGGCACGGTCCAGATCGACATTCGCAAGACGTCGTTTGCCACATACCCCCCGACGTCCCTCAACAGCATCTGTGGCGGCTCACCACCTACGCTTTCGAACGTCGATAAGGGCATCGTGTCGGACCTTTCACTGTGGGACGTGGACATCGCCGCCGGCGACACCCTCCAGTTCGTCTGCACTGCCTGCGTCGGCATCAAAGCCGCGACGCTGACCCTCACTGGATTCAGGAGCTAACTCGTGCCCCGCGTTATTCGAACCATCACGCTCAACTCCACGGCTTCGGATGCGAACTTCCGAGCCTTCGTGTCTGAGGTTGAGAGCCTGCTCGCCGCCTGCGGGCTGGTACGCACGACCGACACCGGGCAGATCAACTCTGCAACCGTAGCTCTCCCCTCGGTCGCGACCTTCGCGGGCTACAGCGTCTGGCGTTTTAACGACCCTCTGCAGTCCGCTGCCCCCGTATTTTTGAAGTTTCAGTTTGGAGTCGGTGCGAGCACGAACCGTTATGCAACGACGCTACAGATCGGCAAAGAGACCGATGGGGCCGGCAACCTCGTTGCGGCTACGTCCACCGCCGTGATCTCGTCAGTGCCTGGTACGGCCTCGAGCACTGCCTCGACAACGTGCTATGCCACCCATTCTGCAGGCTTTTTCGCCATCTCATTCGGGCTCGGGTATTACCCCGCAGCCTATACCGGCTGCTGCGACTGGATCGTGGAGCGCGTCAACGACAATACGGGGGCCGCTACGGCCGAAGGGGTCGTTGTGGTCGGGCCCTCGGCCAACGGCCAGCGCGCCCTGGCTCCTCAATCCGTTGTTGCCCGGTACCTCCCGTCGTTCTCGCTCACGACCGGCGGCGCATTGGGCTTTGTTCCATTCGCGGTGAACGATTCGAAGGTAGGGTTGTCTCCGCAATTGCCATTGCATTTCGTGCCGCTGCCGAAGTGGCGTCCTTTGGTCGGCACGGCCTCGAACATCGCGGGCGAAGTCACCGAGGGTCAGACATTTGAGGCAACCCTAGTGGGCACCGTGCCCCGGACCTACATCGGCCTCGGGGGTGCTTTTGGGTGCACCGCCGGCACGTCACCCACGACCCACACTGCAGTCCTATGGGAGGAGTGACGCATGGCAGACCCGATCAGCGGCTTCGATACGCAGACAATCTCCGTGCTTGGGGAAGACGGCTCGGTCGAGGCACTAGCATCCGTCCAGGCAATTGACCTTTCGCCACCTCAAGGCAACACAGCCCCCCAGACCCACGTAGTAGTCAGCCTCACGGGCTGAAAAGACAGGGCGGCGGCCCGACACCGGCAAGTGCCAGACCGCCGCTGCAACACACCTGATCTCACCAGGTGGCTTTGGCCGAGGCCCTGTTGCTCTCGAGAGCGCGGCAAGTCTCGGCGATCAACATCGCAAAAGGTGAGACATGCCCAATCCTGCAATCCCTTGGCCCGGCGGCAAGCGCCGGCTGATCAAACACCTGTATCCCCACTTCCCGGTCCATGAGTGCTACGTCGAAGCGTTCGCCGGTGGCGCGGCCGCGTTGCTGATGCGCCCCTATCCCGCCCCTGTGGAGGTCATCAACGACATCAACGGAGAGCTGGTGCGGCTATACCGGTGCATTCGACACCACCTCGATGAGTTCATCCGCCAGTTCCGCTGGTCGCTGGTGAGCCGGCAGATGTTCGAATGGGCCCAAATGGAGCGGCCGGAGACCCTGACCGACATCCAGCGGGCCGCCCGGTTCTACTACCTGCAGAAGCTGGCCTTCGGCGGCAAAGTGCAAGGCCAGAGCTTCGGCTACGTTGCCAGTGGCAGTGGCCCGCGGCTCAACTTGCTGCGCATCGAGGAGGAGCTGAGTGCCGTCCACCTGCGGCTGGCCAACGTCATCGTCGAGCATGGCCCATGGCACGAGGTCGTCGAGCGCTATGACCGGCAGGCGACGCTGCACTACTGGGACCCGCCGTACTGGGAAACGGAAGGCTACGGCGTGGAATTCCCCTTCGCTGAGTACGAGCGGATGGCCGATTGGATGCGGCAGGCCAAGGGCAAGGTAGTGCTTTCGATCAACGATCACCCAGAGATCCGCCGGGTCTTCGCCGGTTTCGACTTTGTACCCCTGCAACTGCGCTATACCTTGGGCAAAGAGGGCCGCGACACGGCAGCCGGGGAGTTGATCATCAAGAGCTGGAACGACAGCCAGGCGAGGCTGATCTAGCGCGCCCACTCAGAAAGGTTGATGGCATTGCGCTGGGTCGCATCCCGAAGCAGAAGGTCTAGGGCGCGATTCAATACATCGCGCCCCTGTTGAGCCTTCAGTCCTTCCGAGGCGGAGAGTGGGTGCGCGATGCCGTACTCTCTTTCCGCGCTGTCGTAATCATCCTGCAGATCCATGCAGTCCAGCCACGCGCGGTAGGCGGACTGCAGTGCGGCATGGGCAACAAGTACCGGGGCTTGGTTGTGGATCACGGGCGTGCCTCGTGGATGCGGTTGGTGCGTCCATATCTACGTCCCGGTTCTATAGACCTAAGTTATTTTCTTTGTCTGCACCCAATGAGGCTTCTTCAACCCATTGGCGGCACATGCAATGAACAGCCCAGCCACAATGGACATCCGAATTCGCACTCTTCCCTGGAGGGTTGCCGTCGACCTGATGCTGCACGGCATCGTGGCCGCCGATGCTATGCGTCCCCACAACCGCCTTCTGTCCTGTGAGCTGCGGGATGAGCTGCAGTCCTATAGGGCTAGATGAACCCCTGCAAGCTGCCCTCTGGATACACGCCAAGCTTCACTAGCCATGTGGCCACCAGCTCAATGATCGCCGTCTCGTCTTCGGGGTATTGGTCGATCAGGCGCTCTTCTACGTCGTCGCAGACTTCCCAGAACTGCTCACACTCGCCGTGCTGCTGCAGCGCGTGCCGGATCTCATTGAACGCCAGCTCGTAGTCGGCCCTTTGCTGATCATTCATCGTCAACTCCCGGCTCAACCATGCCTGCATCCCGGATGATCTTCTCCACGCGCTGGTGAAAGTAGATCCAGTCGGCCGGGGCCACGTACTGCTCGATAACCTCGGCTTCCCCGGCGACCTCTTCGGCCTGCTCACCTTCGGGGCTGGACTTGGCGATCGTGGCTGCCCGGGCCTTGAGGTCGTCCAGGCGGTGGTTCAGCTCGGCGCGGGTCAATTTGGCGTCCATGGACAAATCCTAAAGCTGGTGGGCGTTATGCTCCGGTCAAACGGAGGTGACGCGTGTGCTATTCAGCTCAGATCGAAGCCGACTACAAGAAGTTCGTACGCGAATTCGGTGCAGTGGTGGACTTGGGGCTGTTTGCTCAGCTTTGGCTGCGCGACAACAACAAGACCCGCCGACCGAAGACGCCCAGGGCGCTGGATCTGTCGTTCCTCCGGCCCGGTGACTCGAGCGTGGGCGCTATTGCTGCCGAGATTCGGGAATGGGACAACGAGGAAGTCGCACAGCTTGAGACGGAGTTGGCCAGGCAGGCCGAGCGTCTGGCCACTGCCGAGCAGAAGCTGGCCACCAAGCCCACGAAGACCGCGGCGAACGAGCAGCGGATCGCCGGCAACAAGATCGAGCAGACTAAGCGCAGGATTGCCGACCTGAAGCGCGCAAACCTTGAAGCCCGGGATTCCCGCATGTTCCCTGGGTACTACTGTCCGGTGCTGGTCAGCGAGGGCGGCAAGATGGTTGTGAAGCCGATGCGGTACCAGTGTCGTCCCGCTGGGAAGCCAGCGTTCTACGATGAGAAGTACCCGGGCACCTACAACGCCCGGCGCGACAAGCTGGAGGGCTTCTGGAAGGGGGAGTTCGGCCACACGCATGGCCTGCTACTGGTCGACACCTTCTACGAGAACGTGGAGGGCGAAGACGGCAAGAACAGGGTGGTCCAGTTCACCCCTCGCAATGGCGAGCTGATGCTGGTGGCCTGCTTGTGGTCACACTGGACTGACCCGAAGGGCCAGGAGCCGGATCTGCTGAGTTTCGCGGCAATCACCGACGAGCCGGAGCCCGAGGTGGCCGCCGCCGGCCATGACCGGACCATCATCAACATCAAGCCTGAGCACATCGAGGCCTGGCTCAACCCGGACCCCGCGAACCTGCAGGCCCTGTACGCGATCTTCGATGACAAGCGGCACCCGTTCTACGAGCACAAGATCGCGGCTTAAATACTTCTCAACCCAGTGCTGTGGTCCTTTTGCTATTCGAAACGAGCACTCTCAGTCAGGAGAGAGCAGGACGTCTTCAAATAGTCGGATTTCAGGATGCTCCGCCCAAAGCCGCGCCACCGCGCGCCGGAACTCGCTTTGATCTATCTCGGTGAAGGAGGTAATCGTGCCGAGCGGCAGCTTTTCGTGAGACGATAGATCGATACTCACTTCTTGCTCCCAGGGAACCCTTGTCGAATTTTCACGAAACTCGATTCCGCACTCGGCAAGCAAGACAGTGTCTGTTTCAACCAGCGTCCCTTTCTGGCCCGCAAACCAGATCGCCACCTCCCTTGAGAGGCTGAAACTGAGCCATGAATGCGGATATTGGCGGCTATCGACTGCAGTAAGGGTCAGAGCATTTTGCACGCATTCTGAAACATAGATGTCGGTGGCTCCTGCTCCTATCGTGTCGTCGCTGGCGTAGACCTGCCCCGTCCTCGCCGGTCCCTTCCTCGAAATCCCGGACCCATCATTGAAGGAGGCGGAGGTAATCCCTCGGTACAACTTCAATCTGCCCACCCCTTGTCGTAAGTGAGGGGTAAGTGTAGTCGGAGACGCATCTGGAGTGGCCTAGATGTCCGTGTACAGAAGCCGGCTGATCGCACGATTTGAGAGCAGTTGGCTACACGCTAACTCGATGCTCCCGACCCCCTACAACTGGCTCGATAACCCCGACACCTGCTACCTGTGCTTCAACTACGCGACCGTGGCGGTCCTGAAGCTGGAGGCGGGCAGGGTGGCCGGCACCCTCAACTGGCAGGGCCGGTCCTTCTGGTTCAATGCCGGCTCCTACCGCCAGGGCAAGATGTGGGTAGAGCGCTGGATCGCTGCGCGGGGCGATGACTTGCCGAGCAGGCCGGTGAAGCCTCGCCGTCGATCGCGGGAGAAGATGGTGCTGCAGGCACTGATCAGCAAGCAGCCCGCGGCTGAGGTGAGGGTGCCGAGGTAAGCTCGGCACTGCAGTCGAACGACATTCCGGACTGCAAATTATTCCTCGATCTATTCCAGCGGGGACTGCCGAGCTTGGCTCGGCAGTTAATAGCTTCGTGCGGACCCATCACTTCGTGACTCGTGAGCCCAGCTGATCACGATGCGTCACCCAGCCACCTCTTGGTCGTTCCCAGCAGCGTGATCGTCACCCGCAGGTCCCACATCCTTGCTCCGTCACGCAAGCTGCGGGTTCTGGGCGTAACGCATCTACGAGACTTCGACTGGAGCGATCGATGGTTACAGGCGCGCGGCCAATTTCTCAATTGCGTCCCTGGCATCATTGAGGTACGCCGACTTAACCTCAACGCGATGCCCATTGATGGTTTGCTTTCCGACCGTTACTGAGTGGAAGGGCAGTCCTTTGGCGAACGCAACAACACCAGTCGTCTGAAAGTCCCGTACTTCCACGAAAGCATCGTTGATGCCCGTGAACGTGAAGAGCTCTGGATTCGTCACCATGAGCGCCCCCACGTCCTGCTCAATCGAACGGAGAACCGCCACATAGGCTGAGGCAGGTCCCATATACTGAGTAAGCCGATTCTTCGCGATGAGGTGAACTTTTGGAAGCGCACGCTCAGCAGCTTTCAGCTTTGTCGCGAATGCGTATGCGGAGTAAATCTCCGATGGAAGCTTGAGCCCGTAGACAAGTGAAAACGCGTTCTGAATTGCCCGGCGCGAGGAATCGTCCGCCATCACAGGAAGAACAATTCGATCTGAAGTCGCTAGTGCAATCTGTGTGTACAAAGAAAAACTGGGATTGCAGTCGATGAAGACGGTGTCGTATTCGGACTCGAGTTGCTTGAGGAAGTCACTCAGCCAGTCAATGACGGCAATCCATGCATTGGTGCCCGGAATGTTGTTGTTCGCCAAAGTATTAACGGCGTTGGACTGCAATTCCAACAGTGGGTCGCCGCACACGAGGTCGATGTTGTGCGGGATCCCAGCGTTGAACCTGGCAGGGTTGGTAATGAAGTCGTGAGAGTTGAATGTAGGTGGCGAGTATGGGGACGGCAGACGCATTTGAAAGTAACCGCCAATGCTGCAGCGGGGAACCAACCCTTGCTGTCCGAGTAATTTCTCGCTGCCCCTATTATTAAGCCCACCCAAAAGCAACTCTGAAAGATTTGCCTGAGGGCACATGTCAAGGACAAGGACCCGCTTTCCAGGATTGACGGCTGCATAGCGAGTGATCGCCTGAAACGCCAAGCTGGTCTTCCCCGTGCCGCCCTTGTTGTTCCAAAACGCGTATTTAAAATCCATCGCGCAACCTCCCAAAGTGTCGTGTTTGGACATAGTACTGTCCGTTATGGACGCGTGCAAGTCGAATCAGGACTATTCACGGATGCTTGAGTGCGTCGCGATCGGTGCGATTGACCGGCCTCAATATTGGCTCCATGACGACGACAAGCAGGAAGGCCCAGTGGGCACGAAAGCGGGCGGCATCACTGTGGGACCAGGCCCGGCAGGTGGACGCAGCAGCGTCCGGCGATTGGCGATCGAGGCACAGGAGCAGCACCGGCGCCGACAAGCTGCGTCGGGAGGCCGCCAAGTTCGAGGCGATGGCAGCTCGGTGGGAGGGCGACTATATAGACTTGGCCGGCTGAGCCCGCAGCTTGTCCAGATAATCAGCCCATTCCTGCATCATCTTCCTGCGTTCCGGCAGGTGTGATGTCCGGTTGTAGGATCGGCCGTTCGGGTCCCGGACCTCATGCGCCAGCTGGTGCTCGATGATGTCCGGCCGGAAGCCCAGCACCTCGTCCAAAATGGTGCGCGCCGTCGCCCGGAACCCATGGCCGGTGACAGTGCCGGTCTCGTAACCCATGCGGCGCAGCGCCGCGGTGACGGCGTTCTCGGACATCGGCCTGTCGCGTGACCGGGCAGACGGGAACACGTAGCGCCCCCGGCCCGTGAGCGGCTTGATCTCTCCCAGCACTGCCAGCACCTGCTCGGAAAGCGGCACCAAGTGGGGCCGGCGCATCTTCATGCGCGATGCCGGGATGGTCCAAGTCTTTCCATCCAGATCGAACTCTGCCCATTCGGCCTGCCGCAGCTCCCCAGGGCGCAGGAAGACCATCGGTGCCATCTGCAGAGCGCAGCGTACAACCATCGTCCCGCTGTAGCTGTGCATCGCCCGGAGCAATGGCGCCAGCTCGTCCGGGTCGGTAACCGCAGCGAATGAATTGTCAGGCGGCGAGGCGAGGGCGCCACGTAGGTCGGCGACCGGGTTTCGCTTGGCTCTGCCGGTGGCGATGGCGTACCGCATGACCTGGCCACAGTTCTGCATGATGCGGTGGGCGGACTCGATGGCGCCGCGGCCCTCGACTCGCCGGGCAACGGCCAGGAAGTCGGTGGCCTCCAGCTCTGCCGCCGGCCTGCTGCCGATCCAGGGGAAGACGTCGTTGTCGAGCCATGCCGCGACCTTGATCCGGTAGCTATCCACCCAGTCACGTTTGGTCAGCCATTCCCGGGCGATTACCTCGAAAGTATTGGCGCCCAGCTCGGCGCGTGCAGCGGCTGCTGCCTTCTTGTGCTCCCCGGGATCGACGCCTCTGGCCAGCAGCTGGCGAGCATCCTCACGACGCTGCCGGGCGAGGGCAAGCGGGACATCGGGGTAGATGCCCAGGGCAAGCAGCTTCTCCTTGCCGGCTACGCGGTACTTCCAGCGCCAGTAACGGGCACCGGTCGGCTGAAGCAGCAAGTACAAGCCGCCACCGTCAGAGAGCTTCAGGGGTTTGTCACCGGGCTTGGCGCGGCGAATTGCGAGATCGGACAGGGGCATGTGGACTCGGGCGGTCTTGGGGGTATCGACTCCGGGGTAACCCCCAGATACCCCATGTTGTACCCCCACCGTCGCACAGACTGAAACGCACAACGGCGCACAGGCGCGGAAACAAAAAAGGCCGGAAACCCTTGTTGTTGTTGGGTTTCCGGCCTGTTTCGGGCCTTGACGGCCACTTCATTGGTGGAGGTGGGCGGAATTGAACCGCCGTCCGAAGGCACTCCATCCCCGGCACTACATGCTTAGCTCACCGTTGGATCTCGCCCTGTGGCAGCACGGTGTGCAAAGCGCACCCCAGGACCAGCCTGTTTTGGTTAAGCCGTGACTGACAGGCAGCCGTCACAGCCGGTTCCGTGATAATGACCCTACATCCACGAGCACGGGCACAAGTGGGTTCGGGGCTTACGCCTTAAGCGGCGAGAGCGTAGTTGTCGTCGTTGGCAACTAGAGTTTTGCAGCTGGATTTACGAGGAAAGCTACCCCCTCGGCATGCGCCAAGCGACTTCACAACCCCCGTCGAAACCAGTGCACCCCCGGTTAAGCGTTGATTTGTAAAGGTTCTGATCCTTTCGTGCCGACCAAACAGAGCAGAAACCTCGCTGACAGGGAGGATGCTACGGCAAAGAACCTGAACAGTCACGTGATAAGCGCGCATCCGACTCTGTCGATGGAAGGCTTGCGGTCCCGGTGCTCAACGTTCTGCTCTGCGAGCCTGCGGCAGGTCGGCTGGATGAAGCAGAATGCCCGCTTCATTCGTAGCACCGATATCTTAGGAGCACCCCGTGACGCTGGAAGCGTATTTGAGCAGTCATTTCGTTGATAAACCCACCTTCGCCTCGCTCGCCAACATTTCGTCTGCCCGCCTTGATGCGCTGCTGGCGGCCCAGGCCGTACCGGCGGCGTCCTACACCTGCAGCAATGGTGTGATCCGCTCGGCAGCATTCGGCGAGACAGCGATCAGCGAGCCGATTGAAGGGGAATTTTTCAGGCCGGAATGCGCTCGATGGGCCTTGATTGCCGATCAGGCGGCGCCCGGCGAAGAGCGCGACGCGGTGAGCACCGTGCTCGCGGGAGAGCTTGAGCGGCACCTGAGGAGCTGCGGCCTGGAGGTGTCCGCGGTGGAGGCGAAGGTAGCGAGTCTGCTGCCGCACTTTTTCAATGGCACGTTTGGCCTGTGTGTCGCGGCCCCGTCCAGCGGTGCGGGCATCGCTAAAAAGGAATTTCTCCAGGACAAGCTTGTAGCGCTTACCCGCAACGGAACCGAAACCGAACCTGCGGGTATCAGGCGAAGTGAGTTGTTGAAGCTGGTCGATGACTACGCCAACGCTGCGATGCCTTTTTCACCCGCCGAGTACGACCGCAGCAGCCGGAAGCGCCTGGTTGACGATTTCCGGGTGCTTCTGGCCAGCGACTGACGCTTCCGGCGTTCGACGCTGGATCGGCAGCGTATTCGCAACTGCCCGGGCACGCTTGCAGATCAACCGCCTGCTGCAGGCTTATAGCGATGAGCAGGCCGTTGACGTGGAGGAACGCGGGCGCGGAATCAGCGCGACTTCAAGGCCTTGAATACGAGCATTGAGCCGGTCATCAGGCAGGCGATGATGGTCGCGATTGACAGCGGCAGATGGAATTCCTGGCGGCCTGCCAAGGCGAAGCCAGCATGCAGCAGGGCGGTAAGGACGCCCATGCCTCCGCAGAGCAGGGCGTAACGCCTTGCGTTCGGCGTGCGCAGCACAACGTGTTGATAGCCGTGCAGCAGTATGCCGACCGCCACAGCGTTGAATACCAGAAAGCCCTGGATGCCGCCGGGAACCCGGAACATTTCCCACTCATGCCAGAAGGCAGCGTCGATCTGATGGGCAATCAAGGACAGCAGCGTTGCGGTGTACCAGCGATCCATCGTGAATGAGCTCCAGATCAGGCCGCTAGTCTAGTCAACTATCCCTTCGATGGCTGCCGAGGCAGCAAGTCCTTGTGCGGCGGGTCGTGCGTGGGAGTTAACGCCGCACCGACCTTTCTGCGACGTTTGACGCCTGAGCATGAGTGCCTGGACGTTTGGTGAAGTGAGGGCGGTCATGCAGCAGCGCGATGTGCGCAGCCTGCAATCATTGGCGGGCGATGTAGGGGCTGGGTTCCGGCGGCGGGCCTTGGCGCCTGCGCTGGTCTATGCGGTGTTGCTGATGGTGGTGCTGATTGCGGTCTTGGCTGGGCGGGGTCATTGGCCGCAGGTGGCGCCGTTGATGCTGCTGTTCTGTGCCGGAATGGTGGGGCGGATGCGCTCGATGCGGCGGCGCTGGTTGGGCATCTACCTGGCGGCGGTGACGTTGTTGCTGCTGTTGCAGTCGCCCTGGTCCGGGTTGGCGCCGGCGGGTGTGGAACGGGTGGCCTTGGTGGCAATGGCCTTTGCCTTGGCGCAGGTGTTGATTTACACCGTGCGGCTGTTGCAGCTTGCGCAGGAATTGCAGCTGCAGGCCAATGACCTGGATGATGCCGCGATCCTGGCCTTGTTGCCGCCGGAGGCTGCCGAAGATGCACGCCGGTGGCTGGCGGGGGATGACCGCAAAGTTGCCGAATTGAGGGACGTGGTCAGCTTGAGCGTGCTGTGCGCAACACTGCGGTCGCCCGGCACGCAACGCCGCCGGTCGCGGCGGGAACTGTTGCGCTGAAGCATCTGGCGCGGATAAAGCTGCTCTCGACAGCCCTCTCGGGCAGCTGCAGCGCGTGCGCGCACAACCTCAGCGCATGTAACCGAAAGCGAACTGGTCGAGGGCCGGTTTGGTTCATTCGTCCTGGAACGTTGGTCGTGTTGGCAGGTTGTGTTCATGCGCCAGCCAGGGTGGGTTTTCGGCATACATCTCCTGGATGAGCTGTTTGACCAACTGGATGTACTCGGATTCATCCGACCGACGGTAGTTGAGGATGACCGGGGATGTAGCCCGCTCCCCTTCGATGAGGCGGTAGACAATGTCGCTGCGCAGCTGCCGTGAAGCGCTGGGGACGATGCACATGCCGGTCTCCGCGGCCACCAGCCCAAGCGCGCTCTGCAGTTCCTTGGCCTCCAGCACCTCGGAGGGCTGAACGTTGGTCTCATGCAGCAAGCTGAGGACATGGTCGGCGAAACCTGGTCGAACATCCTTCGGGTAGACGATCAGCAGTTTTCCCGACAGCGCGGAGAGCGCCAAGCGCAACACCTCCGGCGGCGATGAAGGTGAGCTGGCACGCCTGCACACCACGGTGAAGTACACGTTCTAGTGCCTGTGCGCATGCTGCGGAGGCTGCAGCATGCAGCATGTTCCGGCCAGTCGACGCCCGCAGCGGCTGGTTGCTTGCGGGTTGGCGATGCGGCGGTTGCTCGTATCTGTGGACTTCACAATGCGCAGATGCGCTGGGCCGGCGTTGCTGTGGCGCTGCCCGCCATGTGGCGTGCTGCGCGACTAGAGGTGCTTGCGCAGATATATCCGCTGGTGGCCGGGCGGGAAATCGGCGAGTCGGCCGAACACCTCGTAGCCGTGGCGCAGGTAAAAGCCCTCGGCCTGCCAGTCGAAGGTGTCCAGCACTACGCTGTGTGCGCCGGCGGCCTTTGCCTGTTGTTCGGCCTGCAGCAGCAGTTGGCCGCCCAGGCCCTGGTCACGGAGCTCGGGATCAACCCAGAGCACGTGGATGGCGAGCCAGCCTGCGCAGATGTCGCCGAACAGGCCGGCGCAAGGCCTTGCGTCTGCCCCCTGGATGACCAGCTGCAGCGGCAGCTCATCGAAACTATTGCCGCTGGCCTTGCGGTTGAAGGCCAGCAGCTGTGCGCACAGCGCCTGCACATCCTGCGCGCTGGCTGCCTGCACCGTGCGCTGTGCAGGCATCAGGCGTTGCGGTTGTGGGCACGCATGGCGCGCTGCTTCTCACGGTCCCAGTCGCGTTCCTTGGCGGTGTCGCGCTTGTCGTGATTCTGCTTGCCCTTGGCCAGCGCGATCTCGATCTTGATCTTGTTCTTTTTCCAGTACATCGCGGTGGGTACCAGCGTGTAGCCGTCACGCTCGACGCGGCCGATCAGCTTGTCGATCTCGCGCCGGTGCAGCAGCAGCTTGCGCTGGCGGCGGTCTTCCGGAACGGTGTGGGTGGAGGCCTGGATCAACGGGGTGATCTGCGCGCCGATCAGGAAGATCTCGCCATCCTTCACATAGGCGTAGGCGTCAGTCATGTTGCCGCGGCCGGCGCGGATGGCCTTGACCTCCCAGCCCTGCAGCACCAAGCCGGCTTCGACCCGATCCTCCAGGTGGAATTCGTGGCGCGCGCGCTTGTTCAACGAGATGGTTTTGTCGGCCGTCCCGTTCTTTGCTTTATCCTTGCTTTGTTTCGTGCTCATTTCCGTATTGTCTCCGATTCGGGGGCTTCCCGAACACTTTCTGTATCTGTATCGCCATGACTACCATTCGTCGCAGCGCGCTGGTCGAACACTCCGCCGAGCGCATGTTCAATCTGGTCAACGATGTCGCCGCCTATCCTGGCCGGTTCCGCTGGTGTGACAAGGCGGAAATCCGGGAGCAGGGCGAGGAGCGACTGGTTGCCCGCCTCGATCTGGGCCTGGGTTCGTTCCGTACCTGGTTCATGACCGAAAACACCTTGCAGCGGCCGCACAGCATCGACATGAAGCTGCGCGAGGGCCCGTTCAAGCGCCTGCATGGCCGCTGGGAGTTCCACTCCCTGTCCGAAAGTGCCTGCAAGGTCACCCTGGAGCTGGAGTTCGAGCCGACCTCGCGCCTGCTGGGGCCGGCCTTGGCGCTGGGTTTCCAGGGCCTGGCTGACCGCATGGTCAACGATTTCGTGCGCGTGGCCGATCAGGAGCCTTGAAGATGCGCGTGGACGTGGTGCTGGCCTGGCCGGACCGTTACCAGCACCGGCAGCTTGAGCTGGCGGAAGGTTGCACGGTCGCCGAGGCGGTAGCGCAGGCGGCGCTGGATGGCGCTGCCGATGCTGTGGCAATGGCGGTGCACGGTGTGCTTGCGCAGCCGCAACAGCGGCTGCTGGACGGTGATCGCATCGAGCTGCTGCGTCCGTTGCTGGCCGATCCCAAAGAGAATCGCCGCCGGCGGGCGCGCGGCGGCGATTGATTCTGCGGCAGGGGCGCTGGCTCAGCGGCCCTTTTTCTTGTCCTTGGCCAGGTTGCGGCCGAACTGGCGCACGCTGTTGCGGGCCAGGTCGGCATCCTGCGTCGGGAAGTAGTCGCCTTCCCAGCGGGTGACCTGGTCGTTATCGAAGAACACGGTGAAATTCTTCACCTCGGTCCTGCCCAGGCGGTTCACGCGCTGGCTGGCGGTGTAGTCCCAACGCTGGGCGTGGAACGGGTCAGCGATGGACGGCGTGCCCAGCAGCGCGTTGACCTGCTGCTTGCTTTGGCCGACCTGCAACTGCGCCACGGACTGTTCACGGATCAGGTTGCCCTGATAGATGGGCTGCTTGTAGATGATGCCGCAGCCAGTAGTGGACAGGGCGACAACGGCGATCAACAGGAGGTTGCGCATTAGGTAGGGCGGTTGAGGAAATCAGGTCGATGATACACTCCCCGGCACCCAGCGCGATCTGACCGGAGATAACTGGCGTTAAACCGCCAATGAACACGATGGCCATGGAATCCAATGACCTGCGCAAAGTCGGCTTGAAAGTAACGCATCCGCGGATGCGCATCCTTGCTTTGCTCGAGCAGAACACCCCCCATCAGCACCACCTCACTGCCGAGGACATCTACCGCAAGCTGCTTGATTGCGGTGATGAGATCGGGCTGGCCACGGTTTACCGTGTGCTGACCCAGTTCGAAGCGGCGGGCCTGGTGCTCAAGCACAACTTTGAAGGCGGCCAGGCGGTTTATGAGCTGGACCGCGGCGGCCACCACGACCATATGGTGGACGTGGACTCGGGCAAGATCATCGAGTTTGAAAGCCCGGAAATCGAGGAGCTGCAGCGGAAGATCGCGGCAGAGCACGGTTTTGAGCTGGAAGAACACTCGCTGGTCTTGTACGTGCGTAAAAAGCGTAAGTAAGGCCTTGGCGGCACGACCCTTTGGCTGTTGCTGCTGAATCAAAAACACCGGCCAATGGCCGGTGTTTTTGTTTGTGTCCCTCGTATTAACCGATGGCAAGTGCCCACTGTAGCGCCGAGCCATGCTCGGCAAGGGCTTTCTCGAGCCACTGACAGCCCGCACCGTAGTGCCGAGCCATGCTCGGCAAGGGCTTTCCCGAGCCACTGTCAGGCCGCACCGTAGTGCCGAGCCATGCTCGGCAAGGGCCTTTGGAGCCAAGCCCGAAGAGCCAAGAGCTGCCCTCACCCCAACCCCTCTCCCGCAGGCGGGAGAGGGGCTTTTAAAGCCAAAGCCAAAGCCCAAGCCCAAGCCCAAGCCCAAAGCCCAAGCCCAAAGCCCAAAGCCCAAAGCCCAACCCGCCGTCCTCACGCCTCCGTCAGCAGCTTCCGCGCAGCCGCTCGCGCTTCCTTGCTCACCTCAGCGCCACCCAGCATCCGCGCAAGCTCTTCCTCGCGGCCCTTGGCATCCAGCAGCTCAACCGCACTCTGGGTCATGCCTTCC
Organism: Stenotrophomonas terrae; assembly: GCF_039674165.1. Lineage (GTDB taxonomy): Bacteria > Pseudomonadota > Gammaproteobacteria > Xanthomonadales > Xanthomonadaceae > Stenotrophomonas > Stenotrophomonas terrae_A. The sequence continues at coordinate 109,221 of NZ_JBDJMY010000012.1, forward strand.
ACCGGGGCCTTGCTTACCCGGTAATGCGCGTGGCCCTTGGAGGCGACCTGCGGCAGATGGGTCACGCACAGCACCTGGCGGCGTTCGCCAAGGGCGCGCAGTTTCTTGCCGACGATGTCGGCAATGGCGCCGCCAATGCCTGAATCCACTTCGTCGAAAACCATCGTCGGCACCGCATCCAGGCCCAGGGCGGCGACTTCGATCGCCAGCGAAATGCGCGACAGCTCACCGCCTGAGGCCACCTTGCGCAGGGCGCGGGCGGGCTGGCCGGCGTTGGCGGCGACCAGGAATTCGACCCGCTCGGCACCATTCGGGTCCGGGCGCAGCTGTGCCTGCGGCTCCAGCTCGATGCGGAATTGGCCGCCGCCCATGCCGAGCTCGCCAATCAGCGCGGTGGTGGTCTCTGAAAGAGAGCTCGCCGCGGTTTGGCGGCTGCTGGAAAGGGTGGCGGCCACGGCCTGCCAGCGGGCCGCAGCCTTGTCGATCTCGCCGGCCAGCTTGGCCAGGCGCTCGTCGGCGCCGCGCAGCTGCTCCAGCTCGGTTTCCAGGCGGTCGCGGGTGGCGGCAAGGTCTTCCATTGGCACGCGGTGCTTGCGGGCCAGGTCGTGCAGGCGGCCCAGGCGGCGTTCGATGTCTTCAAAGGCCTCCGGGTCGCTGTCCAGGTCGTCTTGGACCCGGTCCAGCTGGGCAAGGGCTTCGTGCAGCTGGATGCCGGCGGCATCGAGCATGGCGTCGACGTCGCCAAGCCTGGCGTCGTGTTGGCTGACCCGTCCCAGCTCGTGCCGTACCTGCTGCAGCAGAGACAGTAGGGAGGGGCCGTCCTCATCGCCATTGAGCAGGCCGCCGGCGCGTTGGCAGGCCTCGATCAGGGCGGTTGAATGGGCTTGGCGGCGGTGGCTGGCGCCCAGCGCGACAATCGCCGCCGGCTCCAGTTCCTCGCGCTGCAGCTCGCCCAGCTGGTGTTCGAGAAAGCCGATCCGGTCGGAAACATCGCCTTGCTGGGACAGCGCATCGCGCTCGTCCAGCAACGCCTGCCATTGGCTGGCGGCACCGCGCACGGCGGCACGCTCGGCCTCATTGCGGGCGAAGGCGTCAAGCAGGGCCAGCTGGCTGGGGCGCGACAGCAGGGCCTGCTGGTCATGCTGGCCATGGATTTCGACCAGGAAACCGGCCAGTTCGGACAGTTGCGACACCGGTACCGGGCGGCCGTTGATGAAGGCGCGGGAGCCGCCGTCGGCGCGGATCACCCGCCGCAGCTGGCATTGCTCCTCGTCATCGAGCTCGTTGTCGCGCAGCCAACTGCGTGCCGGGGCGTCGTCTTCCAGGCTGAATTCGGCCGACAGCTCGGCACGGCTGGCGCCATGGCGGACCACGCCGGAGTCGGCGCGCAGGCCGGACAGAAAGCCTAAAGCGTCCACCATCAATGACTTGCCGGCGCCGGTTTCACCGGAAACGACAGTCATGCCTGGGCCGAACTCCAGTTCGGTGGCGCGGACAACGGCAAAATCCTTGATCGATAGATGTCTGAGCATGGCTGGCAGGTCTAGGGGCCGGGCAAAACTAGCACGCGTGCCGGGCAGGTCAATGTAGGTGAGGCGATGGCCTGCCCAGATTAGGAACAATGCGTCTCACAGAGTGAGCCAGAGCCTTGAAACTTCCAGTACAGCCCACATACGGGGCGAGGTAGACGGCAGATCATCCGTCAGGGAAACCAGAAATGAACCAAGAGCACACTGAATTCGACCCCGAGAACACCGCCAACGGCGGTGACGACGCGCACCACGACCAGATCGAGGCGCTGCGCGCCGAGCTGGAGCAGGTCAAGGCCGAATCGCTGCGCGAACGCGCCGATCTGGACAACCAGCGCAAGCGTGTGGCCCGCGACATCGACCAGGCCCGCAAGTTCGCCAACGAGAAGCTGCTTGGCGAATTGCTGCCGGTGTTCGACAGCCTCGACGCAGGCTTGGCTGCCGCTGCCAGCGAGCCCAATCCGCTGCGCGAAGGTATGGAATTGACCTACAAGCAGCTGCTCAAAGTAGCCGCTGACAATGGTCTGGTCCTGCTGGACCCGGCCGGCCAGGCTTTCAATCCGGAGCATCACCAGGCCATCAGCCAGGTGCCGGCACCGGCTGGCGTGGCCCCGGGCGCGGTAGTGACCGTGTTCCAGAAGGGCTACCTGCTCAACGAGCGCCTGCTGCGGCCGGCGCTGGTTGTGGTGGCCCAGGCCGACTGATCGGCCGCGCTGGCTGGCCGCTGCCTTAATCAGGCGCGGCTGCCGGCAAACACTGTTCCGGGGATGACTTGAATGTCATCAGGTCCTCCCCCACATCCCATTCATCCCCGGCGGCTGCCGGCAAACGAATACTCAGGAGTCCCCCATGGGCAAGATCATTGGTATCGACCTCGGCACCACCAACTCGTGCGTGGCGATCATGGACGGCGGCAAGGCCCGCGTCATTGAAAACTCGGAAGGCGACCGCACCACGCCCTCCATCGTCGCCTACACCAAGGACGGCGAAGTACTGGTGGGTGCCTCGGCCAAGCGTCAGGCCGTCACCAACCCGAAGAACACCTTCTACGCGGTGAAGCGCCTTATCGGCCGCAAGTTCACCGACGCCGAAGTGCAGAAGGACATCGCCCACGTGCCGTACGGCATCCTGGCGCATGACAACGGCGATGCATGGGTACAGACCAGCGATGCCAAGAAGATGGCACCGCAGGAAATTTCTGCCCGCGTGCTGGAAAAGATGAAGAAGACCGCCGAAGACTTCCTCGGTGAAAAGGTCACCGAAGCGGTCATCACCGTGCCGGCCTACTTCAACGACAGCCAGCGCCAGGCAACCAAGGACGCAGGCCGCATTGCCGGTCTGGACGTCAAGCGCATCATCAACGAGCCGACCGCCGCTGCCCTGGCCTATGGCCTGGACAAGGGTGACAACAAGGATCGCAAGATCGTTGTGTACGATCTGGGCGGCGGCACCTTCGACGTGTCGATCATCGAGATCGCCAACGTCGACGGCGAGAAGCAGTTCGAAGTGCTGGCCACCAACGGTGACACCTTCCTGGGCGGCGAAGATTTCGACAACCGCGTCATCGAGTACCTGGTTGAAGAGTTCCAGAAGGACCAGGGCATCGACCTGCGCAAGGATCCGTTGGCTCTGCAGCGCCTGAAGGACGCTGCTGAGCGCGCCAAGATCGAGCTGTCGACCGCGCAGCAGACCGAAGTCAACCTGCCGTACGTCACTGCAGACGCTTCCGGTCCGAAGCACCTGAACATCAAGCTGACCCGCGCCAAGCTGGAAAGCCTGGTCGAAGAGCTGATCAAGAAGTCGATCGAGCCGTGCCGCGTTGCGTTGAATGACGCCGGTCTGCGTTCGAGCGACATCAGCGAAGTGATCCTGGTCGGTGGTCAGACCCGCATGCCGAAGGTGCAGCAGGCCGTGACCGAGTTCTTCGGCAAGGAACCGCGCAAGGACGTCAACCCGGACGAAGCCGTGGCACTGGGTGCCGCGATCCAGGGCGGCGTGCTGGGCGGCGACGTCAAGGACGTGCTGCTGCTGGACGTGACCCCGCTGTCGCTGGGTATCGAGACCATGGGTGGCGTGTTCACGAAGATCATCGAAAAGAACACCACCATCCCGACCAAGGCCTCGCAGACCTTCTCGACCGCTGAGGACAACCAGTCGGCCGTGACCGTGCACGTGCTGCAGGGTGAGCGCGAGCAGGCCCGTTACAACAAGTCGCTGGCCAAGTTCGACCTGTCCGGCATCGAGCCGGCACCGCGCGGCATGCCGCAGGTTGAGGTGTCCTTCGACATCGACGCCAACGGCATCCTGCACGTGTCGGCCAAGGACAAGAAGACCAACAAGGAACAGAAGGTCGAGATCAAGGCCGGTTCGGGTCTGTCCGAGGACGAGATCGCACGCATGGTCGCCGACGCGGAAGCCAACCGCGAAGAAGACAAGAAGTTCCAGGAGCTGGTGCAGACCCGCAACCAGGCCGACGGTCTGATCCACGCCACCCGCAGCGCCATCACCGAGCATGGCAGCAAGGTTGGCGGCGACGTGATCGGCAAGGTTGAAGCCGCACTGGCCGATCTGGAAACGGCAATGAAGGGCGACGACAAGGCACAGATTGAAGCCAAGTCGAAGTCGCTGGAAGAAGCCGGTCAGGCCTTGTTTGCCGCCGCTTCGGCCGGTGAGCAGGGTGGCCCGGCGCCGGGCGCCGATGCTGGCGCCCAGTCCAATGACGACGTAGTGGACGCTGAGTTCACCGAAGTCAAAGACGACAAGAAGTAAGCAAGGCCGGAGTTGTGCCTGGGGATTCGGGATACGGAGCTAGCGCTCCGGCTCCCGGGTCCCCTTCCGGTATCTGCAATACCCGGCTTTCTGTCCCTGATTTCCAACCCCGATTCCAGAACCTCATGTGCCGATGAAACGCGATTATTACGAAGTACTGGGCGTAGCCCGCACCGCAACCGATGAAGAGCTGAAGAAGGCCTATCGCCGTTGCGCGATGAAGCACCACCCGGACCGCAATCCGGGCGACGCTGCCGCCGAATCCGCCTTCAAGGAGTGCAAGGAGGCGTACGAAACCCTGTCCGACGGCAATAAGCGGCGCATGTACGACGCCCACGGCCATGCTGCGTTCGAGCACGGCATGGGCGGCGGTGGTGGTCAGGGCGGCCCGGACATGAACGATATTTTTGGCGACATCTTCGGCAATATTTTTGGCGGAGGTGGCGGCGGTCCGCGCCAGCCGCGTCGCGGTGCCGACATCGGCTACGTGATGGAGCTGGACCTGGAAGAAGCGGTGGCCGGCGTTGAGCGCCGCATCGAGATTCCGACCCTGGCCGAATGTGGCGATTGCGACGGCAGCGGCTCGGAAGACCGCAAGGTTGAGACCTGCAATGTCTGCGGTGGTCGCGGCCAGGTACGTGTGCAGCGTGGCATCTTTGCCATGCAGCAGGCCTGCCATAACTGCGATGGTCGCGGTCAGATCATCAGCAAACCGTGCAAGACCTGCCACGGCAACGGTCGCATCGAAGAAGACAAGGTGCTGTCGGTCAAAGTGCCGGCAGGCGTGGACACCGGTGACCGCATCCGTCTGCAGGGCGAGGGCGAAGCTGGCCCAGCCGGTGCACCGGCCGGTGACCTGTATGTGGAAGTGCGCGTGCGTGAGCATGCAATCTTCACCCGCGATGGCGATGACCTGCACTGCGAAGTGCCGGTGCGCATCTCGCAGGCAGCGCTGGGTGACTCGATCCGTGTGGCAACCCTGGGCGGCGAGGCGGAAATCCGCATCCCGGCCGAGACCCAGACCGGCAAGTTGTTCCGCCTGCGTGGCAAGGGCGTCAAATCGGTGCGCAGCCGCACCGAAGGCGACCTGTACTGCCGCATCGTGGTGGAAACCCCGGTCAACCTGACTGCAGAACAGCGCAAGCTGCTGGAACAGTTTGAATCCACGTTCAGCGGTGAAGACGCGCGCAAGCATTCGCCGAAGTCGGCAACCTTCATCGATGGCGTAAAAGGCTTCTGGGAACGCATGAAGTCCTAAGGCACCACCTGTAGTGCCGAGCCATGCTCGGCATCAGCTCCACCTGTAGTGCCGAGCCATGCTCGGCAATGGCC
>NZ_JBDJMY010000013.1:0-111547 GCF_039674165.1 Stenotrophomonas terrae
CCGCGTCGCGGCCCCCGCGGGCCGGGGGGGGTTTTGTCGGGGCCCCTCCTCGGCGGTGGCGCCCCCGCCACTACATGGTGGGCTTTTGTAGGAGCGGCGTGAGCCGCGAAGCAGGCGATGCTGAAAATGCCTTGTAGAGCCGAGCCATGCTCGGCTGGGGCGTTACCGGTGAAGCTTCTGCCGAGCATGGCTCGGCACTACAGGTGGGGCTTTTGTAGGAGCGGCGTGAGCCGCGAAGCAGGCGATGCTGGATGCCTTGTAGAGCCGAGCCATGCTCGGCTGGGGCGTTACCGGTGAAGCCTCTGCCGAGCATGGCTCGGCACTACAGGTGGAGCGTTTGCCGCGCATGGCTCGGCACTACCGGGTTGCGGCGGCTGCCGTTTGCGCGCTTACAGCAGGCCGTCGCGCTTTACCGCCAGATAGCGTTCAACCAGGGCCGCTGGCAGCTCTTCGGCGGTTACGTCCAGCACCATTACCCGATGGCTGCGCAGTGCTTCATGCGCGTCGCTGCGTTGTTGCAGGTAGCCGGCGATGGCGCCGGCCTGGATGGCATCCGGCAGGGTCTCCACTTCGCGCGTCAGTGCCTGATCCAGCTCGCGCTCGCGCAGGCTGGCCACGCAGACGAGATGCCGCTTCTGCAGCAGGCGCACGGCGGCCAGCAGGTCCTCGATATCTTCATCGCGAACATTGGTGACCAGCATCACCAGGCTGCGCCGTGATTGACGCAACGACAGCTCGGTGGCGGCGGCCAGGTAGTCGGTGGCAACCGGTTTGGGTTGCAGGTCGTAGCTGGCCCGCAGCAGGCTGTCGATCGCGCCCATGCCGCGTTTTGGCGCTACCCAGCGGCTGTCACCGCCGCTGGCGAACAGGCCGACGCCATCCCCCTGGCGCAGTGCCAGATACGACACCACCAGCGCGGCATTGAGCACGTGGTCGAAGTGCGACAGACCGCCTTCGTCGGCCATCATCCGCCGGCCGGTGTCGATCATCATCACCAGCTGCTGGTTCTTTTCGTCCTGGTACTCACGCGAGATCAACTTGCGCGCACGCGAGGTGGCCTTCCAGTCGATCTGACGCAGACTGTCGCCCACGCGGTATTCGCGCATCTGGTGAAAGTCGGTGCCTTCACCACGGCGGCGCTTGAGGTGTGCGCCCACCAGCCGCGAGGCCATCTCCGCACTGAGCAGGGCGAAGCGGGTCAGTGGGGCGAAATTGGGATAGACGCGCACGGTTTGCGGCGTGCCGACAGTGCGCTGCTGCCACCACAGCCGCAGCGGCGAATGCAGGCGCAGCTGCACGCCGTCAAACGCGAAGGTGCCGCGGTTGGCCGGGGTGAAGCGGTAACTGAAACGGGTTTCGCTTGCCTTGCCAAGTTTCAGGCGACGCGGCAGGCCGTCGCTGTTCCAGCCGTCAGGCAACAGGTCGAAAACATCGACGCGCTGTTTGCCGTAGGAATCCAGTTGCAGCCAGGTTTCGCGCTCGACGCCCAAAGCGAGCGAGTCGGGCAGTTCGCGTCGTACCTGCGGGCTTGGCTTGCGCCAGAGCAGCAGGATGTCGACCAGCGCGAGCAGGGCGATCGCCGCCCCGGTGAGGGTCCATGTCTGTATGGGCAGGTAGTGCAGGGCGACTGGCACGCCCAGCAGGCTCCACAGCATCAGCAGGGTGATCAGTAGGGGGGCGGGTCTCACTGGGTGGCCCTGGTTTTCGGGTGTGTTGGGGGTGAAGCAACTGCAGCAAGAACAAAAGCACCCCTCCCCAACCCTCCCCTCCGTGCTGCGCACGCAAGGGAGGGGGCAGGAGCAGAAGCACCTCTCTCCAGCCCTCCCATCCGCGCTATGCGCGCAAGGGAGGGGGCTGAGGCAAGGGCTTCGTTTGGCATGCTGGCGCTTGTTGCCGCGTTGCTCACTTGCGCGGCGCCTCCACCTTGGCGAGCAGGGCGGTGAGGGCGTCGTCGGCGGATTGGCCTTCGATCTGCAGTTCCGGCGCCAATGCGATGCGGTGACGCAGGGCCGGCTTGGCGATCTCTCGCACGTCGTCCGGGGTGACGAAGTCGCGGCCGGACAGCACGGCCTGGGCGCGTGCCGCGCGTACCAGTGCGATGCTGCCGCGCGGCCCTGCACCCAGGGCGATGCCCGGCCATTTGCGGGTGGCGGCGACAATGCGCACGGCGTAATCAATCACCTGCGGGTCCACGGTGATCGCCGCCACGGCCTTCTGCAGTTCCACCACGTCGGCGCCGCTGAGTACGCGCGGCACCTGGCTGAGATTGAAGTCGCTGGCGGTGCGGCCGGTGGTGATGGCCTGCACCATCTGCTTTTCGTCTTCCAGCTGCGGGTAGTCGATCAATACCTTCAGCAGGAAGCGGTCCAGCTGCGCTTCCGGCAGCGGGTAAGTGCCTTCCTGCTCCACCGGGTTCTGCGTGGCCATGGTCAGGAATGGCGGGGTCAGCTGGAAACCCTTGCCTTCGATGGTGACCTGGCCTTCCTGCATCACTTCCAGCAACGCGGACTGGGTCTTGGCCGGGGCGCGGTTGATTTCGTCGGCCAGCAGCAGGTTGGTGAACACCGGGCCACGGCGGATCTTGAAGCTCTCGGTCTTGGGGTCGTAGACGGCATGGCCGCTGACATCGCTGGGCATCAGGTCCGGGGTGAACTGCACGCGTGCGTAGTCCAGCTCCAGTGCCTGCGCCAGGGCGCGTACCAGCAGGGTCTTGCCGAGGCCCGGCACGCCTTCGATCAGCACGTGGCCGCCGGCCAACAGCGCGATCAGGATCTGGTCGAGCACGTCGGCCTGGCCGATGAACGCGTGGCCGACCGCACTGCGGATGCGTTCAACACGTTCGATCAGGGCGGCGCTGCTCGGACTGGGTGCAGGCGCAGGTGCGGGTGCATCGCCGGGGAGGGCAGGTGGAGTGAACGTGTCGGTCATAGCTGGTTTCTCATCTGGATGAGCAAGCGGATGCGTTCGCGCAGGGCGACATCGTCCTGCGAGGGGGGAATCTGCAGCGCGGTCTGCACGCGGCTGATGGGCCATTGCAGGTGGTCGGCAATGGCCTGGGCCTGGGCATCGCCGGTCAAGGCGGCCGCCACCGGCGCGCGCCGGCGCAGGCGGGCCAGGAACGCCTGGCGTACCGCGTCATACAGCAGGGGCGATTTGCCATAGCGGTGCAGGTGCTCGCCGCTGGCGCGTACGTGTTCCAGCAGCGAGCGGCGGTCTTCGCGCGGCGAGGGCAGCAGCGCACCGAATCGCTGGCAGCGCATCCACAGCCAGGCCAGCAGGGCCAGCAGCAACGGCACCCATACCGGCCAGCCGCGTTGGAACAGCGTCTTCCACAGCGACGGCATCTCCATCGCGTAGATCAGATGGGTGGTGCCCTTGCCGTAATTGGGGGCCAGCAGCAGGCGGGTGAGATCGCGGTGGGCGATGTCGCGCAGGCCGGGCTCGTGCTCGCCGTTGCCGTTCAGCAGGAAGTCCATGCTGCCCAGCACGTCCACCCGGCCCAGGCCGTAACGCAGGCGGGCATAGGCCAGCGTGTCATCGCCGCCAGCATCGGCCCAGCGGCGTTCGGCGCGAGCTTTGCCGGTAAGCGTGAAGCGACTGCCGCTGCAGAATTCATCGTGCGACGGCTGGCCTTCCACCTGCCAGATCTGGCAGCGTGCCGCCGCATCGGATGTCACCACGCCCAGGCGTTCGAGCAGGCCCTGCTCATTGCCGTCCAGGTCTTCATCCGCGTCGGGGGCGCGCAGCAGCAGGTGGCCGCCAAACTGCACCCAGTCCAGCAGGCCTTCCACCTGCGCCGGGGTGAGCTGGCGCGGGTCGTCCAGCAACAGCACGGTGTCGCCGGGCTGCAGCTGCATGGCAGGCAGATCGAGCTGGCGCCGGCTCTCGGCCTTGCTGCCGTCGCGGATCAGGGTTTCGCGCAGGGCATACAGTGCGTTGTAGGTCGGTTCGCCATACGCGGGCAGGGTGATTTCCTCGCTGCCTTTCTCGAAGCTGCGCAGGAACCACATGGCGATCAAGCCGACCAGCATCAACAGCACCACGCCGATCACGGTATTGCGTACGGGCGCACTCATGCCGGCCACCCGTACTGCCGATGCAGTTCGCCAATCAGCGCATTGAACTCATCCTCGCTGGGCAAGCGGCCGGCGTAGGCGGCGTACTGCCAGGTGCGGACCATGCGTGCGAACAGGTTGCGGTCCGCTTCCTGCGGCATCTTGCGCGCTGCGCGCAGGCACTGCGCTTCGGTGGCGCCGGGCGGCAGCACCACGTTGCCGCGCTGGATCAGCACTTCTACCGAGGCCCGGTACAGCAGGGCCAGGGCGTGGCGCGGCTTGCCTTCGTGCCACAGCCGGCGCGCGCTGCCGAGGATGTCCGGCGGCAGCACTTCGGGCAGCTGCAGGGCTTCCTGGATGGCGGGCGCCTGTACAACGCGGCGGCTGCGGCCACTGCCGCGCAGCCACGGCAGCCACCAGCGGGCGGTCAGCGCGAGCACCACCAGCAGCACGCCCAGCAGGATCCACAGGATGCTTTCGCCGATCAGCGCCACGGCCTTGGCGATGGCGCCGAGGATCGGGCCGGGATCGGGCTTGTCGCTTTCTTCCTTGGTCTCGGTGATCTTGTCCGATGCCTTCTTCACCCAGCGGCTGACGTTGCGCTTGGCACCCAGCTGCGGGTCTTCATAGGCGCGCGCGGCGGCCTGGCGGAAGCCGCTGGTGTCGACAGGCGCGGGGCCGAACAATTGTTGCGGGGTGGTTGCAGCAGATGTTGCTGCATCTTCGGGCGCGACATCCTTGTGGTTGCCGTGGCTGTTGATGCGGGGGGGCTCGGTGCTGTCCTGCGCGCGCGCCTGCAACGACGGCAACGCAAACACGGCCAGCAGCAGTACCAGCATCGGCGCCAACCCGGCCAGACGCTCGCGCAGCCGGCGGAAGGCGATTTCCACATCCCAGGCTTCCAGCTGGGTACGACGGTTGAGGTACAGGCCAAACCCGGCGCCGCTGTAGAACGGGCCGATCAGGGTCATGGCCAGCCACGCCAGCAGGTTGAAACCTATCCACGCCCAGGCCGGGGTGTCTTCGCCGATCAGTTCCCAGGTGGCGCGCAGCGATTCGGACAGCAGTTCCACCGGCACGAACATGAAGACCAGGGCGACACCGGCAAGCTGCAGCATCGTCTCGAAATGCCAACATACCCAGGTGAGCAGCGTGGCATGCCCGTAACTGGCACCGCCAAGCGCATGCCGGCGCGCGCGCCGCTGCGCGGCATCGCCACCTTCCAGCAGGTCGACCGGCATCAGCAGCGAACGCGCCGGGCTGAGCCGTCGCCAGCCCAGATAGGCGCCCACGCCGCGCCAGCCCCAGTTCCACTGCGCGCGCAGGGTCTGCGCGGTGCTGGGTTCGGCACCAAAGGCGCCGCGCGATATCACGTACAGCGGGATGCGCTCGAACGCGGGCTTGAGCCACCACAGGATCAGGCTGGACAGCCAGAAGCTGTCCAGCCACCAGCCGAGCAGGTTGAGCAGGGCGAATACCGGCAAGGTCAGCAGCAGCCATGGCTTCCAGATGGCCGCCGCATGCCGGCGCACCAGCGCGGTGCCCAGTTCCATGGCTTCCCACTGCGAACGCGCACGCAGGACCACATCGAGTTGGTCAATCCGCATGACCACCCCCGCGTCCGCCGCGCCACAGCCACAGCAGCACCACCGTCCACAGCACTGCCGACACGCTCAGCTTGCCCCACATCGGCACCCAGGCGATGGACGACCAGAACGCTTCGATGAAGGCGGCCACCAGCAGCATGAAGGCCACGCCCAGGCACAGCCGCGCGCCAATCACGCCGCCTTCGATCAATGCATCGATGCGCCGCTTGCGGCCCGGTGCCAGCAGTCGCAGGCCGAGCTGCAGGCCGGCGCCACCGGCAATGACGATGGCGGTCAGTTCGAACGGTGCATGGCCCACCACGAAGCGCCAGAACGGGTCGCCCGAGCCAATCTGCTGTAGATGGCCGGCGACCGCGCCGATGGTGACGCCGTTGAACAGCAGCACCAGGATGGTGCCGATGCCAGCCAGCAGACCACTGGCGAAGGTGCGCAGGCCGATGCTGATGTTGTTCATGATGTAGTGGCCGAACATCGCCCAGTCGGTGCCGCTGTCGCGGCCCAGGTGGTCGGCGGCCGGGTCGTACATCTTTTCCATCTGTGCGAGCTGGCGTGGATCCATCAGCATGTGGATCAGGTCGGGCTTGTATTGCAGCAGGACGAAAATGCCCAGCAGCGGAATGACGAACAATGCGCAGGCCACCCACATCGCCCCGGCCTGGCTGCGCACGGTGCTGGGGAAGTCGGCGAACAGGAATTCAACCGCGCGCTGCCAGCGTGGTGCCGGCGTGCGGTACAGCAGGTTGTGGCCGCGCTGCATCAGCTGCTGCAACCGTTCCACCAGCTGCGGGCTGTAGCCGCGGCGGCGCGCCAATGCCAGCTGCTGGCAGAGGCGGCGATAGCGCTGCGGGATGGTTTCATCGCCCAGCAGGTCGGGTTGCGGCGTGTGGCGCTGCTTGCGCGAATGCTCACCACGGCGTTGCAGCCAGTCCTCGAACTGCTGCCATTCGTGCTGGTAGCGGGTGACGAACTGCTCCTGTCTCATCGCCGCCCCAGCAGCCAGTTGGCCATCGCATACAGGCGCAGCACACCGGTCTGGCCGCGCTCCTGGCTGAGCCCGCTGACGATGTCGGCCAGTTCGCGTTGGCGCCCTGGCGACAAGGCCGGCGCACGTTCGGCGAAGGCGACCAGCGCTGCCTGTTCGCCGGGCTGCAGCGGCAGCGGCGGTGCCAGCACGGTTTCGATGCGCGCCGGTGCGGCGGCCGGACGCGGCGCGGTATGGATGACCAGCGAACCGGCGACCAGATCGCCCAGGCGGCGGCCGTGGGCATCAAACAGGCAGGTCACCAGGCCCAGCGCATAGCCAAAGGGCAGCGCATCGACGGTACGCAGCAGGTTGCGCACGATGGCCGGCATCCAGCCCAGTGGGGCGCCATCGCGTGCCACCACGCGCAGGCCCATGACTTTCTTGCCCAGCGTGCGGCCGAACCACACTTCCAGCACGATCGGGTAGGCCCAGAACATCAGGAACATCAGCCCCAGGTAGAGGCCCTGGCCGAAATCGCCCAGCGCCACCAGCAGCGGGCTCATCACCGCGAGCACGCCGAAGCGCACGCACAGGTCGATCAGCCAGGCCAGGGCACGCGGCACCGGACCGGCGGCAGGCAGCTGCAAGGGCACGCCTTCGGGGGTGATGACTTCGCGATAGGTGTCCAGCATCGGCCGCGCTGCGCTCATTGCAATGAATCCAGCACGAGGTGCTGGCGCTGCTTGCGGCGGATGGAAGCCCGGAGTCCGGCCCGGACGGATGCCTGTGGCATTCGTGTCTCTGCTACGTCCTTATCAGAGTGCTGACTGTAGCTGGCGGCAGCGCGAAAACCCAGCCCGCCGCGGTGATCGGCGGGCCGGCTGAGACAGATTTCAGCGAACGGTGCGGTTGTCGTCGCCACGTACGAACAGCTTCTTGATGGCACCGCCGAGGAACAGCAGGCCGATCAACAGCAGTTTCCAGAACTTGGCCAGCAGCAGGCCGAGCTTGGCAAACAGGCCGGCTTTTGCAGCCAGGCCGCCGCCAATCAGCGACGCCACACCATAGGCGGCCACCTTGTCGGTGCTGGGGTTGTGGTCGGCGTAACGTGCGCCCTGGTCGAACTCGGCCATCGGCAGCAGCTTGTCCATGCCCTCGCGCACCAGCGCCAGTTCGGACATGCCTGAAACCGCATTCAAGCTCAGGTAACCATGCCGTCCCAGCACGCGGATGTCGTAGTTGAGGGTGTGGTCGGGCTGGTTGTTGAAGGCCAGCTCGCGCGCCCAATAGAGTTTCTTGCTGCCGGCCTCATAGCGCGGCGGCACCGCCCAGCCCACCAGATCGAGCGTGCCGTAGCCGGCTTTCTCGCGTTCCGGGTTGCTCTCGCGGGTGTCGGTCTGCATGGTCGTGAGCAGATCGTCATAGTCGATCTTGCTTGCATCTTCGTCGGACACGTAGCCATCGTCGGACCAGGTGACCACCACCGCCCAGCTTTCCGGCTCGGTCAGGCCCGGGCTGCGCGGCACGATCAAACCCAACACGCTGTCATCGGGCGGGTTGCCCCACATGTCTTCCAGCACCCGCCGCGCATCGGCCTTGTCCAGGAAGCGGAAATCGCCATCCAGATTGAAATGGGCCCGCGCTTCGGGCACCTCGATCTGCCCGCTGCGGAACTGCAGCGATTGCTCGAACTGCTCCGCGCTCATGCCCGGTTCTTCCTGGGCGGAGGCGGCAAAGGAAACCACACACAGCAGTGCAACAGCCGCCAACAGGCGCTGCGCCACGATTCGCATCGACTTCATGTCAAACCCTCGAAGGCGTCCCCACGCCCAGGCCGGCAGTGTGCACTGACGGGCTGGGCGTCGACAATGGTTGCCGGCTCAGCCGTGCATGCCGCGGTACTGGTCCTTGACCCGCACGTAGTGATCGGCCGAATAACGCAGGCCTTCGATGTCTTTTTCGCTGAGCTGGCGCATCAAGCGGGCCGGATTGCCGGCCCATAGCTCGCCACTGCGCACCACCTTGCCCGGCCCCACCACCGCGCCGGCGGCAATGAAGGCGTTGGCTTCGATCACCGCGCCATCAAGGATGCAGGCACCCATGCCGATCAGGCAGTAATCACCGATGCTGCAGGCGTGGATGATGCAGCCATGGCCGACGGTGACGCCTTCGCCGATCAGCGTCGGGTAGCCGCCCTTGTTGTAGGGGCTGTCGTGGCTGACATGGATGATGGTGCCGTCCTGCACATTGGTACGCGCGCCGATGCGCACATGGTTCACATCGCCACGGATCACCGTACCCGGCCACACCGACGCATCATCGCCAATCTGCACATCACCGATGATGGTGCAGGCCTCGTCGATATAGACGCGCTCACCGAGGGTGGGGGTTTTGTCGAGGAAGGGGCGTAGTGCGGGCATGGTGCGGCTCAGATTCGGCAAGAAGCGTTGCTGTGCATGATAGCGCGGGGACTATGTACAGCCATGACCGCAGGTACGCATGCGCCTATGGCAATTGTCTGAAAATCATCTTCGATGCGGCTGCATTGATGTGGGGTCGGCGTAGCGCGGTTGAGGTTGGGATGTTCGCGAAAGGCACCCCTCCCCAACCCTCCCCTGCGCTTCGCGCAAGGGAGGGGGCAAGAGCGGCATTGCAGCGAACTGAAGGGGCGCATGAACAGCCCCCTCCCTTGCGCCGAAGGCGGAGGGGAGGGTTGGGGAGGGGTAGCTTTAAGCTTCAGCAACCAGCAACCAGCAACCAGCAACCAAAAGCCAAAAACCAAACTAAAAACTAAAAACTCAAGCCACCTTGCCGCGACGCGCCCGCTCCAGATGCACCAGCAGCAGCGAGATCGCTGCCGGCGTCATGCCCGGAATGCGCTGTGCCTGACCAATCGTCTGCGGGCGCACACGCTCCAGCTTCTGCAATGCTTCGGCTGACAAACCACGCACCGAACCAAAGTCGAAGCCTTCGACAATCGCCGTGTTCTCGTGCCGCTGCTGGCGCTCGATCTCGTCGCGCTGACGGTCCAGGTAACCGGCGTACTTGACGCTGATTTCCACCTGCTCGGCGACGCGTGCATCTTCAACGCCGGGGCCGAGTGAGGGCACCTGCATCAACTTGGTGTAGTCCAGTTCCGGGCGCTTGATCAGATCCAGCACATTGGTTTCGCGGCTGACCGCAACGCCGGTGGCGTCGGCTACTTCGCGGCCCAGCGCATTGCCCGGGGTTGCCCAGATGCCGCGCAGGCGTGCGCTTTCGCTGGCGACGGCGGCCTGCTTGGTTTCAAACGCGGACCAGCGACGGTCGTCGACCAGGCCGAGTTCGCGGCCGGTCGGAGTCAGGCGGGTGTCGGCATTGTCTTCGCGCAGCTGCAGCCGGTATTCGGCGCGGCTGGTGAACATGCGGTAGGGCTCGGTGGTGCCGTGGGTGATCAGGTCGTCGACCAGCACACCGATGTAGGCCTCGTCGCGGCGCGGGCACCAACCGTCCTTGCCCTGCACGAACAGCGCGGCATTGATGCCGGCCAGCAAACCCTGCGCGCCGGCTTCTTCATAACCGGTGGTGCCGTTGATCTGGCCGGCGAAGAACAGGCCGTTGACCTGGCGGGTCTCCAGCGTGTTCTTCAAGCCGCGCGGGTCGAAGAAGTCGTACTCGATGGCATAGCCAGGGCGGGTGATATGCGCCTGCTCGAAACCACGGATGCTGCGCACAAGGTCCAGCTGCACGTCGAACGGCAGCGAGGTGGAAATGCCATTGGGGTAGATCTCCACCACGTCCAGGCCTTCCGGCTCGACGAAGATCTGGTGGCTGTTCTTCTCGGCAAAACGCACCACCTTGTCTTCGATCGACGGGCAGTAACGCGGGCCGATGCCTTCGATCTGGCCGCTGTACAGCGGCGAGCGGTGCAGGGCGCCACGGATGATGTCGTGGGTGCGCTCGCTGGTGTGGGTGATCCAGCAGCTCACCTGCTGCGGGTGCTCGCTGACATCGCCCAGATAGGACATGACCGGCAGCGGATCGTCGCCGGGCTGCTCGTCCATCACGCTGTAATCCAGCGAGCGGCCGTCGATGCGTGGCGGCGTGCCGGTCTTCAAGCGGTCGATGACGAACGGGCGCTCGCGCAGGCGTGCGGCCAGCCTGGTTGCCGGCGGGTCGCCCATGCGGCCGGCGGTGTATTGGGTTTCGCCGATGTGGATCTTGCCGGCCAGGAAGGTGCCGGCGGTCAGCACCACTGCGGGAGCGTGGAAGCTCAGCCCGGTCTGCGTGATGGCGCCACGTACGGCGTCGCCTTCAATGATCAGGTCGTCCACGGCTGCCTGGAAGACAGTCAGGTTGGGCTGCGCCTCGACGATGCCGCGGATCGCCATGCGGTAAAGGTTGCGGTCGGCCTGGCAGCGGGTGGCGCGCACGGCCGGGCCCTTGGAGGCGTTGAGCGTGCGCCATTGGATGCCGGCGCGGTCGGCGGCGTGCGCCATGGCCCCGCCGAGGGCATCTATCTCCTTGACCAGGTGGCCCTTGCCGATGCCGCCGATGGCCGGGTTGCAGCTCATCGCACCGACGGTTTCGACGTTGTGGGTCAGCAGCAGGGTGCGGGCACCACCGCGCGCTGCGGCCAGGGCCGCTTCGGTACCAGCGTGGCCGCCGCCAATGACGATGACGTCGTAACGGTAGAAGGAATCGCTCATGGGCGTGAGATCGGTAAGGAAAGTGTGAAGTCGGTCGACGGGGTAAGCCCACGGTTCGACGGCGTGTCTGGCGATTTTACTGCCAAGGGCAATCAGGTATGCATCCACCCTAAAGTTGGCACGCAACCTGCAGTTAATACATTGCACCCAACGTGGCATGCGACATAGGCGCAATAAGGTCGGAATTGGAACAGGGGCCGACCGAAGCGTACGTTGGGGTAGCAGGGGGCCGGTAGTCGGGGGACTACCGGCCTTGCAATCCAGCAAGGCCCGCCTTGGCGGGAAAGCGTTAAAAGACAAAGCCCCGGCCTAGGCCGGGGCTTTGTCTTTTTAGGCGCCGATGTCCGACAGGGCCGGAACAGGGGGGATCCAGATTTCCTGACGGACATCGACATTGAACTGTCTGGGTGAGGCCGGTTTAGGTCACTATGCGACGCTGCCGGTCACCCGTGGAGCCAAGGATGCCTGCATTTTCACCAAATGCAACCTTTTTATCGCTCCCGGATCCGGATGCCGGTCGGCTGCCGGGTTTGTGACGGCTGTCGGGCCGGTGCAGGCCTTGCCTGAATAGCCGGACGCTCCGCTGCCGCCTGGGGCCGCTGCATGGCCGGCTGCATGGGTTGGGCCCGCTGCATCGGCTGGGTGTTGGCACGCGGCTGCGGGCGGCGCAGGTTGTCCAGGTTGCGCCACGGCGACTTGTTGCCACCGCCATTCACCGGTGGCGGCCGCGGTGGACGCCCTTCGTTGCCGCCATTGCCGTTGCCCGGTGGACGCGGGCGGTTGCCGCCATGGTTGTGATCACCATCGCCGCCGGGGTGCGGGCGGTTGCCGTTGCCATGGCCCGGTGGGCGCTGGCCATTGCCGTGATACGGCGGGCGCGGGCGGTTGTAGTTGGGCCGATAGACCGGGTAGCCATAGCTGCCGTAGCCGTAATAACCGCTGCCATAGCCATAGCCATCGTAGCCATAGCCGCTGTTCGGGTAGCCATAGGGATAGCTGTACTGCACCGAGGGGGAGCCGTGGTAATAGCCGCCCGAACCGCCGCCGACATAGTCATAGGTGGCACAGCCGGACAGGCCCAGCAGCAGGCCGGTGGAAATAATCAGGCGCTTGATCATGAGTGTCCCCCCCAATGGGAATGGCATCCAGCTTCGGGCCACGGCGTTGAATCGGCCCTTAATTCGCATCTACGAGGCTGAACATACAACGTGTGCGCAGATGAGATGGTCGCGGGGCCGGGGGCTGGGCTAACCTTTCACCATGAATGAACTCCCTTTGCCCGGATTTGCCGAGGTACTGGCAGCAGCAGCGCGGATTGCCCCCCATGCGACCGTCACGCCGGTGCTGCGCTCGCGCGCGCTGGATGCAGTGGCCGGCGCCAGTCTGCACTTCAAGGCCGAACACCTGCAGCGCAGCGGCGCATTCAAGTTCCGCGGCGCCTGCAATGCGGTATGGGCACTGGATGTGGAACACGCGCGGCATGGCGTGGTGACGCATTCCTCCGGCAATCACGGGGCTGCGCTGGCATTGGCCGCGCGCTCGCGGGGTATTCCCTGTCATGTTGTTGTGCCGGAAGGCGCGGTGGCCGCCAAGCTGGCCAATATCGAACGCAACCAGGCCACGCTGTGGCGTTGCGCGCCCACCCAGGCCGCGCGCGAGGCCGAATGCCTGCGCGTGCAACGTGAAACCGGTGCCACGCTGGTCCATCCCTATACCGATGCGCGGGTAATCGCTGGCCAAGGCACGGCGACGCTGGAGCTGATCCGGCAGGCCGCGGTGCAGCTGGACGTGCTGGTGGTGCCGGTGGGCGGCGGCGGTCTGGCAGCCGGCAGCCTGTTGGCGATGCAGCAGTTGTTGCCGCATTGCGAGCTGGTGCTGGCCGAACCGGCCGGTGCTGCCGATACCGCGCGCTCGCTGGCAGCCGGCGAACGGCTGATCGATTTTGTGCCGGACACCCTCTGCGATGGCCTGCGTGGCGCGCTGGGCGCCCCGAATTTCGCGTTGCTGCGTGATGCGGCGCAGGTGATCAGTGTCGAGGACGCCGATACCGTGGCGGCGATGCGCCTGATCTGGCAGGTGATGAAGCAGACCGTGGAGCCGTCGTCGGCAATCACCCTGGCGGCAGTGCTGGCGCAGCCGCAGCGCTTTGCGGGGCGCACGGTCGGCCTGGTGCTGTCCGGCGGCAATGTCGATCTGGATGCCTTGCCATGGGGGCAGGCATGAAGGCAGCTGCTGGGCGCACTGGGCTGCTGGGCTGGGTGTGGCGCTTGTGTGCATTGCTGTTGTTGTGGCTGTTGGGTGTGGCGGCATGGATCATCTGGGTAGGTGACCGTGACCAGGCCGCGCCGGCGGACGCCATCATCGTGCTCGGTGCTGCGGCGTATGACGCCAAGCCTTCGCCAGTGTTTGAAGAACGCATCCGCCATGGTCTGGATCTGTACCAGCAGGGCTATGCGCCCAAGCTGATTTTCACCGGTGGTTTCGGCGGTGCAGGCGCGCGGTTTTCCGAGTCGCAGGTGGCGCGTCGCTATGCGTTGAAGCAGAAGATTCCGGGCAAGGACATCCTGATCGAAACGCGTTCGCGCACCACCCGGCAGAATCTGGTCGAAGCCAAGCAGGTGATGGCCAGGCACGACATGCACAAGGTGATCGTGGTCAGCGACCCGCTGCACATGGCGCGCGCGCTGCGTTTATCGAAGGAGTTGGGGATTGATGCATTGGCATCGTCAACGCCGAGTACGCGGTTCCGCAGCTTTCACACCAGCTGGCGGTTTCTGCTGCAGGAAGTGTATTTCTTCCACCGCGACCTGTTTGTAAAAGGGGCTTGAGCGGCTGGGCATCCGCTCCTTTGTTTGTGGGAGCGGCGTAAGCCGCGAAGCTGGCGCACTGTCCGCTGGATTGTCTGCAAGGCCCCTGCCGAGCATGGCTCGGCACTACTCGAACGCCCTTGCGCCAGCGCAAGGGCCGGGGCGCGGAGCGGGGGTTGGGGTGAGGGCAGTTTTCGCTGGTAAAGCCCCTGCCGAGCATGGCTCGGCACTACCGTTTTAGCCCCTCTCCCGCTTGCGGGAGAGGGGTTGGGGTGTGGGCAGCTTTTCGCTGGTAAAGCCCTGCCGAGCATGGCTCGGCACTACGGAGCAGCGCCTGCTCCTGTCCCTAATCCCTATTCCTGCGTCTTGCGCCGAATCGGAATCGCCGACAACGGCACGCTCGCCACGTCATGCCCCTGCTCACGGATCGGCGCGCCCGGTGCCGGTGCCCAGGCATGCGCGTACACAACTTCCCAGCTACTCGGCAGCTTGCCGTCGGCGCGGCGCAGTGGCTCGTAGGCATCGCGTGCGGCAGCAAAACGGCTGCGGCCGGTCAGGGTGTGGCGACGGTTGTGCATGGCGTTGGTGGCGCCAATCGCCTTGAGCTCGCGCATCAGCGTTGGCAGGTCGTCATAGGTCAGGGTGAACATATCGCGGTCCAGCACCGGATCGCGGAAGCCGGCCATCATCAAGGCGTCGCCGAACTGGGCGATCTGCACGAAGTGGCTTACATGCGAGGTGTCGTCGGCCTGGGCGAATGCCTGGCGCAGTTCCACCAGCGTGTCGTGGGCGAAAGTGGAACAGACCAGCAAGCCATTGGGCTTGAGCACGCGGCGGAAGCCGGCAAATACCGCCGGCAGGTCTTCCACCCATTGCAGGCATAGGTTGCTGTAGATCACGTCCACGCTGTTGTCGGCCAGCGGCAGGGCGCGGGCATCGGCGCAGATGCGCGAGAACGGGCGCCACCAGCCAGCCTGCTTCCTGGCTTCGGCCAGCATCGGCAGGGCCAGGTCCAGCGCGATCACCTGCGCCTTGGGCCAGCGCTTCTTCATTGCCGCAGTGGCATGGGCCGGGCCGCTGCCCACGTCCAGCACCACCTGCGGTTGCCGGTCTTCCAGGTAGTCCAGCGATTCCAGCAGCCGCTTGGCTACTTCCTGCTGCAGCACGGCGGCGGCGCGGTAGCTGCTGGCGGCGCGCGAGAAGGCGCGGCGGACGTGTTTGGGGTCAAACAAAGAAGACATGGCAGTAATTCGGAATTCGGGTTGGGAACGGCGGTGCTTTCAGCGTGGCTGGAACATGATCGGCCAGGCTGCAGCAATGGCTGCGTAACCGCTCACGCGCAGCCAGCAACAAACTGTTGCAGCAGCCCGGCGACGTGGTCGGCATGGCCAAGGAAGGGGGCGTGGCCGCCACCGTCGATGGTATGTGCGGCATGCAGGCCCGGCGGAGCCAATGCCGCAGCCTGGTGCATGGCCTTGGGTGGCACCAGCCGGTCGCGCTGGCCGCCTATCCACAGGCCGGGTTTGTGCAGGCTGGGCAGGCTGCCGCGCAGGTCGCTGCGCTCCAGCAAGGCCAGGCCTTCGTGCAGGGCGCGTGGTGCCGGCTCACCGCGCTCGACCAGCGCATCGCGCAGGGTGCGCAGTTCGCTGCGGGCGTGTTGGGAGCCCATCACGTCCAGCGCGAGGAAGCGCTCCAGCGTGCCGCGATAGTCCTGCTCCAGATCACGCCCGAACTGCTCGAACACCACCGGCTCCACCGCGTCGGGCCAATCGGCATCGCGGACGAACCGTGGCGTCGCCGCCAGCATCGCCAGGCCGCGCACCTGCGGCAGCGTGGCGGCGCCATGCAGGGCGACCAGCCCGCCCAGCGACCAGCCGCACCACACCGCTGCCGGGGTGGCGCTGGCGATGGCGTTGACCAGGTAGGGCAGGCGCAAGGGGGTGGTGTCGTCGCGGCTGTGGCCGTGGCCGGGCAGGTCGACGATGTGCAGTTCGAACTGCGGCGCCAGTCGTTCGACCAGCGGCGCGAAGATACCGCCATGCAATGCCCAACCGTGGATCAGGACCAGGGCCGGTCCGCTGCCGGTGACGTGGATATGCATGGCGTTACAACCGGTTCTCAGGCAACGGAATTCAGCGACTTCTGGTACAGCACCACATCGCGGGCTTTGGCGATGGCTTCCACCAGCGCCTTGACCTGCTCCAGCGTATGCAGCGCCGACAAGGTCACGCGCAGGCGCGCCTTGCCTTCGGGCACGGTCGGCGGACGGATCGCACTGACCAGGAAGCCGGACTGCTCCAGCGTCGCCGACAAGGCCATCACCGTGGCTTCGTCGCCGCATAGCAGCGGCTGGGTCGGGGTTTCCGAGGCCATCAGCTCCAGCCCGTTGCGGCGGGCGCCTTCGCGGAAGCCGGCGATCAGTTCGGTGAGCTTTTCGCGGCGCCAATGGTCGCGCCGCGCCAGCTTCACCGCCGCCAGCGAGGCAGCCGCCTGTGCCGGTGGCAGTGCGGTGGTGTAGATGTAGGGGCGTGCGGTTTCGGCCAGGTGCTGGATCAGCGCTTCGTCGCCCACCACCACCGCGCCGTGGCCACCCAGCGCCTTGCTCAGCGTCAGCAGCTGCAGCGGAACTTCGTTCACGCCAAGGCCGGCATCGGCCACGCAGCCGCGGCCGTGCTCGCCGACCACGCCAATGCCGTGCGCGTCGTCCACATAGAACAGCGCCTCCTGCATGCGTGCCACCAGTGCCAGTGAGCGCAGCGGGGCGATGTCGCCATCCATGCTGAAGACACCGTCGGTGGCCAGCATGGCGGCGCCGTCGGCGGTGTTCTTGAGCTGGCGCATGGCGCCTTCGCTGTCCAGGTGCGGATAGCGGCGCAGGCGGCAGCCGGCCAGACGGCTGGCATCGAGCAGGCTGGCGTGGTTGAGCCGGTCCTGCACGCAGATGTCGGTTTCCTCGCTGAGCAGCGCCTGCTGCACGGCCAGGTTGGCCATGAAGCCGCTGTCGAACAGCAAGGCGCGCGGGTAGCCGAGCCAGTCGGCCATCTCGCGTTCCAGTTGCTCGTGCAGGCTGTGGTGGCCACAGACCAGATGCGAGGCGGTGCTGCCGGCGCCTTCGCGGCCGACGGCGTCCTGCAGTGCGGCGATCACCTCGAACTGTTGCGACAGGCCGAGGTAGTCGTTGCTGCAGAAGCCGGTCAACCAGCGGCCGTCCAGCTCCAGGCGCACCCCATCACGGCGGCTGATGCTGCGCCGGGTGCGGATGCGGCCTTGGGCAAGCCGCAGCTTGCGCTGGGCGTTGATGCGCTCGTGGATGTCAGGACGGGCCATGGCAGTGTTCATGGTCAAACGGGCAGCTAGCGTACTCGGTTGCCTGTAAGAATGCCCAAGCGGCGCCCCCGCCAGGGAGCGCCCGCCGGGTCATGCGCTGTGGGCGCAGGCCGGGGCGATATCCAGGTGCACCGTGCCGGGGTGGTCATGGTCCTCGGCATCCACGCTGACCTGCATCGGGCGGATGCCCAGGCGGGCAAACAGGGCCTGGTCGCGCTCGGTATCGGGGTTGCCGGTGGTCAGCAGCTTCTCGCCATAGAAAATGGAGTTGGCGCCGGCCAGGAAGCACAGCGCCTGCAGCTCGTCGCTCATGCTCTCGCGGCCGGCCGACAGCCGCACCATCGAGCGCGGCATGACGATGCGGGCCACCGCGATCATGCGCACGAACTCGAACGGGTCCAGCTCGGCACTGCCATGCAGCGGGGTACCGGCGACCTGCACCAGGCGGTTGATCGGTACCGAGTCCGGGTGCGCCGGCAGGTTGGCCAGCGCCTGCAGCAGGCCGGCGCGGTGCTCGCGGGTTTCGCCCATGCCGACGATGCCGCCGCAGCAGGTCTTCATGCCGGCGTTGCGCACGTGCTCCAGCGTATCCAGCCGGTCCTGGTACTGGCGGGTATGGATGATGGAGTCGTAGTAATCCGGCGCGGTGTCCAGATTGTGGTTGTAGTAGTCCAGCCCGGCGTCCTTCAGGGCCTGCGCCTGGTGGCCTTCGAGCATGCCCAGGGTGGCGCAGGTCTCCAGGCCCAGCGACTTCACCTCGCGGATCATCGCCGCGACCTTGGGGATGTCGCGGTCCTTGGGCGAGCGCCAGGCCGCCCCCATGCAGAAGCGCGAGGCGCCGGCCTGCTTGGCGGCGCGGGCGCGGGCCACCACGCTGTCGGTGTCCATCAGCTTCTGTGCGTCCACGCCGGTGTCATAGCGCTGAGCCTGCGGGCAGTAGGCGCAGTCTTCCGGGCAGCCGCCGGTCTTGACCGAGAGCAGGGTGGAGACCTGTACCTGCGCCGGGTCGAAATGCTGGCGGTGCACGCTGGCTGCGCGGTGCAGCAGCTCGGGGAAGGGCAGTTCGAGCAGGGACAGCAGCTCTTCGCGCTTCCAGTCGTGGCGGAGGACAGTGGACATCGGTGTTACCTGACAGATGGGGCGATGGAAGCGGCGCAGTCTGGTCAGCATGGACATTGCTGTCAACCATCAAGTGAAAGATTGGGTTTACAGGGTTGGGGGCCGCTTGTCGGCGCTGCTGTTCCCACCGCGTTGCCTGGTATGTGCCGAGCCGGGGCTGCCGGGGCGGGACCTGTGCCTGGCCTGCAGTGCCGGCCTGCCGTGGCTGTGGGCTGCTTGCCGGCGCTGTGCCTTGCCGCTGCCCGGTGCCGATGCCGCGTCCCTGTGTGGCCCTTGCCAGCGCTCGTCCTCGCCCCTGCAGGCGGTGCGGGCGGCGTTTGTTTACAGCGCGCCGGTTGACAGCCTGCTGCTGCGCTTCAAGTTTCACCATGATCTGAGCGCCGGGCGTTTGCTGTCGGCGCTGCTGGTCGATGCCGTGGCCGGCGCGGAGCGGCCGCAGGCGATCGTGCCGGTGCCGCTGCACCTGTCGCGGCTGCGCCAGCGCGGTTATGACCAGGCCTGGGAGCTGGCCAAGCCGGTGGCGCGCGCGCTGCAGCTGCCGCTGTACCGGGGCTTGCAGCGGCGGCGTTCAACCCAGCCGCAATCGGAGCTGGATGCGGTGCAGCGCCGTCGCAATCTGCATGGCGCCTTCACTGCGGTGGGGCAGTTGCCGGCACATGTGGTCCTGCTGGATGACGTGATGACAACCGGCGCGACCCTGCACGCCGCCGCGCTCACCCTGCACCGCGCCGGCGTGCAGCGGGTAGATGCCTGGGTCTGCGCGCGGGTGCCGTGAATGCCGCCAGCGCGGGGGTGATATCGCTCGCCTGGCAGCAGGCTTGAAATCGGCCATGTCATCTCTACATGGTGATTGGTACAGCGATGGGCCTAGACTGGGTCCAAGAGGCCTTTACACCTGTTCAATCATGAGGAGACAGACATGGGTACTTCCCCTGAATTTCCTGCTGGTTCGTTGTTTGGCACGGTGACACGCAACTGGTGGGTGCTGCTGCTGTTCGGCCTGTTGGCGGTTGTTTTCGGCGTACTGGCGGTGATGGCACCGGTACGTACCGCTGCCGTACTGGCCTGGTGGCTGGGCATCATGGCGGTTGTCGAGGGCGTGGTGGTGCTGATCTCGGCCTTCAAGGGCTCGGCGCCGGTATCGCGCGGCTGGGCGGTGTTCTACGCGCTGGTATCGATCGCTTTCGGCGTATTGGCGGTGATCAACCCGCTGGCCACGGCCAGTGTGCTGCTGCTGTTCCTGGCCGCTTGGCTGGTGGTGGGCGGCATCTACCGCATCGTATTCGCCATCCGCGTGCGCAAGCAGATCAGCGGCGAGTGGATGCTGATACTCAGCGGCTTGCTGGCGGTTGCCCTGGGCGTGATGTTCGCACTCAACCCGATTGCCGGCCTGGCGGTGACCTCGCTGTGGATCGGCGTGTTGGCATTGATCTACGGCGTGCTGCAGATAATTGCGGCGTTCCGCCTGCGTTCGCTGGGCAAAACCATCGGCGCGGTCTGAGGCTGCTTGTAGGAGCGGCGTAAGCCGCGAAGCAGATAGTCCGTCAGATCCAGGGAGGGCTGTGCTTCCGACATTGTGGGCTTCGCGGCTTACGCCGCTCCTGCAACGGGACAACGGCACAGCAACAACAAAACGGCCCGCATTGCGGGCCGTTTTTTTCAATCCAGGTACTGGCTGGCGACGATGCCGGCAAACAACACCGCGCCCACCCAGTTGTTGTGCAGGAAGGCCTTGAAGCAGGGCTCGCGCTCGCGCTCGCGGCAGATCCAGAACTCATAGACCACCAAGGCCATCGCCACACCAATGCTCGCCCAGTAGGCCCAGCCCAGGCCTGCGCGCTGTCCGACCAGGGCCATCGCGGCGAAGAACAGCGCGTACAGGATGCCCTGGATGACCAGGTCCAGGTCGCCGAACAGGATGGCGGTGGAATGCGAGCCCACCTTCAGGTCGTCGTCGCGGTCGACCATTGCATACCAGGTGTCGTAGGCGGTGGACCAGAGAATATTGGCGGCATACAGCACCCAGCCCAGCGGCGGAATCTCGCCCTGGATGGCGGCAAACGCCATCGGGATGCCCCAGCCAAAGGCCATGCCCAGATAGACCTGGGGCAGGTGGGTATAGCGCTTCAGATAGGGATAGCTGGCGGCCAGGAATACGCCGATGAAACTCAGGCCGATGGTCAGGCCGTTCAGGGTCAACACCAGCGCGAACGCGACCAGCATCAGCCCGGCGAACAGCGCCAGCGCGGCTCGGCCGGAGATCGCACCGGTGGCCAGTGGGCGTTCCTTGGTGCGTTTGACGTGCGGATCCAGCCAACGGTCGGCGTAGTCATTGATCACGCAACCGGCCGAGCGGGTCAGCCAGACGCCGGCACTGAACACAAACAGTATCCATAGCGGCGGCAGGCCGTCAGCGGCCAGCCACAGCGCCCACCAGGTGGGCCACAGCAGCAGCAAGGTGCCGATCGGGCGGTCGGCGCGCATCAATTTCCAGTAGTGCCCGAACCGCGAGGTGGTGCCTGCGGTGGACGGTGTATGTGGGAGACGGCTCATGCGTAAAGGTTACCAGCTGACCGGATTTTTCCGCCCGCCCGCAGCGATCTGCCGATGGGGGCAGACCTGCGAGCGCTTTTGCCGTTAGAATGCGCGTCCGCCCGGCTCAGCCGTGCGGTACACAATGCGCCCGTAGCTCAGCCGGATAGAGTAGTGGCTTCCGAAGCCATTGGTCGGGGGTTCGAATCCCTCCGGGCGCGCCAGATTCAACCCGCTTGTTGCGCGGGTCGCCAAAGCCCCGCATTGCCGGGGCTTTTGCTTGTCTGCGATCAGCCCGCCCTTGCGGTTGGCGCCGGCCCGCCGCGCGTGCAGCGCCGGTTACGCCGCCGCGATTGCGGCTCAGCCTGTTCCGCAAACCGCGGTGTGCTGCCTGGCGTGGCTTCGGCTGGCGCGCAGGGTGCGGCCTACGCGCGATTCGGTCCTGCGTTCAAGCACGCAATTGATGTAGTCGGCTGCCAGCAGCAGCCCGTCCAGATCGACATGACAGCCAATTCCCAGCTCGCTGAACGCATGGACGAGGTCCTCGGTAGCCAGGTTGCCCGCCGCGCAGGGTGCATGGCCGTCGCCACCCAGCCCTGAAATGGCACCATCAAAGGCGCGCACGCCATGTTCCAGTGCCTGGATCATGTTGGCGATGCCGAACCCGTAGGTGTCACGGAACTGTGCGCCCAGCCAATGCAGCGGCACCTCCGCCGCACATGCGCGCAGCAGCTTGCCTACCGACGCGGGCGTGCCGGAGCCGGTGGTGTCGCACAGGCTGAGCTCACGGCAGCCCATGGTGTAGAACGCCGCTGCCATACGTGCGACTTCTGCCGGTGCCACCGCGCCGCTGAGCGGGCAGTGGATGACGGTGGAGAGCGAGGCGCGCACCTGGATGCCAAGCGCCAAGGCCCGCTCGGTGATCTGGTCGGCACGGCGCAGGCTCTCGGTGACGCTGCAGTTGAGGTTGGCGCGACACCAGGCGTTGGAAGCGGCCGAGCTGATGGTGATGTCGCGGCAACCGGCAGCGACTGCCAACTCGAATGCCTTGATGTCGGCCACCCTCACCGCGCGGATGCGGCCGATGGGTGTTGCCCCCAGCTGCGCGCAGAGCGCTGCGGTATCGGCCATCTGCGCAGGCTGGCGTGATGCGCTGAACGCGCCGATTTCCATTTCCGCGATGCCGGCAGACTCCAGCAGTTCGATCAGATTGATCCGCACCGCCATGGGCAGCACTTTTACATGCTGCAAGCCGCTGCCTGCGCCAACTTCGATGATGCGCACATGGTCTTTGCCTTCGCCGGCCCCGTCCATCATTGCGTGCGCAACCTATCGAGCAGGTCGATGGCGTAGTCGCAGCGGATCTGCTCCGCGTTGTGCAGGGAGCGCGCAAGCGTGGCGATTTCATCGTCGCGAGCGCCGGCCATCACCGCCAGGTCGTGCGCGTGCAGGCCAGCCTGCGGCTGCGTGGCCGTACCTGCATCGGCATGCAGGCTGGCCAGGCTGTGCGCCAGGCCGATGGCGGCAATGGCGTGATTGGCCTGGAGAATGCCGGGTACGCCGATGGTTGCAGCGGGCATGCCGCTGCCGTGTTCGGCCAAGGCGGTAACCAAGGGCAGGGCGATCCTGCCGCATAGGCGACCCCGATGATCGCGGTACCAGATGCACAAGGGTGCATCGTTGTCATGCTGTGCCGTCCAAATACTGCTGTGGCCCGTAACCGTCGGCGTGCTGGTCAACATTGAATTGACCACACGCACGATACCGTCGTTGTGCATGGCCATGCGGCCAGGCGTGGTGCAGATGTGGCGGTGCAGGTCGACAATGCGCGCGGCCAGCGCATCGGCCTGTTGCGGGGCCAGTGCGAAGCAATGCGCATCCAATGCCACCTGCGCGCACAGCAGCTGGCGGTCGTCGGCAATGCCGCTTGTCGATGTCCTGTTGCGTGTGCCTTGGGTCAGCTGTTCGATCAGCGGCGCCATTCTCGCGATCATCATGTCGAGGGCGCGGCCATCGGAACTGTCGGGTACCTCGACGATCAGCTCGACTTCGAGACGCGCACCCTGCGAGCGGCACTGGCGTGCACGGACGGTGATGTCCTTGCAGCCACCGCCCAGCGCCGCCAGCATCGGGTTCATCGTATTGGCCAGGCCGATAAGCTCATTGCGTAAACGCAGCACCTGCAGCCGCGCGCTGTAGACATCGTCGATGCCGGTGAACTGCATGCGTGAGCGGATCAGTGGGCTTGCACGGAAGGTGGTGAAGCCCCCGGCGTGGCGTGCAAGCGCTGCAATGCGGCGGACACCGGCAGTCCACTGCACAGCCATCGGCACCGGTATTCGCTGCTCGATGCCATTGATCAACAGATCTTCAAGGAATGCGCGCTGATTCGCTGGCGCATCCTGACTTGCGCGCAGTGCCGGGCCTGCCGGCGATGAATTCCTCGCTGCGATTGTTGTCGCCTGCGTCGCGGGCGCGCATGAAGATGCAAGCGTTGCAGTCGATGCAAGCGCTGCTGACGTTGCATGCACGGGATGTGCAGAAGTTGCGTTCACATGCATCCTTTCGATTGCTCTTGTGTCGAGCAGAATTGCGCAAAGTGCAAGGCAGAATGTGCTCCGCCAAACACGTGCGGCAGGTACAGTTTTTACGGACAGCGCATGGCCGAATGTGGATCCGCCAATTCATCTCGTAATGTCTATTTATGCTCTTTACAGCGTGCGCGGACGCGTAGATACAGTTAGCGCCCAATAAATTTCGTATGGATTTTTATGCGCTCTGAACCACGTAGAATTTCTTTGTCGGAAAAGGTGGCCATGGATATTGGCCGCCAGATATTGGCTGGTGTCCTGAAGCCGGGTGACAAGTTGCCATCGTTGCGCGAGTACGCGCGATTGAACGGCTACTCGAAGAACACGGTGATCTCGGCATTTGATCTGCTTGGCGAGCGTGCGTTGGTGGAGGCGCAGCACGGCAAGGGATTTTTTGTGCGCGGTGTGGAGGCGCCACCCGAACGCGATATCGATGAAGAGCCGGTTGGCTACAGCCGAGTGATCGATACGCTGTGGTTGATGCGCCAGCAGGCCATCCGTGAACCTGGGCGCTCGCATCTTGCCGAGGGCTTTCCGCCGGTTGATTGGTTGACGTACATGCGGCTTGACCGCTTCCATCGCCAGGTTGCACGCAGTGGCACCGGCAGCCTGTTCCGCTACGGCAATCGCTATGGCTACCTGCCGCTGCGCCAGCAGTTGATCCGGCGCATGGCCATGCACGGCATGGAGCTGGGCCCGCGCCAGCTGGTGACCACTTTTGGCGCCAACCATGCATTGGACCTGATCATCCGGCGCTACGTCGCGCCCGGTGACACGGTGCTGGTGGAGCAGCCCGGCTATTACCCGCTGTTCGGCAAGCTGCAGCTGCAGGGTGCAAAATCGATTGCAATCACCCGCCGCGTCGACGGGCCGGACCTGGCGGAGTTTGAAACCGCGCTGCAGACCAGCAAGGCACGCGTGTTCTTCATGCAGACCACGGCACACAACCCTACCGGCACGGATGTCTCCCCGGAGGTTGGCAAGCGCCTGCTGGAGTTGGCCGCAGCGCACAATGTATTGATCGTCGAGAACGACGCGATGGCGGACTTCAAGCCCAACTCTGCGTTCCGCCTGTCTTCGTTGTCGCAGTTCAAGAACACGCTGTACGTGGGTAGCTTCTCCAAATCGGTTTCCGCGGCGTTGCGCAGTGGCTTCATTGCCGGCGAGAACGCACATATCGAAGAGCTGGCCGATCTGAAGATGCTGCTGCATATCGGCAGCAGCGAGTACGGTGAGCGCGTGTTGGAGGCGATTCTTCGCGAAGGAAATTTCCTGCGCCACGTTGGGCGTTTGCAGGATCGCGTGCGTGCCGCCACCGCCGAAGGGCTGGAGGTTCTGCAGCGGCTTGATGCCACCGTCTACGCCGCGCCGGAGCAGAGTCTGTATCTGTGGGCGCGTTTCGAAGGCATCGATGACACCCGTTTGCTGACCTCGCGGCTGCTCTCACGCGGCGTGGTGCTGGCGCCGGGCGCGTTCTTCAATGTCGATACGGAGCAGGTCTCACCGTGGACGCGTTTGAATGTCGCCTATTTGAACGACAGTGTCTTCATCGACTGCATCCGCGAAGAGCTGGATCAATTGCCGGCAATGGCCTGAGCGTGGCCTGTGGTCGCAGGTCTGCCGCGACAGCATGATGAGCGCGGGCATGCGTCGCCTTCGGGCGACGCATGTAGCGTTCCTGCGGCAGGGTTTTCTGAATACGTGTTTGTGTTGTCTGAGGGCGATGTGAGCGTAGGGAAAACCCTCACGCATCGATGTGCAGTGCTCATTCCTGCACAACAACCGCTATGTCCTGCCGTCGGCCGCATATTGCCCGGCTTAGCCAGCGGCCTGCTGGTAGGTCATTGGCGGAGCGCCTGGTAGGTGTAGTGGGTAGGCGGTTATCGGGATGCCTTCTGATGTTCGCTGCGCGCGCTTTTCATCTGCGCATCACGGCGGCACAAACGCCTTGTCTCCCAATGCTTTTCATCCATCGGCGTGCTGAATAGCGGCGCTGCCAATGGCGCGCGAGGCCTTTCAGCGTCGTGAAAGATCCTTCATCAGTGAAACGAAATTTTTGGCTAGCATCCGCGCCGAACTGTGATGGCTCGCTACTTTTACTTCTTGAACATTTTGTTCATCTGTGATTGAGAAGTTAAAGCCCGCGCGGGACTAGGGGACGCAGTGCCAGGGGGAAAGTTTCCGCTTGAACACTCGCACGCACCGATAGTCCGCGCCGGGCAGCTACTTAAGTGCCGGGTCCGTTCGCGTTCAAAAGGTTCGTCGCTCCAGCGTAGGGGGGGCGCTTTTGCACTGGGCCTATAAGGCTCAATGGAGCTGCGTGTGTCTGCAAAAACGAATTTCATCGGCTTGCGCCGGGGTGTATGCCTGAGCGTGCTGGTTGTGGCGGCGATGTTCGGTATGTCCGCAACGGCAACTGCGCAGAATGCGCGCAATACCGCCACCGTCACGCCGCCAAGCGGCGTCACCAATCCAGGCACGCAGTGCGTCGCGCCGGCCGTGTTCACCGCAGCCACTGGCGTGTGCGCTTCAACCGACGAGGACCCGGTCACCCGCACTTCCGATCTGACCATCGTCAAGACCGAGCGTGAAGCGGGCACTGCGAACTTCATCGCAGGGCCGCTGACGGTAGGCATCGGCGCTACGGTCGAATTTCAGATCGCGGTGGGCAATGGCGGGCCAAGCGCGCTCACCGGCGCGGTGTTCAGCGACGTGGTGCCCGCCAACTTCAGCGCGTTGAGCGTTGTCAGCGTTGCCGCCAGCGCTGCGCCGGCAATCGCGGCAAGCGGGTGCGCGGCAAATATTGCGGGCAATACGCTCAGTGGCGTGTTCTCGGGGCCGATGGGCAGCAGTTGCAGCGTCATCATTCGCGGCACCGCCAGCATCGCTGCCGCGGCACCCGGGGTGACCAATACCGCAAAGGCTACGCCGCCGGAAGGAACCGATGATCCCAACGGCGCCAGCAGTTCGGTGCAGACCATCATCACCGCGCCCGCGTTGAAATTGAGCAAGAGCGGCACGCTGTCGGCCGACAAGAAGACGGTCAGCTACAGCTTCGTGGTCGAAAACACCGGCAACGTGGATCTGAGCGCGGTAACCGTCACCGATCCGAAATTGCCGACGCTGAGCTGCCCGCCGATCGCGCTGGCCGTTGGCGCCTCTCAGACGCTGGTCTGCACCGGCAACGTCTACAGCCTGCGCTCGCTGGACAACGCGGCGGGCAAGGTCGACAACACCGCCACTGCCAGCGGCACGCCGCCGAACGGCCCAGCAGTCAGCGACAGCGACGATGCAACGGTTGCACTGCAGGCCGCGCCCGCGTTGACGCTGAGCAAGGCCGGCACGCTGTCGACCGACAAGAACACCATCAGCTACAGCTTCAGCGTGACCAATACCGGCAATGTGGATCTGAGCGCGGTAACGGTCACCGACCCGAAGTTGCCGGCGCTGAGCTGCCCGCCGATCACGCTGGCCGTTGGCGCTTCGCAGACGCTGGTCTGCACCGGCAACGTCTACACCGTGGGCTCGCTCGACAATGCCGCAGGCAAGGTCGACAACACCGCTACTGCCAGCGGCACGCCGCCGAACGGACCTGCGGTCAGCGCTACCGACACTGCAACGGTTGCACTGCAGGCCGCGCCCACGCTGACGCTGAGCAAGGCCGGCACGCTGTCGACCGACAAGAACACCATCAGCTACAGCTTCAGCGTGACCAATACCGGCAATGTGGATCTGAGTGCGGTAACCGTCACCGACCCGAAGCTGCCTGCGCTGAGCTGCCCGCCGATCACGCTGGCTGTTGGCACTTCGCAGACGCTGGTCTGCACCGGCAACGTCTACACCGTGGGCTCGCTCGACAATGCGGCAGGCAAGGTCGACAACACCGCCACTGCCAGCGGCACGCCGCCGAACGGACCTGCGGTCAGCGCTACCGACATTGCAACGGTGGCACTGCAGGCCGCACCTGCGTTGACGCTGACCAAGACCGGCACGCTGTCGACCGACAAGAACACCATCAGCTACAGCTTCAGCGTGACCAATACCGGCAACGTGGATCTGAGCGCGGTAACGGTCACCGACCCGAAGCTGCCTGCGCTGAGCTGCCCGTCGATCACGCTGGCCGTCGGCGCTTCGCAGGCGTTGGTCTGCACCGGCAACGTCTACACCGTGGGCTCGCTCGACAATGCCGCAGGCAAGGTCGACAACACCGCCACTGCCAGCGGTACGCCGCCGACCGGCCCTGCGGTCAGTGCCAACGACACCGCAACGGTGGCGCTGCAGGCCGCGCCCGCGCTGACGTTGAGCAAGACCGGCACGTTGTCGGCGGACCAGGCAAGCATCAGCTACAGCTTCACCGTGACCAATACCGGCAACGTGGATCTGAGCAACGTCACATTGGCCGATCCGATGCTGGCCGCACTCAACTGCCCGGCAATCACGCTGCTGGTTGGGGCTGCGCAGACGCTGGCGTGCACCGACAACAGTCATGCAACCACGGTGACGGACTATGTGAGTGGCAGCGTGATCAATACCGCCACGGTCACTGCCACGCCGCCTGGCGGTGGCACCCCGGTCACCGCGACCGACACGGTAACCACGCCGCTGGTCAACAGCTTGAACCCGGTGGATGACGCGCGCACCACCGCGCAGAACACGTCGGTGACGGTGGACGTGCAGGCCAACGATACCGTCGTCGGCGCGCGCTTGAATCCGCTGTCGGTGACGATCCTGAGCAACCCGTCCCTTGGCACGTTCAGCCTGAATCCGGATGGCACGGTCGTCTACACACCCAATAACAATTTCTCGGGCGTGGATACCTTCGTCTACCAGATCTGTAATACCGCCAGCCCAACCCCGGCCTGCAAATCGGCCACCGTCACCATCACCATTCCGCCCAACCGCATCGATGCGGTGGATGACAACGCCAGGACGCCGTTGGACACCCCGGTCAACATTGCTGTGATCGGCAATGACACCACCAGCGGACTGCCATTGGATCCGGCATCGGTAACCGTGCTGACGCCGCCTGGCCACGGTGTTGTCAGCTGCAGTGCCGGCAGCTGCCTGTACACGCCGAACCCCGGCTTCGTGGGCGAGGACAGTTTTGTCTACCGGGTCTGCGACGTGTCGCTGCCCATCCCGGTCTGTGACACCGCAACAGCCACCATCACCATCGAAGGCAACACCCAGGTGCGGCTCAGCAAGCAGGTCAGCCCGCGCGATGTAAAGGTCGGCGACCTGGTGCGTTACACCGTGACCATGGAAAACGTCGGTGAGTTGGAAGTAGTCGACGCAAGCCTGGTCGACACGCCGCCGCCGGGCTTCACCCTGGTGGTGGGGTCGCTGCAGGTGGCCGACCGCGATGGCGCCGGTCGCTTGGCCGGCAGCTATCCAATCCGTGTCGACCAGATAGATATCGACAAGGGCGGGCGCGCGACCATCAGCTACCTGTTGCGGGTAGGTGCCGGTGTGCGCGGTGGGCTGCACGTCAACTCGGCCGAAGTGCATGACAACGGGCGCCGCATTTCCAATGTGGCCACGGCCACCGTGCAGATGGTGTCCGACCCGATGACCGATGAAACCACGCTGCTGGGCACGGTGTTTGATGACCGCGACAGCGACGGCTGGCAGGACAGCGCGCAGATGAGTGACATCCGCGTGCAGGGCGGCTTTGCAGCGGGTGCCTATATTGCCGGCTCGACCACGGTTGATCGCGGCGACGGTCCGCAGCCGCAAGCCGATGCCAGTGCGCCGCTGCTGCATGGAATCGCGCTTGGTCGCATTGGTGGCCGCCAGTCCGATGCCGATCCGGCACAGGCGCGCCAGGTGGTGGTCAGCCAGCGGCTGCGTTCGCTGGACTTCAGCAATGATTTCGTCCTGACCACCGCGCAGGGCGCCACGCTGCGCATGGATGCCGCCGGCAACACCACGCTCAGCGCTGAAAGCGGCGATGCTGCGCGGGGCCTGAGCGCCGCCACGCCAAGCGTGCAGCGCACGGTCAGCCCGGCCGAGCAGGGTTACCGCGTTGACTACACCATCCGCAACGAAGGTGTGGACGAGCGCGGTGTGCCGGGGGTGCGGATCGCGTCGGTGGAAGGCCTGCTGGTTGAAACCGACCAGTACGGTCGCTACAACCTGATCGGTGTCGATGCCGGGCGCGATGATCGTGGCCGCAACTTCATCCTGAAGGTAGACCCGGCCACGTTGCCACCGGGCAGCGTCTTCACTACCCGCAATCCGCTGCTGCGCAGGGTGACCCCGGGCCTGCCGGTGCGCTTCGATTTCGGCGTCAAGCTGCCGCCCGCACTGTTGCAGGGTGAGCGCACCCAGCCGGTGCTGATGGAGCTGGGGGCGGTGATGTTTGCAGCGGGCAGTGCCCAGCTGCGCAGCGAGTACCTGCCGGTTGTGGAAAGCATGGCGGCGCAGGTGCGCAGCCATGGCGGTGGCGAGGTGGTGATCGGCGCACAGGGCGAAAGCGAGTTGCTGGCATTCGACCGGGCCGTGGCCTTGCGCAAGGCTTTGGTGGCGGCGCTGCCGGCGGATGTGTCCGCGCGTACCCGGGTAAGCCTGCGTACCGATAGCGGTGAGGCCAGCCGCAGCGTGCTGGAGCTGGGGGCGTGGCCGTTGCTGGGCACGGCGTTCTTCGATACCGACAAGGCCAGCATCAAGCCGGAGTACGACGCGCTGCTGGCGCATATCGCCAGCTATCTGCTGGAAATGGATG
Source organism: Stenotrophomonas terrae (assembly GCF_039674165.1). Classification (GTDB taxonomy): domain Bacteria; phylum Pseudomonadota; class Gammaproteobacteria; order Xanthomonadales; family Xanthomonadaceae; genus Stenotrophomonas; species Stenotrophomonas terrae_A. Next base: position 30,415 of record NZ_JBDJMY010000013.1, read on the forward strand.
TGCCAACCATCAAGGTGGTTGGCCATGCCGACCGGCGGGGTTCGGCCGCCTATAACGACGCCCTGGGGATGCGTCGTGCCAAAGCGGTGTTCGATGCGCTGAGCGCGCAGATGCCGGCCGCGCAGCGCGGCCGCATCAAGGTCGAGATCCTCCCTGGCGAGCCCGACGCCTCATCCGGGCAAGCAAGTGCGGAGGCCACGCCATGAAGATGAAACTACTGGATTACACCCTGCTGTGCGTGCTGGCAGGCATGGCTTCGTCCGTGTCCGCGCAGGATGCGAAGTCGCCATCGGCAGCCAGCGATAGCGATAAGACCGGGGCAGCTTCCTGCGATTCCAGCGGCTGTAGCAGTGAGGACGGCATGCTGTTCAAACTGATCAGCCGTGGCAGCAAGGATGCCGAGCGCGCGCCGCTCGCATCCACGCAACTGGCAGCGGACCGCCAGGTGTCGGTAGCTGCGGAAAAGCGCGAGCAGGAATGGAACCGCGCCCTGCAGCCGGGGCAGGCGGTGGCGATCGGCAAGTGGTCGTTGCAGCTGCCCAATGGTGGCGTGATCTGGGCAACGGAAGACCCCAACCTGGGGCAGCCGTCGTTCAGTCTGTCGGCGCCGTCGCTGCTGCCGTTCGATGGCAGCCGCATCACCCGGCCAGTGCAGTTCTACGCCTACAACAACTATTCGGCATTCATGCAGCGCGCCGAGGTGCTGGTGTACCGCGCCAGTGATACCGATCTGGTGGATCCGGTAGCGGTGATTCCATTGCCGGTGGCCGCCTCGACCACGCTGGAATGGGATGGCCGCCTGCCGTCCGGCTACAGGCCGAAGGTGGGGGACGAGCTGGTCTACATCGCGCGTGCCTACGGCGCCGATGGCGCGTTTGACGAAACCTATCCCAGCCGCCTGCAGTTGGTGCGCCCCGAAGAAGCCGAGCGTGGCGCGCAGCTGCTGCGCAATGCGGTCGAGAAGGGCAAGGGCACTGCTTTCAATACCGATGATGCGCAGTTGCAGAGCCTGGTAGACCAGAGCTTTGGCCGCGACAGTCTGCGCCAGCAGAACATCGCCATCTACGGCTCGCGCATCCGCATCCAGGGCCGCAACCTGCCCGAAAGCGCCAGCGTCAAAATCAACGGCCAGATGCAGCCGGTGGACATGGAAAGCAGGCTGGTTGCCGAATACCTGGTGCCGGTGGGCGAGCACAGGTTCGACATCGATATTGCTGCGGGCACGCAGGGGCAGGCCATCCATGACCAGCTGGACGTGGATGTCACCGGCCGCTACATGTTTGCCGTGGCGCTGGCCGATTTCACCTTGTCCGGTGGCAATGTTTCCGGCTCGCTGGAACCGCTGGGCAATGACGACCGCTACGACAGGAATCTGGTGGTCGACGGCCGCCTTGCGTTCTATCTGAAGGGCAAGGTCAAGGGCAAATACCTGGTCACCGCCCAGGCCGATACCCAGGAGCATGAAGTCAACGAGCTGTTCAAGGGTTTCTGGAACGCGGACCCGCAGGATGTATTCCGGCGCCTGGATCCGGACCAGTACTACCCGGTGTATGGCGACGACTCCACCACCTACCGTGATGTGGATACGCAGGGCCGGCTGTATGTGCGCGTGGATTGGGACAAGAGCCAGGCGCTGTGGGGCAATTTCAGCACCGGCATTACCGGCACCGAGTACGGGCAGTATTCGCGCTCGCTGTACGGTGGTGCGCTGAACTGGCGCAGCCGTGCGACCAATGCGTGGGGCGATGCCAGCAGCACGCTGCGTGCATTCGGCTCCGAGGCGCAGACCGCACCCGGCCACAGCGAGTTCCTCGGCACCGGCGGCAGTCTGTATTACCTGCGCCACAACGACATCCTGCCGGGGTCGGAAAAGGTGGCCATCGAAATCCGTGATGCCACCACCGGCAGGGTTGAAAAGCGCATCGACCTGCAGGCGGGCGCTGACTACCAGATCGACGATTTCCAGGGCCGTTTGATCCTGTCCGATGCGCTGTCCATCGTTACCCGTGATGGCCTGCCACGGCTGTCGCGTGACACCCCGCTCGATGGCTATACCCAGGTGCTGCTGGTCGATTACGAATACCTGCCCACCGGCTTCAATCCCGACGAAATCACGGCCGGTGTGCGCGGCAAGCACTGGTTTGGTGACCACGTTGGCGTCGGCGTCACCTATGTGGACGAGAACCGCGCCGGCGACGACTACACCCTGGCAGCGGCCGATCTCACCCTGCAGGCCGGCCGAGGCACCTACCTGAAGGTGGAGCAGGCGCGTACCGAGAGCACCAGCGCACCGGTGTTCTACTCGGAGAACGGCGGCCTCAGTTTCGATCAGCTCAACTCCGGCCTGGGGGCGCGCCGCGAGGGCGATGCAACTTCGGTCGAAGCACGCGCCAACTTCAAGGAACTGGGCTGGACCGCGCTGGATTGGTCGGCCGGGGCATGGATGCGGCGGGTGGATTCGGGTTACTCCATCGCCCGCTACGACACCGGCGAGGAAGTTCGTGAGCATGGTGCCGAGTTCCGTGGCCAGCTGACGCCGGATTTCGATATCTACGGCCGCTACAGTCGCGCCGAGCGGGGTGCCGAGTACCTGGAACAAAGCCAGCTGACCGGCGAGTGGCGCATCAACCAGGACAATACGCTCAGCGCCGAGCTGCGCCGTGTTGATGAAAGCAGCCTCAGCGGTCAGGGCATCGGCACGCTGGGCGCGTTGCAGTACAAGCACCGCTTCGGCACGAGTTTTGACATGTACGGCACCGCGCAGGCGACGCTGGACGACGACGGTGGCAAGTACCGCGACAACGATGCGGTCACCGTGGGTGGCAATTATCAGTTCGGCAATCTGTCCAGCATCGGTGCGGAAGTCACCAAGGGCGATCGCGGCGATGCCGCGCAGCTCAACGCCGAATACCGGCTGGCGCCGGATCATTCCCTCTATGGCAACTACACCTTCACCAATGCCACCAGCAGTGATTACGACTCGCTGTTCAATCCGCTGCAGCGCGATGGCTGGACGCTGGGCCAACGTTGGCGCCTGTCCAACCAGGTCAATGTGTTCAATGAGAGCCAATACCTGAAGGCGCGCAACGAGACCGGCCTGGCGCATACCTTCGGCATGGATTTCTATCCGGGCGTGGGTTGGAACCTGGGCTTCCAGCTGCAGGACGCGGAGCTTGACCGTGGCACCGGCAACATCAACCGTCGCGCGGTGAGCGTGAGCGGTAGTCGCACTTCGGCCGATACGCAATGGAGCAGCAAGGTTGAATGGCGCCAGGACAGCGGTGCCGAGCGTCGCGAGCAGTGGGTGACCACCAACAACCTGACCCACAAGTTCAACGACAGTCTGCGTATCGCGGCGCGTTTCAACTACTCCGATACCGACGACGAACTCGATCCGCTGGCCGGCGCGCGCTTCATCGAAGGCAATGTCGGCTTTGCCTACCGTCCGTTCAACAGCACGCGTTGGGGCCTGTTGGGCCGCTATACCTATCTGTACGACGTTTCCACCCTGGCCCAGGACACCAGCAGCGCGTATTACGACCAGCGCAGCCAGGTGTTGTCGTTCGAAGGCGTATACCGGCCGCGCAGCAACTGGGAGTTCGCACTCAAGGCTGCGCGTCGCGAGGGTGAGGTGCGGATGGGCCGCATGACCGGCGCCTGGGCCGATTCGGCGGCAACCTTGCTGGCGGGCCAGGTGCGTTACGGCATCACCACCGATTGGCATGGCTTGGCCGAGTATCGCAGTTTGACTGTCAAGGACGGCGGCCGCAGGCAAGGTGCGCTGGTGGGTATCGATCGCGATATCGGCAAGAACTTCCGCGTTGGTGTGGGCTACAACTTCACCGACTTCAGCGACAAGCTCACCGATTTCGACTACGACCACCGCGGCTGGTTCCTGAACGTGGTGGGCAGCTACTGATGGGGATGCGGGCGCGCTGACACGCGTCATCCACGAGGTCCGCAATCTGCATGCACGTGCGCCGGCCAATATTGTTGTCACCCAGACGCGGCGCGCAGTGCGCAGCGCCGTTCACGGTGGCGCAGTTGCAGTCGGAAGCCGGCGTGCCGATACCGGTGTTTCCGCCGCATAGCGCGGTCAGGATGAGCATGAGCTGCGTGATTGATTGAGCTGTGCGGGTGCGTCGCTGTTGCAAAGCAGCTGCCGCCCCGCGCCGTGCCAACGCGCGGGTTGATGTGCGGGTCAGCGCTGCGGGGACGAACTCCGCCTGTGTGGCCGGTTCAGCGCCAGGCGGAAAGTGACAGTTTCAGTTCGGCGCTGAAGCCCTTGGCCGACTGCAGCGGAATACCGAACACATTCGGCGCCTGCTGGTTGATGCCGATGGCCTTGCTGCGTGCGCCCGCCAGCTCGGCTTCGTTCTTCGGCCCGCCTGCCCATTGGTCATCGCTCCACACATAGCGCAGCCGCCAACCACCGGCGTCGTCGGGTTTGGCGAACACCACCAAGGTGTTGCGGAACAGGTACTCACCGGGAATGTGGTTCTTCAGGAACAGCGCGCCATCGACTTGATAACCGGCATTGCTCACCGCCAGATCGATGGAGAACGCAATCTCGCTGCCGGCCAGTATCTTGCTGCTGTCCAGGAATACCGAAAACAGTACGGTCGAGCGCTTGTCCTTCAGCAGGTTGCCCTGTGCATCGAAGATGTCGCCGTATTCGCGGCGGATGGCGCATTGGTTGGCCTGCGTGCGCGCGGTGAGTTCATAGGTATAGGCGCCACGCGGTGCCACTGTGGCCTCGATGTAATACGAGGACTCGATCTTCTTGCCGCGCTTGCGGGCGGCCTCGATCTCCGGCGGAAAGGGCAGCGCGCTGATGTCCAGTTGCGCGGTGGCGCAGGTATCACCAAACAGAAAGCGCACCAGGTTCTGGTAACCCTCTTCGGAATTGACGATGCCGAAATAGCCGCTGTGACTGCGGTTGACGAAGGCACGCGGTGAGCCTTCCACATAGGCATTGGCGATGCGCACCAGGCCATCGCTCAGCGCGCCCACCGCGAACGAGGACAGCCCATGCGCGGCGGCATAGTCGCGGCTGTTGGTGCCGATCAGGCAGAACAGCCGCTCCGGCGGAAACCCGGACGTACCCAACGTGTTGACCTTGTCCTTGGGCACCTTCAGGTACTTGCCCATATTGGTCCGGTTGAAATTGTTCAGGTCGTTGATCGACAGCAGATTGGGCAGGTTGATGCCGCCCACCTCGATGCCATTGTGCGGCGTGGCATAGGTAAAGGCCTTGTCGACCATCGCCCGCACCTCCGCGCTGGCTACATCCGGGTTCTGCAGCAGGCAGCGGCAGATCAGCCCCCCCATCGAGTGCGCCACCAGATAAACCCGGAAATCCTTGCGCATGGCCGCGTTGTTGCCGCAGATGCTGTCGCGCAGCTGCTCGATGCGCTTGCCCAGGGCGGTGGCGGCATCAATGATCGATGGCGTCCTGCCATCCCCAAAGGCCGGGTCGGCCGGATCGTAGTAGCGGTGGATGACGATGCAGCGCGGCGAGATGCGGTCGCGGCGCTCGGCACCGAATTCGTAGACATCGCGGTAGTCGTAATCCTTCATCAGCCGCACCAGCGGCGACTCGAACACGAACTTGACGATGCTGCCGTCCTGCGCCTGACGCATCTTGGTGGAGCCGGCCTCCAGGCCCATGAACGGGGTAGAGGTGGTTTCCACGATCTCATCGCGGGTCATTGCATAGCCGCGCACATAGATGATCGGGAAGTAGGGGCGTTCAATACGTTCCATGGCCGGTCTCTGCGGGGGCTGCAGGCGATGGTGAACGGATTTTTGGGATTTGTCCTGAATTTGCAGCCGGTTGGCCTTTCTGCGGCGCTGTGCAGGCAGGGCGGGTGTGCCCCGCGTTGGAGCCACCATGCAGCGCCTTGCCGATGGCAAAGGGAAGGGGGCAAAGGCGCGCATCGCTTGGGATTTGTAGGAGCGGCGTCAGCCGCGAAGCCGGTGAACTGGCAGCCGCCGCGCGGCATGTATCACCACAGTTCACCGCCGCCAGCTTCGCGGCTCATGCCGCTCCTACAAAAGCCGGTCTGGATGGTTGTGGGAGCGGTGTAAGCCGCGAAGCTGGCCGAATGGCAGCAGCGGTAATCCTGCCGTGCCATTGTTCTGCTGTCTTGGGCTTCGCGGCTTATGCCGCTCCCACAAAAGCCGGCGGGACGAGGGTTGTCTGCCCGCAGCTGCACTTGGCTCGCGCGACGTTCGCCACGGATCTCGGTCCTCAGGCTGACGCTACGGCGAAGCGGGACGGTGATTGCCTGGCGAGGCCAGAGCTTGCCGAAACCTGCCCGGCTAGGTGCACCCGTTTCATGCAGCGGCCGTTGCCGCATCAGCCAGCCACGGACTCTGGTTTTACGGTGCTGTTCACCGCCAGCTGCTCCGCATTTCTTACGACCGCAGCGCTCTTACGTTCAGAGCACATCATCGGCGGCTCTCGAGGACGTGCCCCGAGCTCCCAGCGGGCCGGGAAGCGCGATTTCTCTAAATTTTTTGCTGGGTGCTGCCGCTATCCAACGCGGGAGATTCCGTGGCGGCCTGCTGACGGATCAGCTCGGGCAATAAATGTAAATTTTTAGTTAAACATCAGTCGAGTTTCAATCACCGCCACAGGGGCTTGTCGTGAACCATATCTATCGATCCATCTGGAATCCTGCGTTGGGCACCTTTGTGGCGGCACCGGAGATTGCCCGGACCGGCAAGAGCTCGGCAAAGAAAAGAAAGCTGGCCCTTTCCGCCGACGCGCTGGCGGTAGATCTGGACAACAGGCTCGGGCGGATACGGCGGCTGTCAGCAGCTACCGCGTTGTTCTGCCTGGCGGGTATCAGCCCTGCGGCATGGGCTGGTTGTTCCACCACCGACTCAATCGTGACTTGCTCGGGTGTGCCGTCATCGGTTCCCAACAACTTTGCCAGCGCAGCGGACAATCTGACGGTCAACGTGACTGCCGGGGCGGAAATGAACGCCGCGCTCGGTGGCAAGGTGGTGGAGCTGACCGGGCCCAACATCATCTTCAACAACTTCGGCACGGTTGATCCGGGATTGCAGGGACCTGTCTTCTCGTTGAGCGGTGGTGCCTTCATCGGCGCGGGGCCGAGCGGTGCGGTCAGTGTGTCAAACAACGTCGGTGGCACCCTGGGGGGGACCGGCATGATGTTTGGGCCCAGCCTGGGCAGCATCAATGGCTTGGCGCTTGGCGTGAACAACGGCGTGACCGGCACCACCATCATCACCAATGACGGCACCATCACCTCAAAACCGCTGTTGGGCCTTAGCGTGATGAATGCCGACACGGCCGTGGTCGGCGTCTGGGGTGGCTCGCAGGTCAACATGACCAATGCAGGGACGATTACCGGCCGAGTCGCGTTCGAGGCCTCGGCGTCGGGCAACAGCTTCACCAACATCGGCTCCATCAACGGCAGCGTGTCGCTGGGCGCCGGCAGCGAAAATACCTTCACCGCGGTGACTGGATCGAGCATCAGCGACGGCGGCGGAATGGGTGGCGAGCTCGGCGGGCCGGCCGACGTCAACCTGAGCTTTGCCGCCACCGGCAAGGTCGATGGCGGTCTCGGCGGTAACAACAGCCTGGTCCTGCAGAACACGATCGGCGCAGGCGGCGGTACTGGGGGAACCGGCACGGCGTCCAGTTCCACCTACGTCAACTTCAACAACCTGATGATCAACAGTGGCACCTGGACCTTGCAGGGGCCATTGGTCAGCGGCTTCACCACCCTCAATGGCGGCGTCGCCAGGTTCGACGACAACGCCACCTTCGGCAGCGGGACGATCACCGCCAACGGTGGCAGCCTCGAGGCCAGCAGCGCCGGTTTGAAGATCAGCAACCAGCTCTTGCTCGGCAGCGGTGGCGTTACGGTGCAAGGTGCCAATTCAACCACCTTGAGCGGGAGCATTTTCGGCAGCGGCAGCCTGAGCAAGTCCGGCAGCGGCGGCCTGACCCTCAGTGGCGCCAACAGCGGCTACACCGGCACCACGTCACTGAATGCGGGTACCTTGCTGGTGACCAACAAGGATTCGCTGGGGAGCGGCGCGCTCAACACCGCTGCCGGCACCAGCCTGGACAGCACCACCAACGTCACCCTGGCCAACAACATCGGCATGGCCGGCACCCTCAATGTGCTCGGCAGCAACGCGCTGACGCTGGCTGGCGTGCTCTCCGGCACTGGCGCGATCACCAAGTCCGGCACGGCCAGCCTGACCCTGACGGGCAACAACACCAACAGCGGCGTTACCGCGCTCACCGCCGGCCGCCTGATCGTCGGCAGCAACACGGCGCTCGGCACGGGCGCCCTCAACGCCGCGGCCGGTACGACACTGGATACCAGCACTGCCGTCAGCCTTGGCAACGCGGTGACCGTCGGTGGCGCGGTGACCGTCGGTGGCACCGCCAATCTGACCCTGGGCGGGGTAGTCAGCGGCGCCGGCAGCCTGGAGAAAAACGGTTTAGCCAATCTGAGTCTCAACGCGGCCAACGGTTACGCCGGCGGCACTGCGCTGAACGCCGGTACGATCACTGTCGGCAACAGCTCGGCGCTGGGTTCCGGCGCGCTGACTGTCAATGGTGTCGCGACGCTGGACAGCAATTCGCCGCTGGTCAACCTGGGCAACGCTGTTGTGTTGAATGACGGTTTGACCGTTGGCGGCACGCAGAACCTCATCCTCGGCGGCGTCACCAGCGGCACTGGCTATTTGATCAAGAAAGGCGCGGCCAATCTGTCTCTCAATGGCAACAACACCTTTGGCGGCGGTACCCGGCTCAATGCAGGTACGCTGACCCTTGGCAATGCCAATGGTCTGGGCAGCGGCGCATTGATCGTTGGAAGTGCGTCTACGCTGGATACCAGCACCGGCATGAGCGTGGGCAACAACATCACCCTCAACGCCGGCCTGACCCTGGCCGGCAGCAACACCCTGAACCTCAGCGGCGTGATCGATGGTGCCGGCAGCCTGACCAAGGACGGCTTTGGCGACCTGACGCTCAGCGGCAACAACACCTTCACCGGTGCGCTGAACATCACCTCCGGCAGCCTTACCACCGTCAGCAGCGGGGCGCTCGGCAACACCTCCGGCGCCAACATCAGCGCCGGTGCCAATCTCTATCTCAACAGCAGCGCCAGCCTCAGCGGGCTGAGCGGCAGCGGCAGCGTGCAGATTGCCGGTGGCAACATCCTGACGTTGGGCGGCGTGAGCAACACCAGCACCTTCGACGGTGACTTTGGTGGTAGCGGTGCGCTGACCAAAGTCGGTACCGGGACACTGAACCTCACCGGCATCAACGGCATCACCGGCAACACCAACGTCAACGGCGGCACGCTGAACCTCACAGGTTCCCTGGCCAGCTCCCAGCTCAATGTCAACAACGGTGCGACCCTCACGGGTACCGGTTCGGCGCTTGGTTTCATCACCGTCAACAGCGGCGGTCATCTGGGGTTGTCCTCGGGCAATACCTTGTCCACCTCGTCACTGATTCTCACCGCCAACAGCAATCTCGACGCGAGCCTCGCCACGCCATCGACTTCCTCGCTGATGAACATCGGCGGCAACCTGACCCTCGACGGCAATCTCAACGTCACCGATGCCGGCGGCTTTGGTGTCGGTGTCTATCGCCTGTTCAACTACATCGGCGCGCTGACCGACAACGGCCTGACTGTGGCGGGTGTGCCGGTCGGTTATGGCCTCGGCGACATCCTCGTGCAGACCCTGGGCAATCAGATCAACCTGGTGGTGTCGGCGCCGAGCACCAACATGCGTTTCTGGGACGGCAGCCAGACAATCTCCAACGGCAACGTGGATGGCGGTACGGGCACGTGGAGTGCCGGCGGCACCAACTGGAGCAATTCCAGCGGCACGGTAAACCAGACCTGGGCCGATGACTTTGCGGTGTTCCAGGGCTTGGCCGGTACGGTGACGGTAGATGGCACGCAACTGTTCACCGGCATGCAGTTCCTCACCGATGGCTACAACGTGGTGGACGGTACGTCGGGTCTGCTGACCGCCGTCAACGGTAGCGGTGGCACCACGGCGATGCGGGTCGATCCGCTCGTGACCGCCGTGGTCGGTGTGAACATCGACGGCAGCGGCATTCTCAACAAACTCGACGCAGGCACCCTGGTGCTCAATGGCGCCAACAGCTACACCGGTGGCACGCAACTGGACGGCGGCACCCTGGTGGTCGGCAGCAATACCGCACTGGGCACTGGCGCGTTGATCGCCAATGCCGGCACCGAGCTGGACAGCAACACCGCCGTGACCCTGGCCAACGCGACCACGCTCAACGGTAACCTCACCGTGCGCGGCAGCAATGCGCTGACCCTCAACGGCGTGATTGGCGGCGCCGGCGGTCTGATCAAGAACGGCGCGGCCAGCCTGACGCTGGGCGGCAACAATACGTTCTTCGGCCCTGTGAAGTTGAATGCCGGCGCACTGATGCTGGTGTCGGACACGGCGCTAGGCGCGGCAACACTCACCGCCAGCGGCGGCACCACGCTGGATACCAGCACCGCGTTGACCGTCGGTAATGCAATCGACCTGGCGGGCAACCTCGACATCGTCGGTAGCAATGCGTTGAGCCTCGGTGGCAGGGTCAATGGCGGCGGCAGCCTGAGCAAGAGTGGCGCGGCCAATCTGACCCTGGGCGGCAGCAACAACTTCCTCGGCGGCATCACCCTCAATGCAGGCACCCTGACCGCCGGCAACAACAGCGCCCTCGGTCTGGGCAATCTCACCGTCAACGGTGCCTCGGTGCTGGACAGCCAAGGCGCACAAAGCGTTGGCAACAACGTGGTGCTCAACGCCAACCTGACCAATGCCGGCAACAGCGACCTGACCCTCGCGGGCTCGGTCAGCGGCACGGGTGGACTGAGCAAGAGTGGCGGGTCGATCCTGACCCTCAACGGCATCAACACCTACAGCGGCGGCACCACGCTGAACGCTGGCACCGTGACCCTCGGCACCTCGGCGGGCCTGGGCTCCGGCGCAGTGACCGTGGCGGGCGCTTCGACCCTCGACACCACGGCGCCGCTGGTGCTGGCCAACAACGTCAACGTCAATGCCAACCTGAGCGTGGCCGGCAACAACAACCTGACCCTCGGCGGCGTGATTGGCGGGGCGGGCACCCTGACCAAGAACGGTCTGGCCGACCTGACGCTGTCCGGCAACAACACCTTCAGCGGCACGTTCGACGTGCAGTCCGGCAGCCTGACCACGCTGGGCAACTCGGCACTGGGCAGCAACGCCGGGGTCAATCTCGGCGCTGCGGCGACCCTCAATCTCGGCGGTTCCGGCAGTCTCGCCGGTCTGACCGGCAGCGGCACCGCACTGATCGGCGGCGGTAACACCCTGAGCATCGGCGGCAACAACGCCAGCAGCATTTTCGCCGGTGTGCTCACCGGCTCCGGCGAACTGCGCAAACTCGGCACCGGTACGCTGACCCTGAGCGGCCTCAACAGCCTGACCGGTAACACCACGGTCAACGCCGGCACCTTGAACGTCAGTGGCTCGCTGGACAGCGCCAGTGTGCTGGTCAACAGCGGTAGCACACTCACCGGCGGCGGCTCGCTCGGCGGGGCCGTGACCGTGGCGGACGGTGGTCATCTGGCCGGCGCCACTGGCAGTACCCTGTCGGTGAACTCGCTGGTGTTCAACGCCAACTCCAACTTCGATGTCGGCCTCGGCACACCGGTTTCCGGTGGCGGCAACGCGCTGGTCAACGTTGGTGGCAACCTGACCCTCGACGGCACCCTCAACGTCAGCGACATCGGCGGTTTCGGCAGCGGCGTGTACCGGTTGATCAACTACACCGGTGGCCTGACCGACAACGGCATGTTGATCGGCAATGTGCCCGGCAGCGTCACGCCGGGCGACCTGACCCTGCAAACCGCACTGGCCAACCAGATCAATCTGTTGGTCACAGCCCCGGGCGTCACCGTGCAGTTCTGGGACGGCAACCAACTCGTCGCCAACGGTTCGGTGGATGGCCGCAGCGGCACCTGGGGCACCGGCACCACCAACTGGACCGACGTCAACGGCACGACCAATCAGGCCTGGACCAACAGCTTCGCGGTGTTCCAGGGCACGGCGGGCACCGTGACCGTCAACGGCGCGCAAACCATCACCGGCCTGCAGTTCGTCACCGATGGCTACAGCCTGGTGAACGGCACGGCGGGGACGTTGAACCTGGTCAACAGTGCGATGGGCAATGCCACGGTCCGGGTCGATGCAAATTCCACCGCCACCGTTGGCGTAGCGCTCAACGGTGGCGGCCTGCTCGGCAAATACGACACCGGCACGCTGGTGCTCAATGCTGCCAACGGTTACAGCGGGGGCACCGCGCTCAATGGTGGCACGATCGTGGTGGGCAACAACGCTGCGCTCGGTACGGGCGCACTGACCGCTGCCGACGGCACCGCGCTGGATGCCAATACAGCAGTAAGTCTTGCCAACAACCTGGTCCTCAATGGTGGCTTGACGATTGCCGGCTCCAACGCCTTGAGCCTGGACGGCACGATCAGTGGCAACGGCGGCCTGATCAAGGCTGGGGCATCCAGCATGACGCTCAACGCCGCCAACACCTACGCCGGCGGAACGGTACTCGAAGCTGGCCGCACGATAGTGGGCAACAACGCTGCATTCGGATCGGGCGCGTTGACGGTTGCCGGCGCGGCCACACTGGACACAAACAAATCGGTCACGTTGGCAAACCAGGTGGTGCTCAACGCCGAGCTCGTCGTAGCAGGCAACGACGCGCTGACGCTGGATGGAAACATCTCCGGCACTGGCAGCTTGAGCAAGAATGGCAACAGCACGCTGACATTGAACGGCGTGTCCTCATACACCGGCGGCACCCATGTCAACGCAGGCACGCTTGCGCTGGGTGCGGGTGCAAGCCTGGCGGCCAATGGCGTGGTCAATCTGGCCAGTGGCGCCACCTTTGATCTGTCTGCCGGCAACGGTGCGCAGAGCTTCGGTACGTTGGTGGGTAGCGGCAAGGTCGAGCTGGGCACCAATACGCTTGCCTTCGGCGGCGCCCAGGATGGCGTGTTCGATGGGGTGGTGAGCGGTAGCGGCGGCCTCGTCAAACAAGGCGGCGGTATCGCAACGCTTACCGGCACCAACACCTATACCGGTTTGACGCAGGTGGCAGCCGGCACCTTGCAGGCGGGTTCGGCGGGCGCTCTGGTGCAGGGCGGTGGCTACCAGGTGCAGTCAGGTGCCACGTTGGATCTGAACGGCCACGCCTTGCAGGCCAGCAGCCTGAGCGGAGCAGGCGTTGTCACCCTGGGTACGGGGGATTTGACCGTCACTACCGCTACGGGTGTGGTCTCAAGCTTTGCAGGCCGGCTGGACGGCATGGGTGACCTGATCAAAAGCGGTGAGGGCACGCTGGCACTTGAGGGCGCGAGTACCTTGAGCGGGGACGTGCAGCTCAAGCAAGGCCGCATCAATCTCGGCAATGCGCAGGGCCTGGGCAGCGGCACATTGTTCATGGACGATGGCACCACGATCGCATTGACGGCCAATGGCATGACCATTGCCAACGCCCTGCACATGACCGGGCAGAACGATCCCATCATCGATACCGGTGGCAACAACGCGACCTACGCCGGTGCCATCAGCGGTGCAGGCTTCCTGAGCAAGCAGGGCGCCGGAACCTTGACCTTGAGCAGTACCGGCAACACCTATACCGGTGCGACCGAGATCGCCCAGGGCACGTTGCAGGCAGGTGCCAGCAACAGCTTCAGCGCCACCTCGGCACATGCGGTGGCACGTGGTGCGGTGCTGGATCTGGCCGGCTACAGCCAGACCCTGTCCAGCCTGAGCAACAGCGGTACCGTAAAGCTCAACAGCAACAACGGCACCGCGCCGGGGACCGTACTAAAAATCACCGGTGCCTACGTCGGCAACAATGGCAACCTGGGCCTGTCCAGCGTGCTGGGCGCCGATGGCAGCAGCACCGACAGGCTGCTGCTCAGCGGCAGCGCGGCGGTGGCCAGCGGCAACACCACCGTCTACATCACCAATGCAGGCGGTCTCGGCGCCCAGACCACGGGCAACGGCATCCAGATCATCGGCACGGAAAACGGCGCCAGCCTGCAGGCGGGCAGTTTCAGCCTGGCCGGCGGCCATATCGATGCCGGTGCCTTCGAGTACCGCCTCACCCAGACCGCGCAGGGAGCCTCGCTGCATTCGACCACGACCCAGGTCGACCCGGGCACGCCAACAACAACCTACCGTTCGGAAGTGCCGCTGCTGTCGGCCTTGCCCGCACAGTTGCGGCAGGCCGACATCAGCATGCTCGGTGATCTGCGCAAGCGCATGGGCGATGACGCCGCTGCAGCGACGACGGTCAGCGCCGATGCGGGCGCCAATCGCCGGGTCTGGGGGCGCTTGCTGCGCACTGACCCGAAGATCCGCCAGCAAGGCACGGTCAGCCCGGAAAGCAGCGGTGATCTGAGCGGCTTCCAGGCGGGTATTGATCTGTATGCCAACGATGCGCTCAACGCCGGCATCTACGTCGGCCAGCTGGAAGGCGACATGCGCGTGCACGGTTTTGCCGGTGGCGTGCAGGGCAAGTACGTAGGCTACAACGACCTGTCCAGCCGCTACCTGGGCGTGTATGGCAGCTGGCAGGACAGTGCCGGCCGCTATCTCGACGCGGTGCTGCAAGGCGCTGACCATCGCAGCGACCTGCGTATGGCCGAACAGGCGACGCAGGCCCGCAGCAAGGGCAATGGCGTGCTGGCCTCGCTGGAAGTGGGCCAGTCCTTTGCGTTGACCAGCAACTGGCAGATCGAACCGCAGGCGCAGTTGATCTACCGCAAGCTTGATCTGGACGACACCAGGCTGAGCCTGGCGACGGTGAGCAACGAGGCCGACGATGACCTGACACTGCGCCTTGGCGCACGCTTGAAGGGCAGCTTCGCCACCACGGCGGGCGTGATGCAGCCCTATGCACGCATCAACGTCTACAAGGCCAGTGGCAGCGATGATGTCGCCAGCTTTGCCGCGCCGGCCGGCGTCACCGCGATCAAGGCCAAGGGCGGCTATACGTCGACCGAGATGGCGCTCGGTGCCAGCCTGCAGCTCAATCCGCGCAGCGCGATCTTCGCCGAACTGGGCAAGCTCTGGGCCAATGGCGGTGACAGTCGTGTCGAGAGCGGGGTGCAGGCCTCGGTGGGTGCCAAGCTGCAGTGGTAAACGCAAGCGCGTAGCTCGCACGTAGGCAGGCTACGCAGTAAAAACCAGGGCCCGCAGTCATTCCGCTGCGGGCCTTTGCGTTTATGGCGGATGGCGGGCAGGCGGTGGGCGAAACGGCGCGGAGTGGCGTGTGGGTGCTGCGATGGCTTTCCAGCGTGGAGCGCAGTGGTCCGTGTGGCGCAGGCCTGTGCGTGGCAGGCGTTGTCGCTGCTTCCATGGGCAAGAACAATCACGACTCCCTGGCGTCATTGCGATCCAGTTGGCGGTAGCCTATCGCTTCGGTCAGATGCGCCCGTTGGATCGCGGTTTCGGCGGCAAGATCGGCAATCGTCCGCGCTACCCGCAGGATGCGATGCATCGACCGCGCCGAGAGCTGCAGGCGTTCCATCGCCTGCTCGAGCAGGTCTTCATCGGCAGTGGACAGGCGGCAATCGCGCAGGGTTTCCGCCTGCGTCAGATACGCATTGGCCTTGCCGGCACGTTGCAGTTGACGTGCACGTGCCTGCATCACCCGTTCGCGTACCTGCGTGCTGCTCTCGCCGGCGCTGGCATCGCCACGTAGTTCACTCGGCGCCAGTCGCGGCACCTGCAGATGCAGATCGATGCGGTCCAGCAGCGGCCCGGAAATGCGCGCGCGATAACGGCGGATGCTTTCCGCCGAACAGCGGCAGCGCCCGCTGCTGTCACCGGCCCAGCCGCACCTGTACACGTTACGTTCGCGGTCATGGACAGCGCGAACATGCCTTACATCAGAGCTTCACTGGCTGCGAGGCGATGTCCATGGCAGACCTCTAGAGACCATGGACAAAATATCAGGTCAGGGAGTAGAGGGGGGCAAGCAGCAAGTATTGAGATGATCTATCTACTGTTTGCCAAGCTTTTTTGGTGGTAGTCAGAAGGATCGGGAATATTTCTCATCGGATGAGGTCGAGTGCGTATGCCGGGCGCAGACTGCTATCCCGCCCGACAATCTCTCTATTTAAAGTCTCATCGTGAGATCTTTACTAGGCACGCATTGATGCAGTCGCGGGGGTATTCTCTGGTCGATTGCTAGATAGTTCGCGGCTGGACGTTAACTCGGTCATAAGTTTCAGAGCGCTGGCAAATCCTTAGGGTTCTGTATCTATAGCCGATCATATGTAGCCTACGGGTGCTCTTCCCATAGGCGTTCGTCCGGAAATAGCTTGTTAATCTCGTGTATCGCTAATAAAGGCAGACTCTCCTGTGCCACAGTCAGCCCGGACAGATTAAAGGTACCTATCACCCTGCTTTGTAGCCATGATGCAACAAGTTGCGCGCGACGATAACTGACTTCCTCTTCCAGTGAGCGGCGTGGCAAGAGAATTACTAAAAGTTCACAATCAAGTGCCTCAGCTGCGTTCGAAAGCGAAGTCATGCTGATAGTGCCATTTTCTTCTCCTAGTTCGATTCGTGCCACTCGCTGTACGCTCACGCCAAGCCTCTTTGCGAATGCGCGGCGCGGCATGCCAAGTGCCTCGCGGATGGCACGAATCCAGCCCTTTTTTGGGGCAAGAAGTATAGATTTAGGTATGGATCTTAGGGCTGCGAACCGATGGTCAAGCTGCTTTCTTGCTAAATGTCGCATTACTCGCGTAACCGTCATTTTTCCTCCTGTTGGTTGAGATTAATGCTTGAGGATTGATTGGTGGTATTAGATGAATAGTATTCGGAGCTCTTCTAGGGGGCTGCTTCTCTGTACTCCAAGAGATATGTGCGAGAAGCCTTTGCCAGTTTTCCATTACAGAGAACTGGAAGGGAAATCTAACCAATAGCTGGATCCAATCTTCAGGATTTTCTCCAACGCTGCGTCAGTAGTGATTGGCAGTCGCCACTGCGATCCTGGAAGAAAACAGAAGTCAGTTCGGTGAAGCCTGCCTGAGGATTCCCTTGCTACAAGCCATTTCGCCTTCGAGTGCATTTCTCGCACCATTGTGGCGACGGAGGTGGCTTCGTTTCCGTCGGTTCGCAGTAGTTCGCTTGCAGCTCCGCGAGAAGAAGACCAGAGCACATAACGCTTTCTACCCAAACTGAGGCGCCCCCATTCGTACCCTTGGCTGTCCAGGATGTGCTCGGCAAGGCGAGGATCTATGCAGTGCCGGCGCAGCAGGTTGTTTAGGTATCCCAACACTTCTCCGTCAGCGAGCTGTAGCCAAAGCCAGCGCTTTGCTCGACTATCGAGAGTGCAGCTCCAATTTTCCAAGATGTCTGATAGCGCAGTCGCTAGGTCGCCGCACATCGGCCAGTCGTTGCGATAGGTCCAACTGAGTGGATCGTAGAGTGAGCGTCGAACGGCACCTGATGGGGAGGTTCTGGTCGCAATGACGCCGATGTCTCCTAGAAGTGCTATGAGGCGTCGAGCGACTGCGGGATCCGAACACACCGGAGCATTCAGCCAAGTTGATCGCTCAAGCGCATACCAAGCACATGTGTATAGCGGGCCCAGAGATACGGCTATGCGGCCAAGTTCGGGCCAGTATGGAATGAGGGTCGATTTGTCATGGCCATAGATCACTCGATGCCCGGCAAGCTCTTCCAGAAATGGTGCAGCAAGCAGCTAGTCTACATGATTTTCGTGTAAGTGCCTCCCCCCGCCTAGGCTTTAGCCGCTCAATGGGGCAATGGCATGGCTACGAAGACGATCTATCAGAATGCCTATCTCCACTTGGTTGGAACTCTTCGTGCCCGTCGCGAGTCGATGAGCATTAGTCAGACCAAACTAGCGGCCCATCTGGGTTGGCCTCAGCAGAGGGTCTCGATGATAGAGGCCGGTTCGCGACGTTTAGATCTACTAGAGTTTTGCCGCGTAGCATCGGCTCTTGGATACTCGATGACTGAGGTCTCCGAGTTAATTTCAGTTGCTTGGAAAGCTGCCAGAACCACATCTATCAAGTGATGCGCTGTCGATGGGAGAGCTGCTGATTGGTATGACGGCAGAGTCGTATGGGATACCCTGCCGCTTTCTAACGCACTCAGCAGATGAGTAGTTTAAATCCATGGGTTGCTGTGGATTATGATTGTCCACGTAACTGTTAATGATATAGGGCCGTCAATCGATAGCCTGCTTACCTACATAAGATCACCAAAGTCGTCATTCAGGCGACCCGTCGCGACCTTCCATGCCATTCGAAGAGCATTTGCATCGACCAGTGCGTGATGGCGACACAATTTTAGTTCCGGATGCTTCGAAAACCACCTCTCAAGATGGCCAGTCGTAATGGCATCTCTGCTCATCAGAGTGCACGGGAAGGTTGGCTGTGGTTCGAGTTGGCTTGCTGCCTCGTCGTAACCCCAAGATAGTATCTGCCGGAACAACTGCAGATCGTTCGGATAGTCCGCTATGACATGGGGCGAGCTTTGATCTTTCAGGAAGGCGAGAAGCGCTCCCGAAAGGGCATCGTCAGTCAAAGCGTAAGAGCCTCGCTGCAGCAGTGGATAGACCGTTGTCGCCACGAACTGCGTGGGCGCTGAAGGTAGAGGATCGCGCTCGGCGTAAAACGTGCTCGTCCCGTCCTCGCTGATTAGCGCGATGCTCACAAGCTCGCGTCCTTCCTCGTCTGCCCATTCGGTATCTAGGAACAAATACGTGATTGAACATATCCAAACTGACATACCTGCATTGCCCTCTATCGATCTCACTTGCAACCTCGTTGCGATTCGACGAACATCACAGTTTCGCTATTGTAATGGCGACAGGGAAGGGGGGGGCGCGGATGGTTACAATCGCAGACATCAAGGCCATGGTTGCTGCAGCACCAGGGCCGCTAGTTAACGGACCGCCGTTGGTGCAAGGTCAGTTTTTACGTTTCGATGGAGTGCTTTCTACATACAGCATCCACTGTGGTTGGAACATCCAGTTGGCGAATGCTTGTGACGACCTTTGGGGGGGATTTAACGTCCAGCTCCTAGAGTACCTTGCCGCCCAGCGCGAAGCTGGTGTCGACATTACCCAAATAATGGAAGAAGTCCAGATGGATGACGCCCACTGGCACTGGCTTGCTAAATCTGTTCATTATATGTCAGATGAATACCGGTGGTTTTTCCTGATAGCGGATGACGCTCCACAGGGCGCGTGCCTGATCTACTTCCCGAAAGAAAGTGCCATTGACGGTCAGAATATTTTCTACATTGAGTACATCGCCACCGCACCTTGGAATCGCCATAATCCAATGTCCACGAGGAGGTTCAGGGGCGTTGGTACTATCCTAGTCGATCTTGCAAAAGACTATGGCGTGCGTCAGCTAGGCCTACGGCTTGGATACTGCTTGCACGCGCTTCCCAGGGCGGTGCCGTTCTATGAATCCTTGGGGATGTTGGCGTTCCCTGATCGCGATAAGGACGACCTTCCCTATTTTGAGATGCCGCCATTGGCTCCCCCACCGCTAGCTCCGGCACATGGAGTCGCTAATGGACTTTGATGACTTCCCTCTTAGCCCAAACCGATCAGTGAGAGCTAAAAGCTATCTGGATGCCTATCTTGAAGCTCAGAGAACTCTGAGGGCGAGTCCTAAGTACAAGGATTGGGGGCGCTCGCGGGACCTGTTGGCCCTCACGAATCAGATCTATGCTAAAAGCCAAAGCGGCACCACACTTCTAAGAGCTCACAGTAGTGCAACTTCGGAAGCTGTTTCAGCTTGGCTGTCGAAATTGTTGACCATCGCTCATTGGGCTGTGATCAGTGGACTACCTAAGCCATTTTGTGGGGTAGACACTGAGTTCATTCAGAGCATTCCACTCACAAGCAAATCTGTAGATGGAATTCGAAGCCTAGAACGCCAGCTCCTCGCGCAGGGAATTATTTTAATACACCATGCAGCAGCGCCCGGTTCAAAGGTGGACGGATGCGTGATGAAGTTGGATACAGGGCACATGATGATAGGAATGTCGCTTCGCTATTCGCGGCTCGATTACTATTACTTCACCCTCATGCACGAATTGGGACATATCGCGCTTCATGCCAATCAACTCAATGTCCCTATCGTTGATGATCTAGATGAGGCAGAAGATCATGAAAGCGAAATTGAGATCGAGGCGAATCGATTCGCCAGGGACGCGCTGATTCCCAGAAATGAATGGAGAACCGCAGAGGCTCGAAGGTCACTGAGAAAAGACGATGTGACGGCTTTCGCCCGAAAGATCGGAGTCGCGCCCCAGATTGTCGCCGGCCGCATCCGGAACGAACAGAGGCGGCATGATCTTTTCGGAAACCTGGTTCATGAGATTAATATTAGGGAGGTCTTGAGTGATGCGTAGGTACACGCCCTTCTTGAAGATGAAGGCGAATGAGTATGGCGCCCTTAAAGAGCTGCCGGCCGACATCTATCCGCGAATTGTTCCTTTCTTCGACTTGCCGCATAAGAAGGAGCGAGACCTCGCAGGTTTGGACAAGCTAATTGCAGACTCGTCCAGGAAAATGAGGAGATTGGAGAGTCGCATTCCGCAATTTTTCCTCGATATGTACGACATTCCCGACAGCCTAGCCAGCCAAGGAATTGGTGTATTCAATGCGGTTGCGCTTGCGTTCCAAGGTCAAAATTTCATACCAGTGGCAGGGCTTGATCGCTCCCCGACATACATTTCGTCGATACTTGCAGCACAGGCTAGCGGTCTTCTGACATCAAAGACGCTAGCGATTCGACTCGTCGAAGATGACTTCCAATCGTACTCAGCCTGCAAAAGCGACCTTACTGTTTTAGTGGCCAGTGCGAAGTCGGCGGGATTTGAGGATTTCATCCTGGTTCTGGATATGCGAGTTTGCGTGAGCAAGTCGCCGAACGATCTTGCCTCTGCACTGTTGAAATTCATTGGGTCAGTGACGCAAACGTCGATTTTCAGCCAAGTCATCATTACGGGCTCATCGATCACAGCCATGATTGTCCAGCTCGTGCCCACCGAAACAACCCAAACGGTCGAGCGAGTCGAAATCCAGACGTTTAATCTGATTAGTTCGCTGCCGAATAATCTGGTTGGATTTGGTGACTACACAATTGTAAGTCCCGACTACAGCGAATTAGATGTTCCGAAAGAGTTCCTTCGCAACATCACTGCGCCAAAGCTATGCTATTCATACGATGATGTTCACTACATAGATCGAGGTGGGGCGCTGAAAACGCATAAGCTTGGAAACCGGCAATACAATAGCATGGCGGCTAAGTTGATCTTGGAGCCATTCTTCCGGAAGCCTGGATACTCGTTTGGCGAAGATTTTTTGGTGGAGAAGGCGCAGGGGCAAGGTAAACTTGTGATGCCTTCTTCGATTCTGAAGCCAACAATTTGTGCACACATGACTTACATGGTTAGAGCCCATCGCTTGTTTGTCTGACGCTTTACTAATAAATTACCTATGTGATAGGTGATCTCTTTCAGAGGCCGCTCTATCGCAATTTTAGCGGCCAGTTTCTCTCGGCTCATTTTCTTTAGCTGATCATCAGAAGGATTGCATAGGCTAATAAGTTCGCTTCTCCATAGAGTTAGTAGGGCGACTTCCTTGTTGAAATGTGGGCTACGCTTTGCTGCGCGAATTCGACGAAATACCACATCGGTCTTGCCCTCCGACGCTAAGAGAATACCCCAGTGTTCTGGAGCGAGTGAGGTTGCGGTCGAAAGATGGTTGTGAGTAGTGACCAGAGTCGTTCTGATGAAGGCAAGGTCATAGAATGAACCTTGACGCACGATTCGCCGAATCTCGTCGCCTTCGCCCTTGATCTCGTAGCAATGCGCTGCAACTTCATCTACGGTCACAACGTCAGCAATCGCGTTACCGTTATGGACCCGAACCTCATCAAGGATTGCCACAGGTGCTGATCTGGCCAGATGCGATTTCAATGCAAATCGAATCCGCTTGTCCGCAAGCTTGTTCATGACAGAGTTGAGAAGGAAACCTCGCACAAGGATAGCGCGAAAGCACGGATACCCTCAAACGGCTTAGCGGAAGGCGCTCTTTACTTCGCCGTGGGTAGCGTGTCGGTAAGAACTCTATACGCCTCTGCATCGCGCAGCTTTTGTAGGAGCCTCGCAGGCTTTGGCATGTCCGTTCTTATCCGAAACCAGGCACTGCAGCGCTGAATCTAATGGGTCTGGCAGCTGGATCCGGGCGACTCTCACCCTTCATCTTGGGGGCTGTCTTGCTCCCGTTGCTGCAATGTAAGCATGTGCTCGCGTCAAGGCTGTCGGAAATTAGGTGCTTTCCGAGGTCGAGCTGTACCTAGTGCCCATGTTGCTCGGCGGAGCCAGCTTTCCGATCTTCCTGCGAATCGTGTTCGCTGATCATGCGGCGTCCAATCTCATTTGCCTATGCCAGGCAAGCTGCAACTCGCCCAACAAAGCTACTATGTAACCAAAAGGCAAGGAGCCAGGGGCGTGTTGGAATTTAAGATGACTTCTCCGTGGACAACCTCTTGGTCACCGCTTCAGGATCGCTATCAGATCAGGCGTGAGTTCGAACGATGGTTGCCTAAACATGACGGTGGCAAGGCAAGGTACAAAAGTCCGACCTATGACGAGGAGGCCCTGATCGCGCTGTGCCGCCGGTATCGTTTGGAGTTCGGTGGCGCTTCCGATGAAATACTCATGGCCTGGGATGCTTGCCCGGGACGAATCAATGACAAATGTCCCACGTCTGCAGAGCTGCGTCAGATGGGGTGGCTGGTATTTGACGGTGGCCGATGGGCTCGCTCTAGTGATGAGCCAGAGAATGGGGCTAAAGCGCCTCCGCTGAATTCGAGAACGGAGCGTTTTCTCGATGGGCTCGCCAGAATTGATCTCGTAGAGAGGGGAAATCCCGGTGACCTGAGTGCTCCTGCGCTTGAGGTTAAGAGGTGGGTGGAGAACCGGCTTGATGAGGAGCTACCGGTCAGAGATGCGTCGTGGCTAGCAAGGCGGTTGTGGACCGAACTTTGCCGGGCAGAACTGGCTGACGTCGTTGATTTAACTGCGGATGACGAGTCGGTTGAGTATGCAGCCTCAACCGATGGGAAACACGTCTGCAGTTCTCAATCGTCTTTTGACGGCTTGATTGATAGAACATTCTTGCAGTGGCAGGCTTGGTGCGAATTGCTTCACTGTCCGGCGCAGTGGGACTACCGCTGGAGCGCGCTTGAAAGAAGATTCTGCCACGAGGCAGCCATTCGTGTTCTCAATAGGCAGCAAATCTGGCGCGACTGGGAGACCGTGGTTGCACAGGTCTCCGCGGCGAACAGAGAGGGCGAGATTGCCGAGATTAGGTCGGGTTCCCAGAAGGAGGCGGCGAGCAATGAATGCTCCGTGTTCAATCGCTTTGATTACCTAAATAGGCAGGATGTCCAGAGACTGGTGATGGATCAACTGCTGCAGTCAAGTTCGATAGGTTTTGCTTTCGGTCTGCTATGTTCCGAGATTGAGCATACCTCCGGCGGGACCCGCATCGAGGCGAGTATCAAGGCTGTAATGGATCTAGTGGCTGACCATCCAATAGCCATGCAACACCTGATTTTCAAGGTGCACAACGCTCCAGTGCTCCTAGTTGACATGCTTCTGTCTGAGCGCACGGCCGCCTGGGCCGTGAGGGTCATAATGCAATACCCTAATTTCGGGGGAAGGCTGGCGGAGTACAGGGCGGTCAGTGACACCCAAATGAAGTCCTTCGCAATCCGTGATTCGCTATCCATATTAGCTCATCAGTTTCAGTCCGGACGGGCCGATCTTCTAGAGTTGGCGTCACTAATCACTTGGTGCTACTCCGCTTGCAGTCAGGTCTCGCAGGAAGATTCTGAGCGAATAGAACTCATTGGAAGAGAACTGCTTGGCATGATGGCAAGTGGAGCTGAAAATGATCAGTCGCTGGTTCTGCAGCATCTCATGGGCCAGGCTAGGGGTGACTGGAACCCATCAAAGGCATGCTTCAAGGTCTTGCTTGATGCGGCGCGTATCCTCCCAGTTTCCAGTCATCTTGATCTGTCGCCCGTGGTCAGTCTCTATGTACGCATTTGCCGTGACCTGAAGTTGGATCGTACGGATGCGTCTTGGTTACCAGCGACGTTCTGTGCAAGCCTCGTGGAAATTGGCCTGTCGAGCTCGTCTTCCGGCGAATCGCTCTTGCGACCCGTTGACGCAAGGGGCATTGCGCATAGGGCGTATTCAAAACATGACCATGCTGTGCAGTACTCATTGGCTAAGACACTTAGAACTCACGTGCAGCTTCTTGCACGTGCTATCAGTGGCTGGCCCAGTTCATCGGTGCCTAAAGTAGTTGTTGATGCGCTGCTGGAACTGATCTCCACTAGTGTCATTCAACACGGTGAGAAGGGTTGTGTGCCGGCGCTTACCGATAGGTACGCGCCAGATAGGATCTTCCGTAAGGAGCAGACGTCACCAGCACAGGACCTTACCCAGGCATGGCGAGCACTAAGACCTCGTCAACAGCAAGCTATGCTGCGGGCCATTGCAGAATCCGATGATCCTGCCTTTCTCGCTGAAATCTGCGTGATGCTTCCAAACAAGAAGAGAGGGCCTGTCCGAACAAAGTTGCGAAGCATGGGGCCGACCACTGCTGCTTCAGTGTGGACATGGTCGGAAATGGAGCGGCGAATCAGCTTGTTGCTGGATGCCGATGAGAGGGACGTGGCTCGTCAACACCTGAATGCTATTGAATCACTGTCTTTGAAAGCGCCGATCGAAGTAAAACGCAATATTTTCGACCTGCGGCTTCGATTGCTTTTCAAGGAGAGGGACTGGCCCAAGCTCGATAAACTGAGTCTCCCTGAAAGTCTCGACCCAAAGTTCGCCAGGCAAGCAGAGGATTCACTGCTATTTTGGCGTGCGACATCACAATTGGTTCGATCTGGGGGCGATTTGACCAAGGCCAAGTTGGTGTTTGATCGGCTTGCTGCTCGGCACGGGAGCGCCATCGCCTACAGAGAGAACGCCTATGCTGCGGCTTTGCGTTTGCTGCTTGACACCGGCCCTCATCCCTTGGGCACGGAAATGAGATTGGAAGGGGAGAAGCTGCTGGTTGGAATGAATGAATTTATTCAGAAGCATGGAAGCGAGGTGAGTAGCAGCCTTCTCACCAACCGTGGGGTGCTTCTCGTTGCATTAGATAGGTCCGAGGAAGCATTGGAAAGTTTGGCGCCGATTCGAGCCAAGAAAAAGGCGCTTGGGCTTGAGCATGTTGCGGCGCTGGCGATGTCGAAGCTGGGACGAAATGAAGAGGCACGGACTGTTCTTGACGCTGCCATTGGCGAGTTCGGGCGTGTAAGTGACCTTGTTGAGCTTCGGGCTTCATTGTCGGACGGGATTACACTCAACGCTCCTGTGGTGGTGGCGACTAAAATAGACGCATTGTCCTCGATACAATCTTCTTTACAGAAGATGCGTGAGCTTCAGCCGACGGAGATAGCTCAGCTGTTCGAACCATCTGGCGGTGGGCTTAGAGGCTTTCTGGTTCGGATTGTTTCGAGATCCGTCGCAGGGCTTCAGCACATGGGGGCGATTCTTCGCGATCGTGGGCATGCGAAATGTGTGGGGGATTTGAACTCGCGTCAAGATCCGAGAAAAAGCGCGAAGTACGAGAACGATCTGAACACGGCGCTAAGAGAGATTCTAAATGCGCGGCTCGCTTTCATCCGTTGGGACGTTGCGGATCAATCTCTCGGTGGATCTACGGAGAAGGGGAATCTTGGAGAGCGAGATCTTGTAATACGGGCTTCAGGTCAGGAAGTAGCGGTTCTAGAGGCATTGGTTTGCAAGTCTGTTGACAAGGAGAATATCAAGGCTCACTTTCACAAACTTATCGCTTATGGGCAATGCGGAATCTACTTTCACATTATCTACGCCTACAAGCCGCTCGGTGCATTGCTTAGCTATATCGATGGGATGATCACAACCGAAGTGCCAGCGTGTCTTTCCTATCGAAGGCACACCCCGTTAGACTATAAGGATCATGAGGTGGCTGGGTTGATTGCCACCTACGAGTATGATCATCGGCAGGTGGATGTGGTCTTCCTGATCGTAGAGTTGAGTAATATTGGGTAAAAAGCCGGAGCGCAGACGCTCCAGCCATAACCAAGTTACGGACCTGTACGATCGACGACTTGGCTGGCAGGAACGTTGGGGATCCTGATGGACGCGATGCCCCCGGATGCGGACGATGTCGCTACATTAACCGCATGACCTGAGCAGTAATCGGTGCTTTATTACAATATATTCATCGACCGCATCCGATATGAGTGACGTTGGACGGAGTGAGTGCACGTAAGCGAGAGTTTTCATTAGTAAGCGCTAAAATGAGAGCATCGGCCTCCGCTAGGAGGCCAAGCGCTTTGTCGCGTTGCAATTCAAGCGCCTTAATCCGGTCCCGCAGGTCACGATTGCGGGTGCGTTGAACACGACTAGTGTGCAGTTTTGATGGTGGCACTTCTTTGCTGTTCTCAGCAACCCAGTACTGTATCTCTTCTACCAGGTTCGGGAATCTTGATTTCCTAAGCGCAGAAGGATCACAGCCGGCCTCTCGGGCGACGTTGTTCTGCGTAACGTGACTTCCCTTCGGCAAGATCCTGGTTTCGTTTAGTTTGAGTCTCGTGAAAGCATCTCGAAACGATCTTTCGGCGCGACCAATCTTATGGTTGCTATATGGACTTGAGGGCATAAAGCGCGTTCTCG
The DNA here is from genome assembly GCF_039674165.1 of Stenotrophomonas terrae. GTDB lineage: Bacteria > Pseudomonadota > Gammaproteobacteria > Xanthomonadales > Xanthomonadaceae > Stenotrophomonas > Stenotrophomonas terrae_A. Next base: position 57,313 of record NZ_JBDJMY010000013.1, read on the forward strand.
ATGGCTCGCTTCTGAGCTTGCAGCGATTCTTGAAGTGGGGAGTTCTCTGGTGCGACAGCGAGTCGCGACTCTATAACCTTGCCGAGACTGCCGATGGTAGGAATCTTTTCTTTGTCGAAGATGGCATCAGCGCATGGTGGAGAGCCATCTCCTCCCCCGCATCGGGTTATGTTGTCGATTCCACCGTAAGCGCATGGGTTTGGATTCGTGCAGCCTCCCAATAAAGTCTCTCTATAGGCAATCTTTCCAGATTTTGCAGCCGCGGAAAGCTGCTTCGAGTTACTTTCTGTCAGTAATGACAGGATCTGAGACTTTCGTGGATTTCCATGCGGACTAACAAAGCGGGGGAGTGAGAGTTGCGAGAACTCAATTGCAACCATTTCGTACATTGTTCGAATATATTCTGCTTTCGCACTGTCGTTGAGCGGAAAATTTAGATGATAGTAGCCCTGTCCGTAGTAGCGGCTCATCGCGCGACTGGCGTGCTTAAGCTGGTACTGAAGGGATGAGTCTCCCACTATCCCCGAGGCGGTCATGTTTACAGCCCCAGTCCGACGCAGCTGATGCCACGCAATTGGCCACACCTTGCCCACCTCGAACAGTTCTGGGTCTAGGCTAGGTGTCACGAGACGAGCAATCTCAAGATCCGCACTGGTGATTTTCATAATCTGGCTATCGAAGAGCTGTGGGAATCTCTCTATGAAGTTCCTATAGCTTTGAGAGGTCTGTCTAATGGCGATAGGGAGATTCATATCGCCTGCCCTGCCGCCCCAAGGCTCATAAGGCCTGAGAGTTAGAAATGGGGCACGCAAGTCATCATCGGTGACCGGGACATCAGGGTTGGCGTCCGCGGCAAGCATTCGAAGCTTGGCAACGCAGGCCATCGCTTCTACTGCGGCATGGGATGTAGGTGCGGTGATCCATCGGGCATCGTCGTCCTCAACGGTCTTGGTCGTAACGCCCTGTAAGATGTGAATATCGTCCCCTAGATCATCTCGCTCAACGGTCAGACAGTCAGAACGCAATGACCACGCTTCCTCGATGCGCATGAGCGAGAAGTTCGCAAGATATGCGGTACCAACAAATCCGATAAGGGTGAAATACGTACTGAGAGAGTGGATGCCGCGTCCTGACTTCTCTAGACTCTCCCCAGGTTGAAGAAGCCAACGTTCCAGCAGGCCGTCTATACCGAATCTACGTGCCGTTAGGTGGAATGGGCCGTGGAACAAACGGCCATCTGTGGATTCGCCTGCTCTTCTATGGCCGCCGAAGGGCCTGTGGCCGGACTTCGTTTCTCTTCGGCACGCTTGAGCTAGGGACCCTGAGTTTCTAGCGTAGGCATCAAGACAAAAAAGATAGCATGCTTCGATTTCCCGTCGATTGTCATTGAAATCATCGATGCAGGCCTTTAGACGGTTTAGCTGATACTGCCAAATTCTGGGTGGAATGTACGGAGTCTGTTCCTTCTCGTGCTTGGAGAGCGATGCACCAATTGCTTTTAAGTTCTCCGTATCAAGTAAATGAAAGCCTAAGGAATCGCGTAGTTCCCACAGTTGATGCAGAAGCGTAAGTCCGTAGTGAGCTGATGAGGGGGCTAGAACTCCTGCCACGAGATCAACAGCGCGAGGAAAGCGCATAAGGTCGCTCGCCTTGATGCGGTTCTGCGAACAAAGTACAAAGATGGGTCGTATTATCTCGAAGCGCCTGAGCAGCGCTTCAGGTGATCTGGCTCGAACGGGGCCGTGAAGCCACCAAGCCGAAATCTGGCGCAATAGGTTCGCATTTTCATTTGATAGGCTGGGGCAGTTCTTGCGCGGTGGGCCGTCACCAAAGTTGAGAGTGACGGGCTTGCCAGCCCAGACGTTGAGATTCCACTTATGGTCACCGTAGTAGCTGACAGTTCTCCCGGAAGCGTCCACGATAATTGGGAAATCTTGAGGAGGAGGCCAAGTCGGTAGCGGAGGTGTGTGCTCCGATTTGCTCAGTTGGCTATCAAAACGCTCCGAAGCCGAAAGACTGTGCGCCTTCACTTAGCCTCCAGAAGTTGAATAAAACCATCCCATGCCGGGTGGAATCTGCCTTCACGAACTCGATCCCGCGCTTCATCCACCCACGCCGATCGCAAGCTGCTCGCTTCTCGGAAGGAGGCAAGCTTGGCATCAATTCGTTCGATCACTGCAACCGCGGGGTGCGGGGAAACTTCTTCTTGGATCGGACGGAATCGAGATAGCTCAAGGCACTTGTAGTAACTAAAGCTAGTTAATGACCACACATAGTCTTGGGTGTCCATATCCCGGTGGAACTGACAGAAAAGACAACCGCTAGGGCTAATGCAATCGGGCGTTGGATATGCGGGAGGAAATCTAGTGGGCGAAGTGGTTTGTGGATTCTGCCCAACGCATGTTCCCGGTCCAGGTGGAGCCCTGCTCGAATCATTGAGCGCATGGAATCTGGAGATCTCCCTTGCAGCTGTTTGATGGTGAGGCCTTTCGTATATGCGAAGAAGGGTTTCCTTCGAGTGCTGCGCCATCTGAGCTGTAATCTCGGGATCGCGACTGCGCCGGAGTACCCAGTTAACTCTAGTGCTTCTGAGCTCCATGGGTCGAACGCACTTTATGTTGAGCTCCTTGCAATGATGGCGTATAGATTTAAAGCCGGGGGCGGTGGCGAAGGATGGGATTTTTCCGGAGTACATGTAAGGAAAGAGTCTTTGATCTTCCTCTTCCGGAATAATGGCGTCCAGCCATTCGATATATTTTTGGAAAAGGGATCGATACTCTCTGAATATCCTGAACTCAGATTCTCCCCCCATTCTCCTTTTGTAGGCCCTATAAACCAAAAAGTTCTCACCTTCTGATCGATAACGAAAGCTGCCTCGTTTCAACTTGTACGCTTGAGTCAGATTCATGCCGGTTTGCGCGATAAACATGAGGAGCTCAGCATCTACCCTTAGATTGATCGCCGGGTATCTACACCTGATTGATGCCGTGTCTTTAAGGGGCGACCGCGCATCCAATGCTTTAACCAGTCTCGACAATGGCGCGCTAAAGTGAAGGCCTTTGATTTCTTTGGAAGGTTTGAGTCCGCACCAGACGAGTGCTTTCTTTCCAATTCGGAGCTCAATTTCTATAGGGAGAGGTCCCCTGATTGCCTCGACTGTGAGAGCTTGCGTGATGTCGAAAAGTGCGTGTCCGAATTCGAACGTTTCGGCGAGGTTCTGCTTGTCAGCTTTTGTGCTTAGGACTTTTTTCTTGACTGGAACCGCCTCAAGCATCGTTTGCCGAATAGGTGACAGCCGTATATCCAAAGCCGTCTTCAGGGGTGAAGATGCCGCATTTGCAAGCCGATATGCGTACATCTGATTCATATCTTTTGCTATGTGCACTCTATGCCACAGTGAGTTACCCCAAGCTATAAAGTCATCGAGTGCTGATTCTACGGTCAAATCCCGTCGGTTAGCGTCAGCCCAGGCGTAGAAGATTCTCAAGGCCTTGATGCGATTGAGAGCCGTGGAACGACTCTTACCCATGGCGATGGACCCCGAGATTGCGTCATGCAGCTTAGTCACAAGAGGTAGGCGCTGCATGATCGGATGACCGAGGCACCCGTCAGCGAGTAAAGCGCCAACCTTGCTTAAGTGCACACTGCTCGCACCGCGGTAAAGGAGCAACTGGAGGTCGTGTTGTACCTGGTGGCTTCCGTAGGGGATTTGCGGAAATGTCAGATCGGGTCGGGCTTGCTTACTCAAGCTCACTTTCCTCCACTACGGCAGGGAAGCCTACGAACGCTTTGGTGAATTCATCTGCAGCGCTTGCCATAACGGAGTTGTTCTCAACAAACCGAATGTACTTTAGGGTGGTTGATTCATCCCGATGAAGCAGGGCTTGTTTCACAAAGCTAATGGCCTGGTTTGCATTTCCGTGTTTGAGTGCTAGTCGCGCTATTTCCGTGGCGAACGTGCAACGGCTTTGGTGAAAGTGAAAGTTGCGTAAGTCCTCTATCCCTTCGGCTATGCTTCTTCTACGCAGACGATGGAGCTCTACGTTGAGCGCGTTCGATTTATCTCCAGAATCGGCACCGTAGGGAGCGCCATTTCGCGTAAGAAATACATGCTCTCTATGCTCAGGAGCGGCCCTAGCCTGCCTGTTCAATCGGCGAAATTCGAACGAGTAGGAGGTGATTGCTTGCAAGTCAGACTCATCTATCCAGATCTGACCTGTTACTCCATACTTCGTGTGCACTGGTGGATGTGCGCCAGGCCCGACGGCTATTCGAAACCAGCCGGGAAAGGACGGATCTGGTACGGCTCGTTGGAGGGTTTTAATCTTTAGGTCGCATATTGTTCCAAGACGCATGCCCGTGCGAAACCCAAGGCCTAGCATTAGGGTTAGTTCTTGACTCGCGTTCTTGTTGCAATAAGTAAGAATTGCATTCCTGCGTCGAAGGGAGACCGGTAGCAGCCCGCCTTCAAGCGGGTCTCGAGATGCTTTTCGATTGGGAATTGCAAGGTCCGTACTGTTCGTGATGAGTGTTCTTTCAAAGCCGAATGAGTCAGTCAGTCGAACCCCGACGACTTTCTCGTTCCACATAGGCCATTCTGGCGATAGTAAATTCTCGGAATGCAGCCAGCGGTAGAACCGGATTACTGCAGACATGCGATGACTTGCAGTCGAGGGTGCCAAGCAGCCCTCTTCGACGTTGTTCATCAAAGCTCCACGGAAGCGCACAAGGCATCGATCGGATTCGCGCGAAGGAAAATCCCACCACCTTACTCCTTCATCCTCTAACCATTTCGCGTAAGCGTTGAGGTGTGTCATCGCCGAGAGCACAGTTTTCATGCTCTTAGTTGCTTTGCGTGCCTGCTCAAGTGCCCATAAATTGGCTTCCCGCCAAGGGCTTTGATCAGCCCAAACGATTTGTGGTAATCCATGGATGGTGCTGCGGATCGTTACCGGCTTCCAACTGACCGTACCCCCACTCGTATCGGCGCGACAAGGCACATGCGAAATCTGTTCGAGTGGCACCGTTACCTCCAGATGGACGGATGTGTCGGCACCCTAGCATGTAATCTGTGCTGACTTGTTTGCCTATGTAATCCTTACAGGGGCAGGGGTTCATGGCCGCGATCAACTGGAAGCGCGCCGGGAACTCCATGCTGCGTGCCGCCCGCGATACCGTGACCGTGCCCGATTCCAATGGTTCGCGCAGCACTTCCAGTGCATGTCGATTCCACTCCGGCATTTAGCTTTTTGCAACCAATTTTCCGTAGAGTTGTCACCGATTTTTCAGTGGGTGCTGTGTCTCGCGATTTGGATGGAGGCGGAAGTCGAAGCATTCTAATCCCGTGTTGCACTTGAATCTTGAGAGTGCTGTTTGGCCCACGCCTGGCCAGCTCTGCTTACCGTCTGTTCATCCCAGCCGTCTTTTTCGCTATCGCAAATGGACTGCATCGGGAGGACTGTAGTGCCTGTCAACTCGGTACACCCTCCGAGCAAGCGAAGCAGAATTCCGACCATGAGCGGCAGCATACCGCCGCCACTCGAATCCTGCCGCGACAGCGAGAATGGATGTTGCTGCGTTACTCGGCGAGCTTCCACTGCAGGTTTCGGGGCTGGATGGAGATATCAGCGATCGATGGAAGCATCCCAGCCCACTGGTAGCGGTGCGCCTTTGATGTCGATTAGCGCGAGCGCGTTGTCGATCTTGCCAAGCTCTGCCTCGCCGAAGGTCAAATCAGCAGCTCCCGGCTGACACTTGAACTTCGTAAAGATGAATTTTAAGTGGCCTAACGGCTTTCGGACGATCCCAAGGAAATTTGCCCTGGGTCGTTATGCCTGACTATTCGGAGATGCAGCACATAGAATGCCGAGGGTGCCGCAATGCCGCCACGTAACTGCTGCCGTTCTCGGGCCAGATAGATCCGTAGACCGGCTTCGTCCAGGTCCATCATGTTCTCCGCTAGCGAACGTTGAGCGCTTATCCTCTCGTGGGGCTCGTCCAAACCAACGTCAATCCAATCTGTCAGATTCTGCAGGAATGCGCCTACAGCATCGAGATCAGGCTCTGAAAGATCGTCGGGGTAGTCGTAGTAGCGGCCGTGGCAGCCTGCAGCGTGATCCAGCAATGTCTTTGCAGATGTAACGAGTAGGAGATGAGTAGGAATGTCAGCGGCTGACCGCACGATTGTAGGGGCCTCCGCTCTGTCGGACTGGCGAAGGCGCTCTTTGACCCATGCTTCGTGATTGCCCCTAAGCTGGCGAAGCATTCCTGCAGAGAAGGTCTCCGGCTGATCATCTACCAGCTTGTGGTGAACTCGACATAGTAGAAGAAGATTGGACAAGTCATCGTTGAGCTCTGGAGAAAAGGATGGATCGTGCCGTGGCCCCTTTGCTGCCCCTGAGATGATGTGACATTCATCGCCGACCACCGACTCGGCATCTAGCATTGACGCGTCTAGGACTAGAGGAGTTTTACAGAACGCGCAAAGATTCCCTGACCGGCCCCAAAGCACTTTCCTTGTCTTGTCGGTGATGCTCATGAAGGAGAAAAGTCCGAAGTTAAGTCGTGGCGCTGCTTAGCCCTAGTAGAATACTCAACGGGGATTGGCCTACGCCAGACCTAAACTACAGCTCGCAAGCAATCCTTAGAGCTATACTCAAAGGTCAGGAAGCGTTGATATAGCACGTATTTGTACTATCTCTCCGTGAACTATAAAGTAGCTGCATTACTTGCGAGTCGGCTATAGCTCCGCAAATTTGGTTATCCCGCTTTCTCATTACATAAGGAGTAGCGCATGCCCAAGCAAGTGAGGGGTCTTTCAATCTACCGAAGCACCATCGCACGGCTGCCACAGTTTCGACTGCTCAGCGCTCCCCTAACTGATGACCAAGCTGTGCTTTTGGGATTTGACCATATTCCACCCACGGGTGCGTCGATCGTGCCGAGCGCCGACGGGCCGGCTACGCTCTTTAATGCGCGTGGTAAAGAGATCATCAGGAAAGACCTTCCGATGATCAGCAAGTCTCGAATGATCAATACCTCATGGAAGGACTGGCACGGGCAGACTCATCACGGCACTCAGACGAGATCGTATGACACTTACCCTAGGGAACATATTGCTCCGCCTGGCGAGTTCCTGACGGCAGTACAGACTGATGCTGGAATCGCAATGGCTACAAGGACCATTGATCGGACGGAGCCAGAAGATAGCATCGCCAACCTTCTCAATATCTACTTGGAGTGCTTCCAGCACTTTGACATCGTTGATCCAGCCCTGGCGGTGCCGGTCAGGGTCCAAAAGATCAACTGGCGCATTCTCCCCCCTGGAATCTTCCCATTCGATAGAGCGGTTCAGGCCTTGGAGGGCTACCTAGAGCGGCTATCGGAAAGCGATCGCGAAACTGCAAAACATCGCATCCGCACTATCACTCGGCACGAGCCTGACTTCATGGCCGTGGGGCTAGGTGGGTTTAGCGAGTACATCGTCTTCGGATTCACACGCAGGCGCCGATACGTCTTCGAGAGTCCGGAGTCAGGCAACGCTACCTACATTTTCAGGAACGAGTGGGAAGCTGTGTCTCAACTAACCAAACGCGAGATCCTTCAAGAGCAGCTGCAGGAGACGCGGATCATCCACACCTCTCGCTGGGCTGTAGAGGTGTCAGAGGCTATCCAACGGCAGTGAGGCTGGCTAACGAAGTTTCGAGCCACGCTGACGGAGTGCGAAGCGGTAGGCTCAATTTATAGCTGAACTCTGTAGCGACCCCGGCAGATCCCGCTTTGGTTCAGAATCGGGCCTCGCTGATCGGCCCTGTCCCTCTGCCGGCCATAGTAGGAACGGTGAGGTCGGGAACCAGTGCGCGCAGTTTCAGCGCGTTTGGAATCCCGGTAGCAGAAGGCATACACTACCTGCGGCGCCCGCCTTGCTTGCACACGAGCAAAAACAGGCCGTATTCCCTGATTGATTCTTCTTCTGGCCAGCTGCCGGGGACTTAAACGTGTGCGCCTGACCCGGATCGGCTTGGCCATCGAGGACGAGTCATGACCATCAAGCAATATGCGTTTCATGTCCATGCGTATCTTCGGACGCAAGTTTCAGCGTCTCTAACCCGCAGCCAGGTCCATGAGCTGCTGGCGGCAGCCGCTGGATTCGCTACCCATGCTGCGTTCCATCATCAGGCCGCGTGGTGCGACGTTCCTTGGTGCAAGACAGGCCTCACGGCAGATGAGAACCTGGTCATCCAGAGGTGTCTGCACTTTGGGATGTCACTCGAGGAGGCAGAGCGAGCAGCCCAAGGCTTGGTTAGCTTACTCGGTACATCCGGCTATGCACCGGTTCGCTTTGAGGAGCTGATTACCGCGCTCGCGAGCCATGAAAGCGAGTGGGCGGAAGCTGGAGGCGCAGGGTCGGCTGTCGTAGCCGAATGGGTGGCGACCGACCTAGTCAGCCGCATGCAGCAAGGGTTTGATGCGCTGCTAGGCGAACTCCCCTTGCTGCTAGAAGGATTGGAGGCGGCCGCGTCGCGCGGCATAGCCGCTGCACATCTAGCGAGCGCCTACATGCTTGAGCCCTATGGGGGGCTGCCAGACGAGGATGACCGCCGCTTCGGCCGCGAACTGCGTCGGCGTGGTCAGTGGTCAGTCGAGCCAGTGGGCTTTGCAGAGATCGCCGCAGGCGCGGACAGGTTCGTTCGAGTTGTGGCCAAACATCGGTACCACCTCCTTGCAGCGGCAAGGGGCGGGGTTGCACGCGCGATGCTGCTCACCGCGGAGCGCTACGGTGATCCCGGGGTGCTCGAGCTTGAGCCGTCGGATGAAATGGATCCCTACGCCATGGCTAACTTGGCCGATACGCATGGTCGACCCGAGTTGGCCCACCAATGGTTAACCGTGCTCGCACGCGACGGTGATGTATCCGCTATGCACGCGCTTATCGAAGACCGGAACGAGACACCGTTCCGCTCGTGGGTCTGGATGCATCTTTCGCGCATGCTAGGGCGGGACCTGAGCCAAAATCGACATGAAGCGATCAATGAAGACGGCACACTCTATGACGATGATGTCGGCGGGCCAATGTATGTCGGGGGTGTCGACGGAATCGAATTGGCACCACTTGCGACCGCGGAGAGCAGGCGTGCCAAAGAAGAGGCTGCTCAGCTGTTCGCCGTAATCGAAAAGCGCTACGAACTGACCTGATCAAGTTCGGTCATGGGCGGGTTCCCGCTAAGGCGGGCTCGCCCGGATTCTCGCACGGGCGCACGCCATGCGCGCGCAGTCAGATTTGCTTCATGCGTCGCCATAATCGACCAGGTCAACTTTCGGTCAAAAGCTGTCGTCCGGCGCGAGATCGAGTACCGCAGGAACAGGCTGATATTTTTCGTTCACCATCAACACGCCGAACGATCGCCTAAACAGATAGCCGACATTCGTAGCCACCAATTTCTACCGCTTCACATGCCTTCGCCCGACCGAGGAAGGCCAAGGAGAAAAGGATCTTGGGTGCCGGCTGTCGACGAACCAAGTCGCCGAATATCACCCGAATCCAGCGTCGCTCTGATTTCCTATTGCTCCTTTTTTAAGAACGGCGTGGCATAACCAAAGTATTCATTTTGAGCAGTGCGTTGCACATCCCAGCGCTTCGTATGTCCCGCTGGGCGCTCCCGTTGATCGGCGTATGTAAGGACCAAACGCTTCTTAGCACGAGAAACCCCGACGAAATAAGCGCATCGGTTCTCATCCTGATCGCCAAAGAAAATTTCGTTCTCGACGGCCATGATGATGACCGAGTCAAATTCAAGGCCCTTGCTCTTATGGATAGTGAGAATTCGTACGGCCTGGTCGTCTGAGAACCGCTCAAGAGCCTTGGGTAAGTCAGGCTCCAACTTTAGCAATTCCTCGATCTTGGCCTTGGTATCGCGAATCACCTCTTTCAACCGATCGTGCGACTCGTAGTCCGGGGAAATCGACACCAACGTTTCGATACTGATTTGCTTCAGGAATGCCTGAACAAACTTCCACCAGCCGGCGAAGGGATCATCGAGCAGTTTGACGATGGCTGTCTCTCTTCGCTGCCGCTTAACGAGCCGATCAAGGTCCTTGCGCGCGTTCGATTGAATTTCTTCATCAGCAAAAGGGATCAGCTGATTCATGAGCCGAATCCAAGCTTTGGGCTCACGCTGACCATAGAGGCAGGAGAGATAATCCACGATCAAACGTGCCGCAGGCTCAACCGTGATGTCCTGCATCTGCTGCTCGTTGCGGAAGGGGATGCCACGCGCCTCCAATGCCGCCATCAGGTGATCGGCGTACAGGTCGAGCTGATTGCGAATCAGGACCGCAATTTCCGCAGGTGGCAGGTGCTCGTTCTTTATCCAGCCTTCAATCAAGCCTGCGAGGCTGTCAGCCTCCTGACGACCATCTTCAAAACGCCAGGCAAGTACCTCGCCTTCGTCGCCGCCAAGCTCCTCATCAGGCATGACGGAAGATGGGTCAAGCTTGCGGATGATCTCGTTCTGCAAGCGAAGCAGCCGCGGCTTTGAGCGAAAGTTTCGGTACATACTGATCGGAGTAGCAGAAAAATCGGCAACGAAAGCCTGAAAGATACCGTCCATGGCTCCCGCCCAGCCCATGATTTTCTGCTTAGTGTCGCCCACGGCGGTCAAGCGAGTGCTCGTACCTTGAAAGACGACCTTGAGCAACTTGTACTGAAGGCTGGTGCAGTCCTGGAATTCGTCGAGGAACACGTCGCTATAGGCTTGCCGAATGGCGTTTCTCGCGACTGCAGACTGCTGCAAAATTTGGATTGCAAACGGCACAAGATCGGAGAATTCGATCAAGGTTCGTGATGGACCAAGTTTTCGATCTGCAATTTTGTATCCAACATCCAGTGCGTATTCACCCGTCAACACCGGACGGAAACGATCAATGATGCGCTTGGCAAAAGCGTGGAAGGTATAGCTGTCAAACCGCGTGGAAAGCTCGGAACCACAGCGCCGCTTGACCCGCTCTTTCAGGTTGCTACTGGCATCAACCTTGAACGAGATGGCCAGAATCCGCTTTGGATAACGACAGGTCCCCGTGCGCAGCAGGAAGTCTGCCCGCTGCGCAAGCATTTCGGTCTTGCCCGCTCCTGGTCCAGCGGTCAGCGCGAGACTGCGCGTGGGCTCCTTAGCTGCCCGTAATGCATTCGGTTCAAGAGTCAGCCCATCCGCGGGCTTCCAGGCATCGACTGCAATCACTCAGGCAACTCCGCGATTTTGGCGATAACGGCATCAGCCAATCTGCTCAGCGATGCTGGCATGTCAGCCAGCAACTTCTCATCTGTTAGCTGAGCCAATGCGTCTATATGGGCTGCGGGTTTGCTACCAAGCTTGAAGCGCTTATGGTAGGTACTGAACAGCTTCTGTTCGTCTTCGCTGTACTGGCTGGCGTCGTGGTGCTGCTTGCCGAGAACAGCCTTGACCGTAGATTGATCCGGCTCTTCTTGCTCGACGCCGTAGGCTTCTGGGAAGGAGAGCAGCATGGTGAAATCCAGGTCCATGGGGTACGAGAAGTACACATCTCGTTTTTCAAGCTCCGCAAGATAGTGGTCGTAATCTCGAACCTTGTGGGTGGCGTCATTCCACTTAGGAATGACATGGTTGGCGGGGAGGACCTTGCTCGGCGCATAGACAGCCAGTTGGTCATTGACGTATTTTATCCGTCCCCAGCCAGCGGCATATCGAGCCACATCCAGATCAAGGAGTGTCAGATATGGGATCTGCAAAGCCGACAGCAGACGCCAGAAGTGATTGACGTGCCTGCCCCCAAGCGGGGCAATGGTGACAGCGGACTCATCAACCGGCGCTCCTTTGACCTGTAGCAGGCGCGGCAGCACTATTTCTTCGCTATCGCCTTCTCCAAGAATGACAAGCCGCGAGAAATATACTTCTGGAAAGGCTTGCACTGCCTCACGCACAAACTTGTGAGCTTCATCAGCTGCATCTGGCAGCAGGATATGTGTGACGCGCGTTGTTCGCTCCTGGGTCAGCCGCAGATAGCGGATACGTTCCGGAGCGACACGCCGCAGTATTGATGGCGCGTGGGTCGCAATCAATGCTTGCGCGTCGCCATCGCTGGTCATCGCGGTGAGTGCATTGACGATCCGTCCAAGGTAGTGTGGCGAGAGACTGTTTTCTGGCTCTTCGACCGCCACCACCGTAAACACGGGCGGGCGCAGCTTGTCTGCATCGAAAGAATCGTCATCTTCAGCCAGGACCGCGCGACCGATGGCTTGCGAGGACAGCACTATGGACAGATACAGCATCGACTTTTGACCATCGCTGAGTCGTGAGAAGTCGACCAACTGCTCGTCATGGCCCGGCGTGAATGAGACCGACATGTGCCGCAGCAAGGCATCAATCTCAGACGCAACAAATGTGAGCTTGGGGTCGGCAAAGAAGCTACCCCTGTGCAAAACGCTCCATGCCGACTTCAAGCTTATGCTGAACGCATTGATTGATGGATTGGCAGCCAAGCTTTCGCTGATTTGGTCGGTCAGGCCCTTGATGACAGTTCGCTCTGCATCCCAGTTTACCGCGCGTAGCATGCGTCCCAGCAGTGCATTGGTGCTATAGGCAATGTGATCTGCGGGATCACGGCGCGCGGGCAGGTAATGAACGTGGATATGGTTTCGTTCAGATCGGGGGACCTGAGCGGTGGTCAGTGGCGATCCATCTGGATTGATGTCCAGCACATAGACCATGCTTTCTTCAATGTCCCCATCCAAGCCCATGGTGGCGATGAGGCGAAAACGCACGCGGGGTATACCATCAACTTCGTCAAGACGCATGTGGCCGAAATGAGGAGCTACAGTGCTGTTATCGTCATCGTCGCCAAGTTCCGGGAACAGGAAGTCGGCCTCGATCCACAGCTGACGCTCAGCAGGCGATGCTGTCTCGTTGAATGCGACGTGAAAGTCCGAGCGCAAGATTCTGCGCAGTGATGGATCAAAGGCAAACAGACGGCACAGGGCTTGGAGTGCTGCTGTCTTGCCAGAGCCGTTCGGGCCGATGAGGTACGTGATCTCCTCCAGCCGAATTTCGGTGGGCGCCGCTCCGCATGATTGGAAATTTGAGAGCCGGATCGTTTGAAGCTTCATTGAATGTACTCACCTGCGTTTGTTTTTATGGGGCAGTAAGTGGCCAGTCCTCGCCGAAGAGCGGTCGTTTGGCCGACAACAACCGCTGCACAGCTGATATCTGTCCGTTGATAACCTAATGGCTGCAATGGGTCGCATGACGCCCTGCGGCCAGAAGCGGTTGCTATCACACCCTACCCGCGGGCATCCGGCCCGAGTCGAGTTTCAGACCAAATGCCACAGAGCGCGGTCTTGTACGCGAATGAACGCCAAAGTAGCTGACCTGAAAGTAGTGAGTGCTATCAATAGTGCCGGAACCGAAAGGACCCTTGACCGACCAAGAGCGCTCCTCTGTGTCACGCCACCAATCAGCACTTTTATCCAGTCTTTGGATCTCGTCGCTACGTAGCTCCACGACCAGATGAATGACCTGTGCTTGGGGTGACCTCTCCGGATCGCCAGCGACAAACGAGGTCGTTGAGATGGCAGCGAGAAGCAAGAACAACAAGGGCTGTAGTGCTTTCATAACTATCCGATCGCGAAAAGGGGTCTAACTCTGGACTTGAGCCGATCCGCGAAACGGGTTCGGCTTGAATGAATCATTAGGCGCCATCGCCAGGATCAATCGTCTTGGGTTGCCAAGGGTTGATCTGCGCCATTGCTCGGAAGATAAGTGGTGCGGATACGCCGATATTAATTGCCAGCATCGGCTTGAGTTGAACGTCCGACATGACATATGCGTAGGCAAGACCACCTCCGAGAAGAGGCATGATTAGGAACGGAATCCAATAAACGAACTCCGCGTAGTCAGGCCTGCTGGCTTTTGGGACATGGTGAAGTTCGGCGAGCTCAAGAAGCTTGAGGGCAAGCGCCCCGAAGAACGCGAAGAGAACAGCGGGCTGAAAAATTGAGCTGTCCATGCTCAATAGACCCGATTCTTGAAGGCGCCGAGAATTTTTTCCCCAATTGTCGCTTTTTCTAGCAAGTGCTCTCGCGTGGTAAACAGTGGTTCGCCTTTGTTGCTCAATGCGGGAGCTCGAACAACGGAGTCGCTGTTTAGACTAATCACCTTAACAACAACGTCCTGAGGAAGGCCGACCTCCTTGGATATGCCGCCGATGGTGCGCCAACGGTACCGATTATTGTTCATAGCGTTTATTACTTTAATTTTGACTTCGCTGTCGCTTGGCACTGGATTCCCCATGTTGTTGGTTGCGCCTAACTACCTAATCGACGGACCCGTGGGTCCGGTTATACGGCTTATCCACAAAGCGCCGTATGGAGGGATTTTCTCTTGATACAGTGCGATCTTAGGGTGGCTAGGTCCGGCTAACAAGCCGAGGTATGACCGGACCCAGAAATAGCGCTGAATACCTCACGGCGCCTCAGCTCGAAGGCAGATGGATGTCCGCTTTGGGTCGTATGAGGTGCTGCGACCAAGAGCCGATACTTTTTAGCAGCAAACGATGGGTCACAAAAGATCGAGCGATTTAGAGGGATGTCTGCCCCATGTAGGTGTCTATCACGACCTGGACATTTCAATGCGATGTCTAGTTTGTGTGACGATCTATTTCCGATCATTTGGCGGGTCACGCCCCACGATGGGGACATCTGACTACATCGGCTAGTTCTACAGGCCCATACGCCGTCACAGTCGCTTCGGCGGTGTCTGCTCTGACGCGTTCGAGGCAGCGCACCGCCATCGCCCATCAGGTGTCCACTAAAAGCTGGGAACTCCAAAGTCGACATCTAAGCGACCGCTCGCGACCATCCATGCTGCACGAAGAGCTTGTGCATCGACCAGCGCGTGATGGCGACGCAATAGAAGATCCGGATGCCTCAAGAACCACCTCTCTAGGTGAGAAGTGGTAATGGGATCTCTGCTCATCAACGTGCACGGGAAGCTCGGTGGCCCCTCTAATTCGAATGCTGTCCCACCCCAGGATATCGCCTGCCGAAACAACCGAAGGTCGTTTGGATAGTCAGCGATCACATGTGGGCAGTGCTGTCTCCTCAGGAAGGCGATGAGGGCTGCCGCGAGGGCTTGGTCAGGTAGTGCGTGGGGACCGCGCTGCAGCAACGGGTAGACAGTTGTTGCCACAAAGTCCGTTGGAGCTGGGGGCAGCGGATCGCGCTCGACGTAGAAGGTGCTAACTCCATCTTCGCCAACTAGTGCCATGCTTACCAACTCGACTCCTTCCGAATCCGCCCATTCAGTGTCTAAGAAGAAGTATGTGACGATAGGAGCCTGATCCGACATGCGTACTGCCTCATGATTGGCCGCGTTGGATATGCGCTAACGATTAACATCTACACAACGGATACCCAGCAGCGCAACCCAGCACTGCCCCTCTTCTTGCAAATTTAGTATCTATATTCTATGCCGCAACAAGCTTGGGTGATATTTCCTCTTTTGAGATGAAGTGCGCAGAGAGGCAGGTTCTCGGTCGTGATCCTTCGCGATAGTCGGTAACAATAATTTTATCGATTTCGCGTCGAAGGCCTCACTCGGCCCCTTGGCTCTATGCAGCTTGCGCTGTTGGCCCCGTTTGCGCTGGAACCATTAGGCCGGCTCCCTGAGCGAACAGAAGCAGTCGTCCGTAGAAGCAAAATTCACCGTGATGACGGATGATCACGAGCTCTAGCCCGATGATATCCATCTACGAGCTACTAATCTAAACTGGAGCACGTCTAATGATCATGACGCCTGAAATGCGGCAGTTGGCTCGCAAGCGGCTAGACGCTCGGCTCGCTGCTGTGATGTCTATACCCCTGACCACGCATCTGATGCCACGCCACGGATGGATCCATACAATCAGAGAGGCGCTCGGTATGCCGAGCCATGAGCTCGCACGTCGAATGTGTGTGAACGAACAGACGGTTCGGCAGATGGAGCTCAACGAAGCGAAGGGGAAGCTCGCAATGGATTCGCTTGCTCAAGCTGCCGAGGCCCTTGAGTGTGATCTTGTAGTTGTCCTTGTGCCGCGGCGCCCATTGGAGCAGGTTGTAAACGATCGTCGGGCGCAACTGGTCTCCAGTTGGCTGCAAACCCGAGTGCTACAAACGATGGCACTGTCTGGCCAGGCTGTTTCCCAAGGGGATCTTCCGAGCATGATAGTTAAGCAGGTCGAACAGCTCTTCCCAGACGAGCAGCTATGGAGCACAGGCTGATACCAGGAGTCCGAGCACCCCGGAGCCTTTGGTTATTCCATCACCCACACATCTAGGGGCGCAATATCCACGTCAGTCCGATGGGATGGACTGGATTCAAAGCAACACACTGCTTGACCACTCGCCCGTCGTCTAGTCAGGAGGAATTATGGAGAATTATGAGGAGAATCATAATTCCGAATTCTGCGTGTGATTCTATTGCGTTTCATTGAACGGCGACACTTCTATAGGATTGAGAATTACTGGGTAACCGACGTCCCCCCAAGATTGAGTTGCCGTACTCTGGTGTATGCGGGCTTGCCCTGGCTGGTGCCACGTGGCACCAGCTCCGCAAGACCTTGGGGGTCATGTTCGTCCTTTTGCCAGTCGCGCGGATGAAGTGCGTTCACTGCTCGCTACGCCCCGAAGCCCGACCCCCTTCGACTCAGGGCAGTCGGTGCCCGCCCGCCGCAGGGCATTGGCAACCAGGCTCATGCACACGTGCCATCGTCAGTGCCACGTGGCACTGACCTCTGCGAGGTCCGAGCCCGGAGCTCGTTCCACGTAGAGGCGAAAGAGCTGGTGCCACATAGCGCCGGTAACAGTGCCACGTGGCACTGACCTCTGCGAGGTCCGAGCTCGGAGCTCGTTCCACGTAGAGGCGGAAGAGCTGGTGCCACATAGCGCTGGTAGCAGTGCCACGTGGCACTGACCTCTGCGAGGTCCGAGCTCGGAGCTCGTTCCACGTAGAGGCGGAAGAGCTGGTGCCACATAGCGCTGGTAGCAGTGCCACGTGGCACGCATCTGTTGCAACGCGCCATTGTTGGGTTGCGCGCGCTCAGCCTTCTATCTTGGCCGGCAGCGAATGTGCCGCTAGCACCGGTCTTTGGCGCAATAGACTAGTGCCTGTTCGGCTCTACAGCCTGGGACAACGGCGCCCTACTTCTACGCAGCAAGGCGACGAGAGCACGGGGACGAGCCAGGTACCTTGAGCATCTGACCCCGAGTTGGTGATGCGGGTCGGCTTGGCGCTGATCACAAACATTGGCTATGGACATAGAAAGGGTTCTACCTACATACCGCCAGACTTCTGGACAGCAACACCAAATGAACTGGAAGGCGTAACCAAATCATCTGGACAGCCGGCGCCACTCCCGTCGCATGCCAACTACCGATCAAGGACTGGCATGGATTCATCAATGACCCGGCGTTGGCTGATGCGATCCTGGATCGGCTCATCCACACCAGCTACAAGCTCACACTCAAGGGCGAGTCGATGCGCAAGCGAAAAGTCGGCGCGAACGACGACCTGGTTCCAATCCTCTAATCAATGGGGAGCAGAGGGGCCGGCCGTAGCCCGCCCCTCTGCTATTTCACCGTTCGCGGTGCCTAGCTGAGAACTCGTCCCATGCTTGCTCCAATGCCTCCAATACATGGTCTCCGTGCATTGAAAGGTAGGACCGTATCTCTTGCAGGCTACTTGCGGTTACAGGAAAAGCCTTGTCAGCACGGACGTCCACCGCCAAGTCGGCTACGTTGTCATCGCGGTCAAGCTGAGTTAGAAGCCAACGGTGGAAAGGAGAACGGGATTTCTGATAGGCGGCATTAATGGACACAGCCTTTGCCGCCAGTAGGTTTATGGCGTCCTCCGGCCGACGCCACTTCGCCCGCCACACTGTGCCTCGTTCGTTCCAGCGTTCAATTGAGTCCAAGTACCGCATTTCATGGGACTGCCCCCGATGCAGGCCCATATCACTGAAATGATCGGGCGTGCAAAACAGGTCACAACGTGCGCAGTAGTAGACGGAAGAATCCTGCTCGTCTATGTCTCCATGTAGGTAGTACCTGGTGAGCGCCGAAGCTTTGGTTGCTTCCGAGATCGTCTTTCGGTGCGCGACGGATGGATCACGCGCCTTTGAAAGCAGCGACCAGTTGGCGAATCCTTGCTCTGTTGCAACCCGGTCGAGGGCTTCGGCATGAATCAAGGAACTCTCGCGCGCTATTTTTTTAGCCTGGCGCTTGAAGCGGCTGATCTGTGCAGACGAAAAACCATTTGCCATGACGCTATCTCCGCGGTCGCTGCAAGATCGATGCGTCCACACACCAAGCCAGCGGCGACCATTGAAGGTCAAGGCAGGTCTAGTCGAAACTCCCGCGCTGTCAGTTCGACTTCGCCTTGTGGACGGGCGGGCCCGCGCATGGGCCTAGTTGTCAGCTTACAACGGGCGATCACCTCATGCCAAGACAGCGCCGGAGGCGGAGTCGAATCGCCCCAAGGGGAACACATAGCTTGTCCAACCTGACCAATCTATGATGTTAGGTCCAAAAAACTCACTGCGGCTGACTGTCCAGTTGCTTGGTGATGCTGACCAGATCATTTGGCTTGGCGCTGGGTGATCAGGTGGTCGCCGTTTGGCAGTTCTACCCCGAAATCAGGGACGGTTGTGAAAGGGTTAAAAACTTCAAATCACGCCTGGCGATCTTACACATTGGCCTTCGCCGCATCGAGTGTTGGATAGCTCGTCCGATATAGCCGTATGCACTACGCTCGAGCTACACTGGCTAGATCATTACGCAGGGCTTGCAAAGACTCAGATAGTCGACCGAGGATTAAGGCTGGCTGCTCGCTGCGTCGTACAGCTTCTAATTCCGCGTCGATTGTGCCGAGGAAAGAATCGAGCGTCACGCCCATAAATGCCAAATCGTGAACGCGTTGAAAATTCCCTACCTCTTCGAATGCAAGATCAATGTAGCGGTCTAAAGACGCCATGTCGGTGTGGTCCGTCCACTCCGAAACTTTGCGTTTAAGCGTCTCTCCATCTAACAAAAGTCTACGAAAAACATCTGCGTTCTCAAGCTTGTGCTGCTCGATCAAGGCGACAAACAATTTCGTTAGGAAACGGTGCCGAAACATGTGCGGGCATGCCTTTTCCTCAATGCGTGCCTTTCTAGCAAGGAGGTGGACCTCTTGCGTGATGGTATTCGCGACCAGCGGCTCGCCGGTGTTCTCATTGATCAAGAGAATTCCGTGATCGACGCATTTATGCCGCTTACGGGTAAGCACGGACCGGCGGTGAACCTCAATGTATTGCTTGAGAAAAGCAATGTCGGAGCGACTGATTGGCAGCATGCGATAACGTAGGCGGCCACCGCGCTTTTTTAATGTCGGCATTCTCAACATTGGATGCTGCATCGCCGCCGCCTCCATGATGTCGGCGACCTTGACTAAGGCGATTTCACCGCGTCGTGCTCCCGTGACCTCAAAAAGTTTCAGCATGACGTGGCGCCGTGTGCGTTGATGACTCGTCTTGCTGGCTACGCCGACCGCCGCACGTAACTGCTCGATGCTCGCTGTGCTGATCGGCATCCGCTTGCGTTGGGGCTCCGGGTTTGGAAACGCAGGGTGGTGCCAGTATCGTCGAACGCCGGCGGATTTATTGCGGTCGCTATCTGTCGTCGGGCGATGCTCATGCACTTCCGCGCGTATCCGACCGCTGGGATGGATGAAGTCGTCGTCGCCATAGTGGCGAGCGACGGATAGCAAGAAGCTGAGGCAAGTGCGCCCGATGGCAATGACCGTCGTATCATCACGCTGTCGACGACTTGGATCACGGGGGCAGCGTTCATTCCGAAGCTCGGCAATGAATTCACGAAATTGATTGTCGGAAAGGTCAATCGGATCCACCTGGCGAGCCCAGAGGAAGCGCAGAAAGTGTCCGAGGTGTGCAGCAGCAACCGCCAATGAACCGCCTCGATTCCTTCGTGAAAGGCCTTTCTCAAAGGCCTCGCGCATGTACCGGTTGGCTGGCGCGCACCACCGACCGTCCGGCCAGAACATTATAGGGATGCTATCCGCCGCTTGGGTCTTGAGCTCCCCGTTATGACCGACATACAGCGGCATCTCGAAGCACGGGCCGGTGAGCACGTGAAGTTGGCTATTAGCCATGCTGCGGAGCTCGCGGCCGAGCGGTCTTTATAGAAACTACTTTTTCATTCTGCGTCGA
Source organism: Stenotrophomonas terrae (assembly GCF_039674165.1). Taxonomy (GTDB): domain Bacteria; phylum Pseudomonadota; class Gammaproteobacteria; order Xanthomonadales; family Xanthomonadaceae; genus Stenotrophomonas; species Stenotrophomonas terrae_A. The sequence goes on from NZ_JBDJMY010000013.1 coordinate 77,584, forward strand.
ATGCACGCTGCGCAACGAAAACGTTGCCTCGATTTCTCTCTGCTCCTTCTCGCACAGGGCACGAATTGCGGCGCTAGCGCCCTTGGCATAAGAGCGCGCTTGCGCGCACCGGTGATCGTAGGCGCGCTGGACGATGATCAAATCCTGGCGCAGGGAGAGAATCAACGCTTCGAGCTCGACGATGCGTGCCCTCAAAGCCGCCTTGTTGGTGCGGCCTGCCTCATGCTCGCGTGTGCTCTGCTGTTCGAGGGCACTTTTAACGGCGCGCCTCAGTCGGTCCAGTGCTAGAAAACCGCCTGGCAGTTCCTCCGCAACCTTGCGCTGGTGGTTCAAGCTCATCGCAATGATGCTTCGTCGATCATCAGCTAGCTTTGCTAGCGCACCTTGCGACGAAACGGCACTATGCAGTCGACGATCACTGATGAAGTTAGCGGGATCGGTAACTGCTTCCGACAGGAGGGCAAGCGTACACTTTATGCTTGAGATATCACGTTGGCGTCGCTCTATGCCTTTTGAAGTTGGCCCTTTCAATGTGTATCTCCAGCGGGAATGATAAGTACGGCGATTCGATAGTGGCTGCCACCATCAAGAAACTGAGGTTCGATTCGGACCACCCCGTCTTCCAAAAGGTCTTCCAAGTGTGCGGTCAAGGCCTCATTGTCGATCACCGAAATGTCGCTGGTTCCGAAATGTTCTTCGACTAGGGCCGCAAGTGCAGCGAACTCAGGCGCGCCGGATGAGATAGAGCTGGCCGCCCATTCTGCTGCGACTGATCGTAGAGCTGCGCCCGGTGTGCTTTCAGTGATGTAGTGCCAGAGGTGGGCGGGATCTGTGTGGCCAAGAAACCAGCGCAGCGCATCGAGTCCGCCGAATCCACCGCCCCAAAAAAAAAGCATCGCGAAAAAACGGCGTAGTTGATGCTGGCGCACGTAGTATCGCCGTCCCTTACTATCGACCGGTAGCTGCGCCCAATCACAGAAAAGGTTGAGCTGGCGAGAGTAAGAGGTGCAGCACGTGGTACGAAGCCCGATACGGCCTTTCAATACAGGTGTCGCAAAGAGAAGTCCATGAGACTCCATTGCCCCCATCTCTATCAGTGCGCTCTGAAGCCGTTCGAACATTCGAAGAAGGCGTACGCCAATTTGAGGTATAGGTCGCGCTTCAGTTTCGCGAAGGTCATCGAAGCCTGACTTGCGGTTTTCGAAGACTAGGCGAGTCTTCGACGTGTCGAGATAGCTATCGGCGCGGAGTTCGGTGAGTTCACCGGCCCGACGAGCCATTAACGTGCCGACGACAAGATAGACGGCGCCATACAGTACCTGCAGGACCTCGTAGAGACCTTCGTTATTTCGCAGTGATATATACCAGTCCGATTTGGTAACAGGGCCCGCACGCCCGTTTAAGCTGGCGTTGGTGGGGCTGATACACCAACGAGTGATCCCTAGATGTTTGCATTCGTCTGTAAGGAATTGCTTGATGTCGAGTCGATCTAGTAGCGTTTCAGCGCTTTCGCGATGCGCATGTGCGGCACGTGCTACGTTTATGTAACTATCAATAATCGCGTCGCCGAACGACACGCTGAACTCGAGCGCACGACGCAGACCTGAGAATACAACCGACTGCGGTAGCGTCGCATATCTACCGTTGTCTTTGACGTCCAGCGAAGCCGCAAATGCATGAAGTTCGTCGGTAGGGAATGTGGGAGATTCGAAGCCTTCGCTTTTCAGTAGCGCTAGCACGCAGATGCAACGAACTTGTCTCGACAGGACGCCGCGATGTGGGCCTGAGCGGTCTTGATTTGTCACCGGGACGCGCGATAGCTCGACATCCTGAAGTGCATGTGAGCCCACGTACAGTTCGGGAGGGGCTTGAAAAATTGTCCTGCATCCTAGCAAGGTCCCTCGATAAATTTCTCGCCCTAGCTTGGGAAGATGAAGGGAGTAGCGTGCGCCCTTACTCCGCTCATCGTAGGTACCATTGGCGAGCATCCATGCCCTGGCTCTAACGATCTCATTATCGTTCAGACTGGTCAGGCGCGCTGCGATCGCCGGCAATGCAGTATCGAAGCACGGCGCGATCGATCTTGCTTTCGCTAGGTCAGATTCGGAGACTGCATGTGCTACAGATCGGAGATAGTTAGTGAGGCGGGCAGGCCATTCATAGACGCTCTCGCTGACGTGGGAGGATGAGCAGAGTCCGCTGATCATCGCCTTCAAATCGTTGATTGAAAGTGCGCTCAACCCATGACTGAGAATGCCAAGTTTGTCTGCTCGGAGCAGGAGATAGTCGATGCAATGCAGGTTGCTGGCGACGATGTTTCTGGCTGATTGCTTTGCGTATCGGCGACCGCCGGTGAAGTCAACATGGAAGCGCGCTAGTAACCATGCTCGCAAGGTCGACAGAAGGCGCGCATGAACCCTGTCTGTAAGCATTGTTCCGTCGGGAAGTGGAATTCGCCAATTTACTGAGCTCATCGAGCGGAAACGTACCAGCCATAGCTCTGAATCCAATGGACTCAATAGCCAATCTGCAGTGGAATAGCGAGGCCCGGAAGTGCGCGCGAATGGTGCGAGCATACCCTCAAGATCCTCGAGCTCTAAGTTGGCCTGCGACCTAGCCATAGATGAGGTCCTGCACTAGGCGCGGATCAGCGCGCCTTTGAGCATCTTTAACCATCTCAGTAAACAGCGGTTCGTCGGTCTGTGACTCTAAGAAAGAAACAAGCCGCTCAGAAATTCTTGCCCAGCGTACTGCGCGGCCCGCGGGTACGGACGTCGCGTCCCGGACGGCAGCTTCGGTACTAATGAGTAGAGTTAGGATGTCGACATCGAGGCCAAATACCAGTCGCGTGTTCTCCTGCGGCGGGGTGTCGTTCGCGACATCGGCGTCCTCTAGATGGGTAGGTACGCATTTGAGTGCGTGGTTCTCGAGAAACTGGTCGAGGTCCGCGAGGGACTCGAATCCAGATACGTCTAGCACTAACGGAGAGTTTTCAAGCGCTTTACAGATTATTCCTGTCTGAAATAGACGAATCCACCGCTCGGTAAAAAATTCTTGGATAGGCTTCGGGAGGTAGCGGTCTAAGAGTTTTGGCCTCCACGTCGTGTGGCCCAGTGCCTTTGCCATTGCGTCCACGCTGCCCGTGCCGATGTAGACAAGGACCGCGGCTGAGGAACGAAGTCGTTTGAGCGAAAAAGATGATGCAATCCGTTGCGCTTGCCCCTCACCTTGCAAGCGCCCTTGGCAATTCAAATCCGTATCGGAGGGCTTCGTGGCGCTTTGCATGCGATGCACCAGCCACGCTTTCTGACGGAAGGCTTCTGCGCTGGGTCGCCATTGACTCGGTCGACATCCCATCGAGGCGAGAGCGAGGAACAGCCTTCGCCACAGGGGATCACCTTGATCCTTCAGCCAGCGGCGCATAGGTGCGGTCATCTCAATGACGTCAAGAACAACTTGATGCGTTTCGGTCGTAAGGAGGATGTCTTGCTGGGCGAGCTTTGCGCCCTTTCGTCGCTTGACGCCACGTAAGTACCAGCCGGCGTCTGTGGGTACCAAGCCGACTTGTGTGCCCTCCGCGTCGTACATCTGCAGCTCCTCCAGGAATGCAGTGGTAATCACGGGATGATTGGCCACGAGTACGGCCGCATGTGCGAGAAGCAACGCGGGAGTGGCTAGGCCGAGATCCAAAGGGCAGTAGCTCTGCAGAAGGGTTTCCACTTCGACCTGCTGCGGTTCGTCGCTGAGATACGAGAAGCCGAATTGCTCGAGAGCGTAGGAGCTACGGGCAAAGTGGGCTTCACGTTCTGCCGCTGTATCGGTTTCATGCAGGCGTCGCTTGCGAGAGGGCGTCAGCGATTCAACTTCGCCGGCGGCAGCGACTCGTAGAAGCCTGCGGGACCGAGCTTCGGATACCTCACGTTGTGCCCAAGCCAAGACGTAGTCGAAATCCTGCTGGATGTCTCGGAACAAAAGTTCCTTGGCCTGGGTATCGGAAAGCTGGAGAGGGATTGTCGTTAGAAGAGAGGTCTTGACGACATGTCCTTCGGACGTTTTTCGCACGTGTGCCTGCGAGTTCAAGACGCGACGCCGTCGCGGCAGTGGAATCGTGGGAATAGGGGCCGCCCACACATGCCCGACGAGGTGTTTACTCAGTAGGTCAGCAAAGCGAGACCACTCCGACGTCAAGGTTGCGAGGTGAACCCCGCTGGCGTGTCGCTGCCGAAAGTAGACCGGCATGAAGTCCGCGATAGCGCGGCCGACCGCAATGGAGTCGTCGAAATCAAACGACGGTATGCGGGCCAAGTACTGGGAAAACGGTTCGACGGCACCGATCCTGCTTTGCCGCGATGACGCATACCAGTTTCGTGTGGCTGAATGCAGTTGTCTCGCGCGTTCCGGACCGTGCTGCTGCCAAAACTGCCAGAGCGTCATAGTCGCCAAGCGTCCGCTTGCTCCCACGGCGGTCCAGCCCGTCCAGAATTCCGCAAGTTCCGTTGTTAAGCACGTCCGGTCGTATCGTTCAACCTCTGCGCGAAAACTCGTGGGCCACTTTGACTTGTCCCTTGTGCAAGGGAAATAGGGCTGCAGCGGAATGGGCAGGGCGGTGCGGAACTGGTGAAGACTGTGCCATACCAGCGTCTTCGTGTTGTCCAATTGGAACCATGAACTGTGGAGTGAAGCTACAAACGCTTGAATGAGCGTCGATGCCTGCGAATCAGGCAATCCGATGAGTGACTGCTCGGTCAGTTCACAGAATGCTTGTAGCCGTATCGAGATGCACCTAACTTTGTTCTGCCAATCACGGCTCGCTTGAAGCGCCTCTATCAGCGCATCAGGGATCGCCGACAGGGGGTACCCGGCAAAGCACCGTGGAGCGGTGACATATGGCATGGCATTCTCCCAAGCGTGATGGACTCAAGACGTAAGCTGTAGAAGGCTCTGCGGATTTGTGATAACTATCATACAGAAGACTAAATCGGGCGTTCATCCAGGAACAGCACGCCGTTGTGCGCCAGGGAGATTTCACCGGGCCGTGGATGTGAGCCACCGCCCACCAGGGCAACCGCGCTGGCGGTGTGGTGCGGCGCGCGATAGGGGCGTTGCCGCCAGCGGCTGGGGTCGACGCCACGGCCACTGGCCGAGGCGATGGCGGCGGTTTCCAATGCTTCTGCTTCGCTGGCCTCGGGCAGGATGCCGGGCAGGCGTGAGGCCAGCAGGGTTTTCCCGCAACCGGGCGAACCCAGCAGCAGTAGATGGTGGCCCCCTGCGGCGGCGATCTCCAAGGCACGCCGCGCATGTTGCTGACCGCGCACGTCACTGAGGTCGGCCAGCATCGCCGGTGTGGTTGCTGGCACCTGCGCGTCCGGCAGCTGCTTGTTGCCGCTGAGTGCGGCGCAGACTTCCAGCAGCGTGCGCGCGACTTTGACCTCGGCGCGCTGGGCCAGCGCCGCTTCACCTGCGTTGCCCGGTGGCACGATCAGGCAGCGCCGCGCGTTGGCGGCCGAGATGGCGGCAGGCAAGGCGCCATCCACCGCGCGCAGTTCACCGGTCAGTGCCAGTTCGCCGATGAACTCGTAGTTGGCCAAGGCGTTGCGATCAATCTGCCCGCTGGCGGCGAGGATGCCGAGTGCGATCGGTAGATCGAACCTGCCGCCTTCCTTGGGCAGATCAGCCGGTGCCAGATTGATGGTGATGCGCCGCGCGGGATAGTCGAACTGTGCGCAGAGAATGGCTGCGCGCACCCGGTCGCGCGATTCGCGCACGGCCGCTTCGGGCAGGCCAACGATCTGGGTGAAGGGCAGGCCGCCGGACAGGTGCACTTCCACCTGCACCAGCGGTGCATGCACGCCGGCACGGGCGCGGCTGTGCACCAGCGCCAGGCTCATGGCCGCGCGCTCAGGCGTTCTTGTCGGAGACGCGGTTTTCCAGGGCGACGAGGGCTTGTTCCAGCGCGTCGAGCTTTTCACGGGTGCGCAGCAGGACGGCACGCTGCACTTCGAATTCTTCGCGGGTCACCAGGTCCAGCTTGCTCAGCCCGGCCTGCAGCGCGGTCTTGAAAGTGGCCTGCAGTTCTTCGCGTGATTCACGCAGGCCCGGCGGCACCAGGCTGCTGAGGCGGCGGGCCAGCTCATCGATGTGGTTGAGGTCGATCATGGGGTTTCTCCGCAGGGTTGGGCCTAGCGTGGGAGCTGGCCACCGTTGGCGGGCATCGGTATCCGTTTTGACTTGCGGTAAGGATAGTCCGGAAGCTGGCGGGTGGCACCCTGTCGTCTCGGGGTATGCTTCAGCCACCACTCAAGGAGCCGACCAATGAAGATGATCATGGCCATCGTCAAGCCGTTCAAACTGGACGACGTGCGCGAGGCGCTGGCAGAACGCGGCGTGGCCGGTATCACCGTCACCGAGGTCAAGGGCTTTGGCCGCCAGAAGGGCCACACCGAGCTGTACCGCGGTGCCGAATACGTGGTCGATTTCCTGCCCAAGGTGAAGATCGAAGTGGCAGTCACCGATGCGCAGGCCGACGAAGTGGTGGAAGCCATCGTCAAGGCCGCCGGCACCGGCAAGATCGGCGACGGCAAGGTCTTCGTCTACGACCTGGGCAGCGTGGTGCGGATCCGCACCGGCGAACTGGATGGCGATGCGCTTTGAGGTTTTGCGGGTTTGGGGTTTTAGAGCTTTAGAGCTTTAAAGCTTTAAAGCACCCCTCCCCAGCCCTCCCCTTGGCTGCGCCAAAGGGAGGGAGCAGAGCTTGGCCCTCCCTTGCGCCGCAGGCGGAGGGGAGGGTTGGGAGGGGTCGGCTCAGCTCAGCCCTTGATCCACCGATACAGCCGCTTCCACGTATTCCGCACGGCCTGCACCCAGCCTGGCTCGGCGAGCGCTGCGGCCTGTTCGGCGGAAGGCTTCAGTCCGGTCACACGCTGGCGCATCTTGACCAGGTTCTTCATGTCGCTGCGGCGGAGCTGGCGAAAGATCGGCCAGTTGCGCAGCCAGCGCGGTGCGCGTAGCGCCGAGGTGAAGTCCAGCAGCACCGGCACGCCGGCACTGACCACCACATTGGTGCCGTGCAGATCGTTATGGGTGATGCCGGCGGCATGCAGGCGGGCCAGGGCGTTCTGCAGCTGGTCGAAGACTTCCTGGCTGACACCCTGCACGCCTGCGCTCAAGGTGTCGCCGGGAATGAACTCCATGCCCAGCGCCAGGCCGCCCAAGGTGCCCAGCAGGGCCGGCGCGTGCTTCCAGCCCTGCAGGCGCTTGAGCACCCGGGCCTCGCGGCGGACCAGCAGGCGCGCTACTGGCGACAACGGCGTACCACGGTAGCGACGGTAGTCCTTGACCACAGCCGCACGCCCGTCCAGTTCGGTGCGGTAGACATCGGGCTCGAGCAGGCGTTCGCCGCGCTTGAGCAACTGGTTGTCGGGAACAACAGCGTGTTCGCCGTCGAAGCTGGGCAATGTGTTCATGAAAACCTTCCTGACGCGGGCAACGGCGCGGAAAGCGTCTTGCAAAGCCGGTCTAACGTGCCCGTACGGGCGGGATGTGGCGCAATTATAAAACTGCACAGTCCATGAATTGCTGAATGTAAAAAAAATGTAGGAACTTTGTGACGGAAAGGATTGTTGCGGGGGCGAACCTGTTGCGCTCAGGTGTCTTGTGCGCCGTTGTGTCCTGAAACGAAAAACCCCGCGCCGTTGCCGGGCGCGGGGTCGTGTTCACAACGCTGGCAGCGGGCTTATTCGCCCAGGGCCTTGGCCACGAACGGCGGGCTGACCAGCACGCCGGTGTGCAGCGGCGCGGTGTAGTACAGGGTGTCGAACGGCTTGGCGGCCGAATCGGCCTCGCGGAAGCCGAAGCCGAAACCGGCCTGCTTGCTGGCCACGGTCACCGACCACCAGCCGGTCGGGTAGCACGGCTGCGGGAACGGCAGGGTCTTGAACGACTGGAAGCCGGCCTTGCCCATTTCCGAACGCATGTCCTTGATCAGGTCCAGCAGCGCCAGCGGCGACTCGCTCTGCTGTACCAGCAGGCCGTCGTCCTTCAGGGCGCGGAAGCAGCTTTCAAAGAAGGACTTGTTGAACAGGCCTTCGGCCGGGCCGACCGGGTCGGTGGAATCCACGATCACCACGTCCACGCTGCCCGGGGCGCAGTTGGCCATATAGGCCACGCCGTCGTCGAACAGCAGCTCGGCGCGCACGTCACCGTTGGATTCGCACAGTTCCGGGAAGTACTTCTCGGCCATGCGGGTGACCTGCTCATCGATGTCGCACTGGGTGGCGCTTTCCACGCCCGGGTGCTTGAGCACCTCGCGCAGGGTGCCGCAGTCGCCGCCGCCGATGATCACCACGCGCTTGGGCGCCGGGTGGGTGAACAGCACCGGGTGGCTGATCATCTCGTGGTAGAAGAAATTGTCCTTGGTGGTCAGCATCATGGCGCCATCGATGACCATCAACTTGCCCCAGTCGGTGCTGTTGTAGATCTCGATCTTCTGGAACGGCGACTGCACCTCGTCCAGCTTGCCGGTGATGCGGAAACCAATAGCCGAACCGGTCGGCTGGAAGTGTTCGATGAACCAGTTTTCGTTGGAGGTCATGATGATTCCTGGGTGCTGGGGCTGTCCTTCTCCCCCGGGAGAAGGTGCCCCGGAGGGGCGGATGAGGGTAAGGGCGAAGCCTGTCACAGTCAGGTTTCACGCTTGCCCTCACCCCCGACCCCTCTCCCGGGGGGAGAGGGGAGGTAGTGAGGGCGCGGATTGTAACGGACCCTTGCCCCGCTAGCGTTAGAATGCGCGTCCTTATTTATCCACAGCTGAGAGTTGCTACGCCGATGAGCGATTGGTCCCTCGAACAGGCCCGCAAGACCTATTCGATTCCGCACTGGTCCGACGGGTATTTTGACGTCGATGCCGCAGGCCACGTGGTGGTCCGTCCCGCAGGTGCCCAAGGCACGGCGGTGTCGTTGCCGCAGATTGTCGATTCGGCGCGCGCCGCCGGCGCCAAACTGCCGTTGCTGGTGCGCTTCCCGGACATCCTCGGCCAGCGCCTGGGCAAGCTGCAGGCGGCGTTCGCCCAGGCCCAGTCCGACTGGGACTACGCCGGCGGCTATACCGCGGTCTACCCGATCAAGGTGAACCAGCACCGTGGCGTGGCCGGCACCCTGGCCAGCCACCACGGCGAAGGCTTCGGCCTGGAAGCCGGTTCCAAGCCTGAACTGATGGCGGTGCTGGCGCTGAGCCGGCCGGGTGGGCTGATCGTCTGCAACGGCTACAAGGACCGCGAATACATCCGCCTGGCGCTGATTGGCCGCAAGCTGGGCCTGCAGACCTATATCGTCATCGAGAAGCCGTCCGAGCTGAAGCTGGTGCTGGAGGAATCCAAGGCACTGGACGTGATGCCGGGCCTGGGCGTGCGCATGCGTCTGGCCTCGCTGGGTGCCGGCAAGTGGCAGAACAGCGGTGGCGACAAGGCCAAGTTCGGGCTGTCCCCGCGCCAGCTGCTGGACCTGTGGAAGAGCCTGCGCGACACCGAATACGCCGATTGCCTGAACCTGCTGCATTTCCACATGGGCAGCCAGATCAGCAATGTGCGCGACATCGCCAATGGCATGCGTGAAGCCACCCGTTACTTCGTCGAGCTGTCGCGCCTGGGCGCCAAGATCAGCCACGTCGATGTGGGCGGCGGCCTGGGCATCGATTACGAAGGCACCCGTTCGCGCAGCTACTGCTCGATCAACTATGGCCTCAACGCCTACGCCAGCAACATCGTGCAGCCGCTGGCCGAAGCCTGCGAAGCGCATGGCCTGACCCCGCCGCGCATCATCACCGAGTGTGGCCGCGCGATGACCGCGCACCACGCGGTGCTGATCGCCAACGTGTCGGAAGTGGAGCAGGCAGCCGAAGGCCGCGTGCCCGAAGCGCATGACGACGAGCCGGCGGCAATCCGTCACCTGCGCGAGATCCACGACGAGCTGGACCAGCGCCCGGCGGTGGAACTGTTCCAGGAAGCCCAGCATTTCCACGCCGAAGGCTTGAGCGCTTATGCACTGGGCCAGATCGACCTGCCGCAGCGTGCGCGCATCGACGACCTGTTCTACGCCATCGCCACCGGCGTGCGCGCGCGCCTGAGCTATGACGAAAAGAGCCATCGCCCGGCGCTTGATGAATTGAACGACCGGCTGGTGGACAAGTACTTCGTCAACTTCAGCGTGTTCGAGTCGATTCCGGATGCGTGGGCGATCGACCAGGTGTTCCCGATCGTGCCGATCCAGCGCTTGAACGAGCGCCCGGAGCGTCGCGGCGTGATCGCCGACATGACCTGCGATTCCGATGGCATGGTCAAGACCTACGTCGAGAACGAAAGCCTGGACAGCTCGCTGCCACTGCACGCCGTGCGCCATGGCGAGAGCTACCGCATCGGCTTCTTCCTGGTCGGTGCCTACCAGGAAATCCTCGGCGACATCCACAACCTGTTCGGCGACACCGATGCGGTGGAAGTGGTGGTTGAAGACGATGGCTACGTGATCACCCAGCAACGCCGCGGTGACACCACCGACGTGATGCTCGACTACGTGGGCTACAGCCTGGATGAGCTGCGCGCCTCCTACCGCAAGCGCGTGGCCGACGCCCAGCTGCCGGCCGATCGCGCCGCCGAACTCGACGCAGCGTTGGAAGCCGGCCTGACCGGCTACACCTACCTGTCAGACGAACCGCTGGCCTAAAAGCAAGCGAGATCTAAGAGCCCCTCTCCCGTTGCGGGGTGAGGGGGACTGGTTGCGAACCAAGGGTTCGCAGTCCGCCGAACGCCCTTGCGTCAGCGCAAGGGCCGGGGCGCGGAGCGGGGGTTGGGGTGAGGGGAGGCTTCTAAGCAAGCAAACCCGACTTACCCCCGAAACACCTGAAACCCAGCAAACGACTGACTAACCGGCATCAACTCGATGCGGTTGACGTTCAAGTGTGGCGGCAAGGTTGCCACCCAGAAAATCTGCTCGGCGATGTCCTCGGCAGTCATCGGGCTGGCGCCGCCGTACAGCTGATCCGATGCAGCCTGGTTGCCATGCGTGCGCACCAGGGTGAACTCGGTTTCGGCCATGCCCGGCTCGATCGCGGTCACGCGCACGCCGGTGCCATGCAGGTCGGCGCGCAGGCCCAGCGAGAACTGGCTGACAAAGGCCTTGGTGCCGCCGTAGGCATTGCCGCCCGGGTAGGGATACAGGGCCGCGGTGGAACTGATGTTGATGATGGCGCCACGGCGTTCGACCAGCTTGGGCAGCAGGTGGTGGGTCAACGTGACCAGCGCGGTGATGTTGGTGTCGATCATGGTGCGCCAGTCTTCCAGGCTGGCGTGCTGGGCGGCGGCGGTGCCCTGGGCGAGACCGGCGTTGTTGACCAGCAGGTCGATGTCACGGAAGGTCGGCGGTAGAGCGGCCAATGCGGCTTCCATGGCAGCGGCATCGCGGATGTCGAAGGCAGCGGCATGAACCGTGTCGGCGCCGAATTCTTCCACCAGCGGTTGCAGGCGCTCGGCACGGCGACCGGTGGCGATCACTTTCCAGCCCGCAGCAGCGAAGCGACGGACGGCGGCGGCGCCGAAACCGGAAGTGGCGCCAGTGATCAGAGCGGTCTTGGACATTGCGGAATCCTTGGGGCAGGGGAGGCCGATTTTCGCACTGTGGCGGCGGAAGCGGGAGAAGGAATCCAGGCAAAGCCAAGCCTCAACTGTAGTGCCGAGCCACGCTCGGCAGGAGCTTTGCCGCAAAGCCCAAAGCCCCCTCATCCGCCCCTTCGGGGCACCTTCTCCCGCTTGCGGGAGAAGGGACAAAGCCAAAGTCGAGCGGTGCCTGTAGTGCCGAGCCATGCTCGGCAGGGCTTTACCGCCAAATCTAAAGCCAAAAGCACCCCTCCCCAGCCCTCCCCTTGGCTTCGCCAAAGGGAGGGGGCAGAACGCGTGACCTGACAACGAGCACGGTGGCGAGCGCTGCAGGTACCAGGCAGCAGAAAACAGAAAGCAGAAAGCAGAAAACAGAAAGCTGCCAACGGTCATCAGACAGCAGACAGCGCAGCCGCTCTCAGCCCCCTCCCTTGCGCCGCAGGCGCAGGGGAGGGTTGGGGAGGGGTGCTCCTGCTCTTCGCACCAGCGAAAACACCACACCGAAATCCCTTATGGATCATGCGCCAAAGCCCCGGGTGCGCTCCGCTTACCCGGGCTACAACGGCGCAAACAAAAAGGCCCCAACATCAAGTGATGTCACGGCCTAAATGTTCGAAGAGCTTTTCGAGCGACCCGTTAGCCGCAATAGCCCCCTTTAGTTAAGGGGGCGCGCCGACAGGCGCGGGGATGTGGATGCAACGGGAGTGGGGCCCGAGGTTTGCGCAGCAAATCTTGGGGTGAAGCCGCCATCGGCGGTTTCACTTCCCCCCTTTAGTTAAGGGGGCGCGCCGACAGGCGCAGGGTTGTGGAGAAAACAGGCACGGGGCCCAAAGTTTGCACAACAAACTTTGGGCTAACACTGCCATCAGCGGCGTTACTGCGCCTTGATCGCCATCGCCTGCAGGCCCGTACCGTTGAGCTTGGCCTTGGCTTCGGCCAGTTCGCTGGCGGTGCCGTAGGGGCCCATGCGCACGCGGTACACGGTGTTGCCGTTGATCTGTGCCGATTCCACCCGCGCCGCCAAACCCATCATCGCCAGCTTGGCCTTGGTCGACTCGGCATCGCCGGAGGCACCAAACGCACCCGCCTGCAGGATGTAGCGCACGTTCTCCGTCGCCGCCGGTGCCGCTGCTGCCACCGGCGCGGCCGGTGTTGCTGCTGCGGGCGCTGGCTTGGGCGCGGTAGCCGCAGGTGCCGGCGTAGCGCTGGCAACCTGAGCCGGGCGTGCTGGGGTTTCGCTGATCGGTGCCGGCTGGCGCGCTGTTTCAGCTACCGGTGCCGGCAACGGGCGTCCTTCCAGCGCGGCCTGCGCACGTTGTGCTTCGGTCGGTGCAGCGACCGGCGTGGACGGGTTGGCAGCCGCTGCCGCGCGCGCTGCGGCGGCACGGCGCTGTTCCTCGGCCTTGGCACTGGCGGCCAGTTCGGCGTCGGACATCTGCACTTCCGTGCCCGGCAGCAAGGTGTAGAAATCGTACTGGGTGGCTGGCTTCTCTTCCGGCTTGGCACCGGCAGGCGTGGCTGGCTTGTTCGATTCCACACCGGCGTCGACGTCGGCATCGGCTACCGGCGCCGGCTGTGCGTCCGGGTTGGGTTGCGGGCCTACGCGCAGAAAGCCGTCGCCGTCCTTCTTGAACAGGTTGGGCGCCGCCAGGAACACCACGGCCGCGATCGCCACGCCGGCAACCAGCCACACCCAGCCGGGCGTGCCATTGTTGTTGTTGCGCCGGGCTTGGGTTTTGCCGCGTCGTGCTGCCATGTCTACTGCGTCTCCAGGTGTTTACATCTTTTCCGGGGCACTGACGCCCAGGATGCTCAGGCCATTGGCCAGGGTCTGCCGTGCGGCGCTGGCCAGGACGAGCTTGGCGTTGCGCTCGGCGGCATCATCCACCAGCACCGGCGTGCCGTGATACCACGTGTGGAAAGCGTGCGCCAATTCACGCAGATACTGCGCGACCTGGTGCGGTTCCAGCGCGATGCCGGCCGCTTCCACCACTTCCGGGTAACGCGAAATCTCGTTCATCAGTTCCAGCGAGAGTTCGTCGCTCAGCTGCGACAGCGCTGCCAGGCCTTCGGCCTGCTTGTAGTCCAGGCCCTTCTCCTGCGCCTGGCGCAGCAGCGAACAGACGCGGGCATGCGCGTACTGCACGTAGAACACCGGGTTGTCGCTGCTCTGCTGGCGGGCCAGGTCGATGTCGAAGGTCAGCTGCGAGTCGGGCTTGCGGGCGATCAGGAACCAGCGCACCGCATCGGCACCCACTTCGTCGATCAGGTCGCGCAGGGTCAGGTAGCTGCCGGCACGCTTGGACAGCTTCACTTCCTCGCCGCCGCGCATCACCGTCACCATCTGGTGCAGCACGTATTCCGGCCAACCCTTGGGAATGCCCACGTCCAGCGCCTGCAGGCCAGCGCGTACGCGCGCCAACGAGCCATGGTGGTCGGCACCAAGCTCGGTGATGGCGCGTTCGTAACCGCGCTGCCACTTGCTCAGGTGGTAGGCCACGTCCGGCAGGAAGTAGGTGAAGGTGCCGTCGGACTTGCGCATCACGCGGTCCTTGTCGTCACCAAAATCGGTGGAGCGCAGCCACAGCGCGCCGCCTTCCTCGTAGGTGTGGCCGGAGCTGATCAGCTGCTGCACGGTCTCGGCAACCTTGCCGTCCTTGTACAGCGAGCTCTCCAGGAAGTAGATGTCGAAATCCACGCCGAATGCAGCCAGGTCCAGGTTCTGCTCGTTGCGCAGGTAGGCCACGGCGAAACGGCGGATTTCATCCAGGTTCTCGGCATCGCGGGCGCCGACGATCTGGCTGCCTTCCAGGTCCACGGTCTGGCCCAGCAGATAAGCCTTGGCCACATCGCCGATGTATTCGCCGTTGTAGGCATCGGCCGGCCACTGTTCGTCGCCCGGCTTGAAGCCACGCGCACGTGCCTGCACCGACTTGGCGAGGTTTTCGATCTGCACGCCGGCGTCGTTGTAATAGAACTCGCGCTTGGCGTTCCAACCGTTGACTTCCAGCACGCGCGCGATGCAATCGCCGATCACGCCAGCGCGGCCGTGGCCGACATGCAGCGGACCGGTCGGGTTGGCCGATACGTATTCAACGCCGACGCTGCGGCCGTTGCCGCTCAGGTTGCGGCCGTAGTCTTCGGCCTCCTTGAGCACGCTGACGACTTCGCGCTGGTAAGCCACCGGCGAGAGTTTGAAATTGATGAAGCCTGGGCCGGCGATCTCGACATTGACGATGTCGTCGCTGACCGGCAACGCGGCAACCAAAGCCTGCGCAACGGCGCGCGGATTGCTGCGCGCGGCCTTGGCCAGCAGCATGGCGGCGTTGGTGGCGAAATCACCGTGTTCGCGGGTCTTGGGTCGTTCGACCACGAAATCCGGCGGCAGGGTGTCGGCAGGCAAAGTGCCGTTGGCGCGC
The DNA here is from genome assembly GCF_039674165.1 of Stenotrophomonas terrae. Classification (GTDB taxonomy): domain Bacteria; phylum Pseudomonadota; class Gammaproteobacteria; order Xanthomonadales; family Xanthomonadaceae; genus Stenotrophomonas; species Stenotrophomonas terrae_A. The sequence goes on from NZ_JBDJMY010000013.1 coordinate 92,645, forward strand.
AAGGCTTCGATGCCTTGGCCGATGAGGGCGCGGAGTTGGGGTTTCACGTGACTATTCTGCTTGAAGCGCGGAACTGACCATTTTACCTGACCTGCGGCACGGCCGCCCCAAGGGCCGCAGGCCGGGGGTCAGGAATGTCAAAAAAACAGAAAGATCTCCGGCTCAGCCTGATTGAGATCCGTTGTGCGGATCTGCTTGGCTCGCCCTTTCGCGCCAGCGAAGCGTACTGGAACTGGAGCGGCGCCTGGACCGGTCAGGCAGCCCCCGGCCGGTGGCTGCACGCCATTGGCCCGAAAACCGCAGCTCCCGCCCGGCGCCGCGCCAGCTTGCCCAGCCTGTTCAGACCCAACCCCGTGCCGCCAGCGACACCGGCGCACCATCGCCGATCACAAAATGGTCCAGCAGCCGGATATCCACCAGCGCCAAGGCCTGGCGCAGGCGTTCGGTGATGGCGCGGTCGGCCGCCGACGGTTCAGGATTCCCGGACGGGTGGTTGTGGCCGATGATCAGCGCCGCCGCGTTGTGGGCCAGGGCCTGGCGCAGCACTTCGCGCGGGTGGACCTCGGCGCTGTCCACCGTGCCTGTGGATAACTCTTCGAAAGCCAGCGCCCGGTGGCGGTTGTCCAGGAACAGCACGGCAAACACCTCCTGCGGGCGGTGGCGCAGGCGTTGCGCGAAGTAGCGGCCAGCGGCGGCCGGGTCGGTCAGCACCTGGCCGCGTTCCAGGTCCGCAGCCAGGTGGCGTGTGCCCAGTTCCAGCGCAGCGCTGAGCTGACAGGCGCGGGCAGGGCCCAACCCCGGCAGTTTGGCCAGCTGTGGGGCACTGCGGTCCAGCAGCACCCGCAGCGGGCCGTGGCTCTGCAGCAGTTCGCGCGCGGTCTGCACCGCATCGCGGCCGCGCAGGCCCGAACCCAGAAAGATCGCCAACAGTTCAGCATCGGAAAGCGCAGCCGCCCCGCGTGCAAGGAGTTTTTCGCGCGGGCGTTCCGCGCTGGGCCAATCACGGATATGCATGCGTCGCAGATTCACCGCTATTTGCCAAAAACTGGATCAGGCGTAACAAACCCTTCGGTTAAGCTAATGATTCTTCTGTACCTAGGACTATCCACCCGTGACCAGCGTTTCCCCCACTTCCCGCCCCTTGGAAGGACAGAAGCTGCTGCTATGCGTAGGCGGCGGCATTGCCGCGTACAAGTCGCTGGAGCTGGTGCGGCGGCTGCGTGATGCCGGCGCCACCGTGCAGGTGGCGATGACGGCTGGTGCACAGCAGTTCGTCACGCCGCTGAGCTTCCAGGCCCTGTCCGGCCATCCCACCCGCACCACACTGTGGGACAGCGCCGCCGAGCAGGCCATGGGCCATATCGAGCTGGCGCGCTGGGCCGACCGCATCCTCATTGCCCCGGCCACCGCCGATCTGCTGGCACGGCTGGCGCATGGCAATGCCGACGACCTGGTGACCACGCTATGCCTGGCTACCACCGCGCCGTTGACCGTATGCCCGGCAATGAACCACCGCATGTGGCTGCATCCTGCCACCCAGGCCAACATGGCCCTGCTGCGCGAGCGCGGGGTGCAGGTGATCGGGCCCGAAGACGGCCCGCTGGCCGAAGGCGAATCCGGCCCTGGCAGGGTCAGTGAGGCACCGACCATCATTGCCGCGCTGGCGGCCAATCTGGCGCCGCAGGCAGCGCCCAAGCCGGGCCGCCTCAACGGCATGCGCGTGTTGATCAGTGCCGGCCCCACCTATGAAGACCTGGACCCGGTGCGCTATGTCGGCAACCGCTCCAGCGGCAAGATGGGCTACGCCCTGGCCGCCGCCGCCGCCCGTCAGGGCGCGCAGGTTGTGCTGGTCAGCGGCCCGGTGCAGCTGGCCACCCCGGCCGGCGTGCAGCGCATTGATGTGCGCTCGGCCGCGCAGATGCGTGAGGCCGTGCTGGCGGCGTTGCCGGCCGATATCTATATCGGTGCCGCCGCCGTGGCCGATTACACGCCGCGCCAGGTTTCGCCGCAGAAGCTGAAGAAAACCGCCGGCACCCAGACGCTGACCCTGGAGCTGGTGCGCACCGCCGACATCTTGGCCGAAGTCGCCGTGCAGGAGCAGGCACTGAAACTGGTGGTGGGCTTTGCCGCTGAAACCCACGACGTGGAGAAGTACGCGCGCGGCAAGCTGGCCGACAAGCACCTGGACCTGATCATCGCCAACCAGGTCGGCATTGCCGGCAATGGCTTTGAAAGCGACCAGAATGCCGCCGTTGCCTACTGGGACGGTGGCCTGCGCGAGTTCCCGGGCACCGCCAAGACCCAGTTGGCCGAACAGTTGTTGGATCTGATTGCAGAGAGGTTGGACGCATGAGTAATGGACTGCAGCCCTTGCAGGTGAAGTTGCTGGACCCGCGCTTCGGCGACAGCTGGCCGCTGCCGGGCTACGCCACCGAAGCCAGCGCCGGCATGGACCTGCGCGCGGCGACCGAAGTCGCGCTCACCCTGGAACCCGGTGATGCGGCGCTGCTGCCCAGCGGCATCGCGATACATATTGCCGACCCGGGCCTGTGTGCTGTGGTTTTGCCGCGCTCGGGGCTGGGCCATCGCCACGGCATCGTGTTGGGCAATGGCACGGGTTTGATTGACGCCGACTACCAGGGGCCCTTGCTGATCAGCGTCTGGAACCGTGGTCGTGACGCATTCACGATCGAGCCCGGCGACCGCATCGCGCAATTGGTGGTGATGCCGATTGCACGCGTTGCATTGCAGGTAGTGGATACTTTCATTGACAGTGCACGTGGAACGGGTGGATTCGGCCACACCGGGGTGCGCTGACAGGGGGAAACGCACGATGAGCCAAGGGAATGAAAGCGGGCGGCCACGTCCCGCACTGGGTCGTTCTACGCCATTGCTGGCGGTGATGCTGCTGCTGTTGGCCGGTTGGTTCGGCTGGAGCGCGGCGGACCAGTGGATGCAGTCCGGCGCCAGTGCCGGGCTGGAGCAGTCCCGCGACCAGGCGGTGGCCGAGGTGCAGAAGGCACTGGACGCCCAGACCGCGCAGTTCAACAAGCAGCTCGCGCTGGAGCCAGTGAAGGCCGCCTTGGCCAGCGGCGATGCGACTGCGGTCGCCTTGGCCGTACGCGACAAGTGGAACGGCGTGGAAGACGCGCAGGTGCTGGATGCCACCCTGGCCCAGGCCTATGCCGAGCCGGCCACGTTTGGTTACTCGCGCCTGGCCTTGCTTGAGCAGGCAATGGCCGCCGGCCAGCCGACCGCCAAGGTGGTCCGCGATGGCGGCAGCCCGCGTTTGGGCCTGGCCGCACCGGTACTGCTGCAGGGCAAGCCGGCGGTGATCTATATCCGCCAGCCGCTGACCCGGCTGACCTCGGTATTTGACGGCATTGCTTCGCCGGCCAGTGCCTTCCTCGGGCTGCGCCAGGGCGGTTTCACCATCGTCCAGAAGGGCTCGACCGATCTTGGCAACAGCGCCGATGCACTGGCGCGCCCGGTCGGTGACAGCGGCCTGCGGGTGGTTGCAGAACTGCCCGATGCCAGCGCCGGCCCGCTCGGCCTTGGGGTAATTCCCAGCGCCATTGTGGCGCTGCTGTTGCTGGCCACCGCGCTGCTGTTGCTGTTGGGGCGCAAGCGCCTGATGAACCTGCCGGCGCTGCGCAAGAACACGGCACAGGCCGATGACACCGGCCCAACCCTGCAGGAAGCGCTGGAACAGGACCCGCAGCCGTTGCCGCTGTCGGCCAATGCGCGCGCTGGCGATCAGCCGCAGGCGCAGCCTGAGCCGGGGGCCGAAGCGGTGTTGCCGGGCATTTTCCGGGCCTACGACATCCGTGGCGTGCTCGGCGCCGAGTTGAATGCCAGTGTCGCCACGCTGATTGGCCAGGCCATCGGCAGCGAGATGCAGGCACAGGGCCTGCGCGATGTGGTGGTGGGCCGCGACGGTCGCCTGTCCGGCCCGGAGCTGTCCGACGCCTTGATCACCGGCCTGCGCCGCGCCGGCTGCGATGTGATCGATATCGGCCTGGCGCCTACCCCGGTGGTGTACTTCGCCAGCTATCACCTGCGCGCCGGCAGCTGCGTGGCGGTGACCGGCAGCCACAATCCGCCGGATTACAACGGTTTCAAGATCGTCATTGGTGGCGAAACCCTGTCCGGCGACGCCATCACCGACCTGTACAAGCGCATCCAGGAAGGCCGCCTGCAGCGCGCCGACAACGACGGCAGCCTGCAGCAGCGCGAGGTCATCGACGACTACGTGCAACGCATTGCCGACGACGTACAGCTGGACCGCCCGCTCAAGATCGTCGCCGACGCTGGCAATGGTGTTGCCGGTGCGGTGGCACCGCAGTTGCTGGAAGCCATCGGCGCCGAAGTGATTCCGTTGTACTGCGATGTGGATGGCAATTTCCCCAACCACCACCCCGACCCCAGCGACCCGCACAACCTCGAAGACCTGGTGCAGATGGTCAAGCGTTTCGACGCGGACCTGGGCGTGGCCTTCGATGGCGATGGCGACCGCCTAGGCGTGGTCACCAAGGACGGCAAGATCATCTTCGCCGACCGTCTGCTGATGCTGTTCGCCGCCGACGTGCTGACCCGCAACCCGGGCGCGATGGTCATCTACGACGTCAAGTGCACGGGCAAGTTGTCGGACTACATCCTGCGCAATGGCGGCAGCCCGATGATGTGGAAGACCGGGCATTCGCTGGTCAAGGCCAAGATGCGCGAGACCGGCGCCGAGCTGGCCGGCGAGATGAGCGGCCACTTCTTCTTCAAGGAGCGCTGGTACGGCTTTGACGATGGCTTGTATGCGGCCGCGCGCCTGTTGGAAATCCTGGGCCAGCGCGATGAAGAGCCTTCCGAGGTATTGGACGAATTGCCGGATGCGGTGTCCACGCCGGAGTTGAAGGTGGCGGTGGAAGAGGGCACCCAGCATGCGCAGGTGGCCTTGATCGTGGCGACCGCGCAGTTGGAGGACTCGGCGTTCTCGGGCGCGCGTATTTCGACGATTGATGGCCTGCGTGCCGACTTCAATGATGGCTGGGGCCTGGTGCGCGCGTCCAACACCACGCCGGTGCTGGTGCTGCGCTTTGAGGCCAATGATGAAGCGGCGCTGGAGCGGATCAAGGGCGTATTCCGCGAGCAGCTGCTGCAGGTGTTGCCGGCCGGGACTGAACTGGGGTTCTGATTGGTTTTTGCATGACGAAAGGCCGTCTGCGCGTAGCGCAGGCGGCTTTTTGTTTTTGTGGGTTGGACTTCGCTGGCTGCTTTTTGCGGAGCGGGCGCTGCTGGGGTGGTTTGGATTGCTGCGAAAAGCACCCCTCCCCAACCCTCCCCTTGGCTGCGCCAAAGGGAGGGAGACAAGCGGCTGCGCTTCGACCCAGCAGGCCGCGCGCACTGCGCCCCCTCCCTTTGGCGTAGCCAAGGGGAGGGTTGGGGAGGGGTGCCGTTGCCCTTGCTGTCGCTTTCGCTTGTGGGAGCGGCGTAAGCCGCGAAGCTGACGCAGCCTCGGCGTTCAACAATCTGCAACCTCAGATCAACGGGTGTCTGTTGTTTGGATAGCTTCGCGGCTGACGCCGCTCCCACAACAACAACCACAACCCCAATTGCCCGGCGTCACTTCAAGTCCCACCAAACCGCAAACCAACCCCCGGCTCGGTGAACAGGTAACGCGATTCCAGTGCCGAATCGCCCAGCTTGTGCCGCAAGCGCCCCACCAGGATGCGTAGGTAGTGGGTGTCATGCCGGTGCGTTGGCCCCCAGATTTCCTGCAAGATCTGCGGCTGCGTCACCACCCTTCCGGCATTGCGCAGCAACAACGCCAATAGCGCATATTCCTTGCGCGTCAATGCAATCGCTTCATCATCCACGCGTACATCGCGGCGCGACAGGTCGATATGCAGGCGGCCGTCATCGAACACCGGCACCTGACCTTCGCTGTCGGTGCTGCGGCTGCGCAGCAAGGCACGCACGCGCGCCATCAATTCCTGGGTGCCGAATGGTTTGGTCACGTAGTCGTTGGCGCCGTTGTCCAAGGCGCGCACCTTCTCCGCTTCGCCGGCGCGCACGCTGAGCATGATCACCGGCACCTGGCTCCATTGCCGCAGTTCGGCCAACACCTCATGGCCCTCCATGTCGGGCAGGCCGATATCCAGCACCACCAGGTCGGCACCGTCCTCGGCCAGCCGCTGCAGGCCTTCGGCGCCATTGCTGGCCTGGCTGACCGCATAGCCTTGCGCACGCAGCGAGATATCCAGAAAGCGCCGGATCTGCACTTCGTCATCCACCACCAGCACGCGCGGCGGCGGAATGGCCGGCGCGTCAGCCATCGTCGCGCGGGCTCTCGGGATGCGGCTGGAGCAGGGGCAGGGTCATTCGTATCAGCGTACCGCGTCCGTCGCGCCCCGGCAGCGCTTCGACGCTGCCGCCGTGTGCGCCGATCATGCCCTGGCAGATGGTCAGGCCCAAGCCAGTACCTTGGCGGCCGCGGTCGCCGCGCTCCACGCTGTAGAACATGTCGAAGATGCGCGAGCGCTCGGCATCGGGAATGCCCGGGCCGGCGTCGATAACCTCGATGCGCAGCTCGTTGGCCTGCTGGCGTGCACGTACCTCCACCGGCACGCCGGGCGGCGAGAACTTGGCGGCGTTCTCCATCACGTTGAACACCGCCTGCTCGACCAAGGCCGGGTGTACCCAGATCGGCCCCAGTTCCGCTGGAATATCCAGCTGCAGGCGCACATCCGGTTGATAGCGCTGCAGGCGCCGCGCGGCCGAGCCGATCAGCTCGTCCACGCCGATCCAGTCACGGTTGAGCTTGAGCCCGTCGTGGCCAAGCCGGGTCATGTCCAGCAGGTTCTGGATGTAGCGGTCCAGCCGCTCGCCTTCGACCACGATGGTGTCGAGCAGGGCGCGGCGGTCGCTGGCGTCCATCGCATCGGCGTAGTTGGACAGGCTGTCGGCCGAACCGATCATCGCCGCCAACGGCGAGCGCAGGTCGTGCGACACCGAAGACAACAGCGCCGAGCGCAGGCGTTCGGTCTCGTTGTGCAGATGCGCGGTTTCAAGGTCGGCGACCAGCCGCGTGCGCAGGGCGGCTTGAGCGATGTCGTCAGCCATCGCCTGCACCAGCTGGCGCTGCTCCGGGGCAAGCCGTGGATGCTGATGATCAAAACGCAGGCCGGCCACGCCTATCGCCCGCGCGTCGCCATCCAGCAAGGGCAGGAACCACCAGCAGGCGCCGGCCAGCGTATCGGTGAAGCGGCCCGCCGGTTGCCCGTGGCGCAGTGCCCAATCGGCAGCGGCCAGGTCGGTGTCGCCAGGTGCAGCCGTGCCGCTGGTGCTGGTGTCACCGGCCAAGCGCACCCAGGCCGGCGCATCCAACGCCTGTTCCAGGGCAACGCGGCCGGCATGTGCGACCTGCGCGTTGTCGGTGGCACCGACCAGCTGCCGGCCCAGCGTCTGCCGCACATTGGCATGGCGATTGGCCGCACGCAGCGCCACCACCTGCATGCGCAGCCGCGATGCCAGCCGGCCGGCGACCAGCGCGGCGGCCAGGAACAGGAACACCGTGATCACGCCTTGCCGCGCGCCGATCGCAAAGGTGAAGCGTGGCGCGATGAAGAAGAAGTTGTAGGCCAGAAAGCACAGCGTCGCCGCCAGCACTGCCGCGCTCATCCGCGTGCGCGCAGCCACAAGCACCACGGCGACGATGAACACCATCGCCAGGTCGCTCAGCCCTATCCAGCGCTCACCCAGCCACGCGGCCAGGCAGGCAATCGCGGTGGCCAGCACGGCGGTGGTTGCGTCCTTGCCCCAGCTGTCCGGCGCGAGCGAGAGCCCAAAGCGGCGCGCATTGGCGCGTGCCTGCGGGGTGCTGATGATGGTGATTTCGTAGTGCGCGCCGCGTTGTATCAACTGCTGGGTCAGGGTCTGGTTGAACAGCCGCGCCAACGGCCGCTCGCGGGTGCGGCCCAGCAGCAGCGAGGACACCGCGTTGTGCGCGGCATAGTCGAGCAGCGCATCGGCGATGCCTGGCCCGTGCAGCAGTTCGGCATCGCCGCCGAGCCGTCGTGCCAACGCGAACGCATCATCGATCTCGCGGCGGGTGGCCTCGTCGTAGCGGCGATGCTGCACGGTCACCACCGTCCACGGCGCATCGCGGCGCTCGGCAATGCGCCGCGCCACCCGCACCAGGTATTCGCTCTGGCCGCTGCCATCGATGGCGACCACCACCCGCCGCCGCAGCGGCAGATTGCTTTCGCCGCGCGCTGCGCGGGTCTCGCGCAGGCTGCTGTCGACGCGGTCGGCGGCTTCCTGCATTGCCAGTTCGCGCAGTGCGGTGAGGTTGGCCGGCGAAAAGAATGCCTGCAGCGCCTGCGCCGCCTGTTCGGGCACGTAGACCTTGCCTTGCTGCAGGCGTTCGATCAGCTCGCGCGGTGGCAGGTCGACCAGCACGATGTCGTGCAGGCGGTCGAACACCACATCCGGCACGGTCTCGCTGACGCGCACGCCGGTGATGCGCATCACCACATCGTTGAGGCTTTCCAGGTGCTGGATGTTGATCGTGGTCCAGACGTCGATGCCGGCGTCGAGCAGTTCCATCACGTCCTGCCAGCGCCGCTCATGGCGGCTACCGGGAGCATTGCGATGGGCCAGCTCATCGACCAGCACCAATGCCGGCTTGCGTGCCAGCACCGCGTCCAGATCCATCTCCTGCAGCTGGTGGCCGTGGTACGCCAGCGCGCACATTGCAATGCGCGGCAGGCCGTCGAGCAGGGCGGCGGTATCGCTGCGGCCATGGGTTTCAACCACGGCCGCCATTACATCCACGCCGCGCCGCAGTTGTTCCTGCGCGCGGGTGAGCATGCTGAAGGTCTTGCCCACGCCCGGCGCGGCGCCGAGGAAGACGGTCAGTTTGCCGCCGGCGTCGCGTTGCAGGGCGCCCGCAAGGGCATCGGCCTGGCGGCTACGGGAGTCGTTCATGGCCGCGATTGTGCGCCGTTGCGGGTGCGGGCTGCATCAGGGCGCATGCGCGGCCTGATCCAGCGCACGGTTGAGCGCGATGACGTTGATACGCGGCTGGCCGAACACGCCCCATTGGCGGTCCTCTGTTTGTGCATCCACCAGCGCCTGCACGCGGGCCTCGGGCCAGCCGCGCGCTGCCGCCACGCGTTGTATCTGCACCTGCACCGCAGCTGGCGACAGCTCCGGGTCCAAGCCACTGGCCGACTGCGTGACCAGATCGCCCGGCACTGTGGCCGGATCGATCTTCTCGCGCGCGGCAACGGCAGCAGTGGCTTCGCTCACGCGCTTGACCAGGTCCGGATTGCTGCGCGCCATATTGCTGCCGGCTGCGGCCATGGGGTCGTAGTTGGCGGCCGAAGGACGGGTCTGGAAATAGCCGTCGCCAGCAAAGGGCTGTGCCAGATACAGCGAGCCACGCACCTGTCCAACGGCATCGCGGATCAGGCTGCCATCGGCCTGCGCCGGAAACAGCGCACCGGAGAGGCAGGTTGCCAGCACCGCATAGACCAGACCGGTGCCGAACAGACCGAACAGTGACAGGCCAATAGCCGGCCGCCACAACGGGTTGCCGGAACGACGGGAAGAAGCGATTGAAGTGTTCATGCGCCAAATACCAGAGCAAGAAGGAAGTCGATGGCCTTGATGGCCGCAAACGGCAGCAGCACGCCGCCCAGTCCGTACACCAGCATGTTCCGCCGCAGCAGCGCGGTGGCGGTGGCCGGACGGAAGCGCACACCGCGCAGGGCCAGCGGGATCAGCGCCGGGATCACCAATGCGTTGAAGATCAGCGCCGCCAGCACCGCATTGCGCGGGCTCGACAGCTGCATCACGTTCAAGGCCGCCATCGACGGGATGCTGGCGGCAAACAGCGCCGGCAGGATGGCGAAGTATTTGGACACGTCATTGGCCAGCGAGAAGGTGGTCAGCGCGCCACGGGTGATCAGCTGCTGCTTGCCCACTTCCACCACCGCCAGCAGCTTGGCCGGGTCCGAATCCAGATCGACCATGTTGCCGGCCTCTTTGGCCGCCTGCGTACCGGAGTTCATCGCCAGACCAATATCGGCCTGGGCTAGTGCGGGCGCGTCGTTGGTGCCGTCGCCGACCATCGCCACCAGGCGGCCACCGGCCTGCTCGGCGCGGATGCGTGCCAGCTTGTCCTCGGGCCGCGCCTGCGCGATGTAGTCATCGACGCCGGCTTCGGCGGCAATGGCGGCAGCGGTGAGCGGGTTGTCGCCGGTGATCATCACCGTGCGGATGCCCATTGCCCGCAGCTGGGCGAACTTCTCGCGCATACCGTGCTTGACCACGTCGGCCAGCTCCACCACGCCGAGCACATGCCGGCCTTCGCTGACCACCAGCGGCGTGGCACCACCACGGGCAACCTGATCCACCCGCGCCTGCAACTCGTTCGGTACCGTGCCACCCAGCGCCAGCACATGCGCGGTGATGGCATCGGCAGCGCCTTTGCGGATGCTGCGGCCGTTGTCGAGGTCGACGCCGGACATGCGGGTTTGCGCGGTGAACGCCAGGAAATTTGGAACGCCGTACATGGATGTGCGGGCTTTTGCGGAGGGATCCGCATCAACGTGGTCGGGTTCGGCGGTGGTGCAACCCTGCTCGCGGGCCAGACGCACGATGGATTTACCTTCCGGCGTCGGGTCGGCCATTGAGGACAGCAGCGATGCCTCACGCAGCTGCGCAGCATCGATGCCGGCCAGCGGATGGAAGTGCGTGGCCTGACGGTCGCCGTAGGTGATGGTGCCGGTCTTGTCGAGCAGCAGCACATCCACGTCGCCGGCCACTTCCACTGCCTTGCCGGATTTGGCCAGCACATTGGCCGACAGCGCACGGTTCATGCCGGCGATGCCGATGGCCGGCAGCAGGCCACCGATGGTGGTCGGGATCAGGCATGCCAGCAGTGCGATCAGCAGCAGCGGGTCAACGCTGACGCCGACGAAGCCCGCAATCGCCGGCAGCGTTGCCACCACCACCAGAAAGGTCAGCGACATCGCCGCCAGCAGCAAAGTGAGCGCGATCTCGTTCGGCGTCTTCTGCCGGTTGGCGCCCTCGACCAGCGCGATCATGCGGTCGAGGAAGCTGTGGCCCGGTTCGGCACTGACCCGCACCACGATCTCGTCGGACAGCACCTTGGTGCCACCGATCACGCCGGAGCGATCGGTATCGGCCTCGCGCAGTACCGGTGCCGATTCGCCGGTGACGGCAGCTTCGTTGATGGTGGCAAGGCCGCGCACGATTTCGCCATCGGCTGGCACGAACTCACCGGCGCTGACAATTACATGGTCGCCTGGGCGCAGCTCGGCCGCCGGAACACGGTTTTCGGCAGCACCCTGCAACGGCGTGGCGACACGCCGCGCGACAAGGTCCTGACGTGCACGGCGCAGCGACGCGGCCTGGCCACGGCCACGTGCCTCGGCCACGGCTTCGGCGAAATTGCCGAACAACACCGTCACCAGCAGGATCGCGGTGACGGCCAGGCCGAAGCCCAGCGGCGCGTTGCCGCTGAGGGTGACGATCAGCGCCAGCACGGTGCCGGCCATCACCACCGCCATCACCGGGTTGTGCAGCAGATGCAACGGCGACAGCTTGCGTACCGAGTCGATCAGCGCACGGCGCAGGCCGGCCGCATCAAGCAGGGCGGGGCGGCGCGATGCCGCAGGAGAAGCGGAGCGGTTCATGGGGGCGTTCACGGTGAGGGGGCTCCCTGCAGGGCCAGCAGGCTCAGGTGTTCGGCCACCGGGCCAAGCACCAGCGCTGGCAGGAACTGCAGCACGGTAAGGACGATGACCACGCAGATGAGCGTCAGTGCGAAGGTCGGGGTTTCAATCTGCAGGCTGCCGGCGCTTTGCGGCACCTGCCGCTTGGCCGCCAGCTGTGTGGCGATGATCAGCGGGATGATCAGGATCGGGAATCGGCCCAAGGCCAACACCAGCGCACAGCTCAGGTTCCACCACACGGTGTTGTCGGCCAGCCCTTCAAAGCCGGAGCCGTTGTTGGCATAGGCCGAGGTGAACTCGTAGAACACCTGGCTGATGCCGTGGAAGCCGGGATTCGACGTGCCGGCCAGACCGGGCACGGCCAAGGTCAGTGCGGTCAGCCCGAGCAGGGTGATCGGCTGCAGCAGCACCAGTACCGCGAGCAGGCGCACCTGTGGCGTTTCCAGTTTGCGGCCGAGCAGCTCGGGCGTGCGCCCGGTCATCAGACCGGCCAGGAACACCGCCATCATCAGATAGACCAGGAACTGCTGGATGCCGCAGCCAATGCCGCCCCAGATCGCGCTGATCAGCATGTTGACCAGCGGCACCAGTCCGCCGAGCGGGCTCAGCGAATCATGCATGCCATTGACCGAGCCGTTCTGCACCTGGGTGGTGATGGTCGACCACAAGGCCGTGCCATCGGCACCAAAGCGGGCCTCCTTGCCTTCCATCAACAGGCCGCTGGCGGCGCTGGCGCTATGGCCTTCCAGCCACAGGCTGGCGGAAGTGGAGAGCACCGACATGGTCAGCATGCAGCCGAACACCAGCGCGCCGAACCGCCGCCGGCCGGTGAAGCTGCCGAGCATGCAGATAGTGGCCATCGGAATGAGCAGGATGCCGATCAGCTCCAGCGCGTTGGACAGCGGGGTCGGGTTTTCCAGCGGGAAGCTGCTGTTCGGGCCATACCAGCCGCCGCCATTGGCGCCGAGCTGCTTGGCCGCGACCATTGCTGCGACCGGGCCGAGCGGGATCTTCTGCGTTTCCATGCCGGCACTGGCGTCGATCGGCGTGGCCTGCGGCCCAGCGGCCAGTGTGGAAGGTACGCCCTGCCAGTTCAGCAGCAGCGTCCAAACCAGGCATAGCGGCAGCAGGAAGCGCAGGCACAGGCGCACCACGTCGGCGTAGTAGTTGCCGACGGTGACGTGCACCGGCGCGTTGCTGTTGTCGCTTGTCGCCGGCTTCATGAACAAGGCGCGCAGCGTGGCCACTGCAAGAGCCAGGCCCATCATCGGGGTGATCACCTGCAGGCCGGTGATACCGGTCATCTGCGACAAGTAGGACAGCTGTGCCTGGCCGCTGTAATGCTGCTGGTTGGTGTTGGTCAGGAACGAGACCATGGTGTGGAACGCGGTATCCCAACGCATGTTGGGGATGTTGTCCGGGTTCAACGGCAGCCAGGCCTGGGTCATGAACACCGTCTGGGTCAGTATCGCCAGGACCAGGTTGCTGATCAGGAAGGCGAGCACATAGCCGCGCCAGGACATGGAGTGGTTGGGGTCGACCCCGAGCACGCGGTACAGCGGTTTTTCGATCCAGTGGAAGAGGATGTCGATACGCATCGGCGTACCGCGCATCAGCCGCGCGAGGTACAGGCCCAGCGGCCAGGCCAGCGCAAGGCTGGCCAGAATGATGATGATGGCTTCGATCACGATGGCGCTCCTCAGAACGAATCGGGTCGAAGGACCGCGTACAGCAGATAGGCAGCGGCGATCAGCACCACTACGCCGCACAACAGAGCAAGCCAGCCAGGCATGGAAACCTCGAATTACGATCAGCACGTAGCCGCAGCTGCCAGCACGCGCGTTGGTGGACGGGCGGGGCGACAGGCCGCAAAGGAAGGCAGTTCTGATCACCCCGATCAGAGCGCTATCGTCCGCCTGGGGGGCGTAAACGATCGACGCTGCAGAGCGGGGGCTGGCGTAAAAGGCGCGTAAAAAGTGGGGTTTGGGGGGCTTGGGGTGTGGGGGTAGATGCGGAAGCAAAGCCAAAGCCAAAGCCAAAGCCAAAGCCCCCTCATCCGCCCCTTCGGGGCACCTTCCCCCAAAAAGGGGGCTGCAGTCCCGCACGCGGGAGAAGGGAAACGGTTCATGGCTTGCGGCAAGTCCGCTGCAGCCTGCGGATCTGCCGCGACTCGGGCACTCCAAGCCGTAGGAAGCGACTCGCAGACCCGGAGCCACTCGCGGACTCAGCGCCGTAGGGAGCTACTTGCAGCTCCGGAACCACTCGCGGACTCAACGTCGCAGGGAGCCACTTCAGATCCGGAGTCACACCCGGACTCAACGCCTCAGGAAGCCACCCGCAGAGCCGGAACCACACGCAGACTCAATGCCGCAGGGAGCTACTCGCAGACCCGGAACCACGCGCAGACTCACCGCCGCAGGGAGCCACTTCAGATCCGGAGCCACACGCGGACTAAATGCCTCAGGAACCCACTCGTAGACCCGGAACCACTCGCGAACTCAACGCCGCAGGAAGCCATTCCCTTCTCCCGTTTACGGGAGAAGGTGCCCCGAAGGGGCGGATGAGGGGGAGCTCTTGACTGAAAGCCCCAAAACAAAAAAGCGGCCCGAAGGCCGCTCCCATACTTCAATCCAACACCAATCGGCTCAGCCCTTGGCAGGCACAACCGCAGCAGGCGCCGGTGCAGCAGCCGACGCGGCGCTGGAAGCATCCACCGGTGCAGCAATGCCCTTGAGCTCGCGATACCGTGCCAGGCTCTCGGCGATTTCAACATCCATCGCCTGCCGCTGCTGCTCGAACGCAGACTGCAGACGCAGCTGCGCCAGCAGTTCATTGTGACGCTGGCGGATTTCAGTGGCCTGCTTGTCGGCCACCTTCTGCCCGGCCAGTTCCTTGTTGCCGGCGGCAGTGAGCTGGGCGGCCAGCGCGCTGCGCAGGCTGGTCACGTTGAACACTGCGGTCTTGATGTTGTTGTCGACAATCGCGGTGCGCTCATTGAACACACGGCGCAGATCGTCTTCGGTGGCGTAGGTGGACAACATCGCCTGTTCGGTACGCTTGCGCGTGTCCGCCGCCGCTGCGTCCACTTCCTGTTGGGCCTGTGCCAAGGCAGCGTCGGCTCGTTCTTCGGCGGTTAGCGCGCGCTGCACCTCGGCACCGCGCGTTCCACTGCGCGCACTGAACTCCTGGCGCGCGCTGTTCACCGCTTCCGGCGGCAGCGTGTCCGAACAGATGCGCTTGCCGCCTTCATCCCAGCAATACAGCTTCTTGCCGGTGTCGGCGGGCTTGTTCTGGGCAAGCGCCGGGGCTGCCAGTGCGGCCAGCACCAGCAACAACGTTGCCGCTTTCTTCGTCGGATTTGGCACCTTGGCAGCCCCCTGCTATCAGCCTGTCGGATTGCTCCCGTAGCGGCCACGGTAGGCCAGCAACGGTTCGCGATAGCCGACAAGTTCCGGGTTCCCGGAGGCGAATGCAAGCAGATCGGCCAGATTGGCCACCGCAATCACCGGAATACCGGTTTCGGCAGCCACGGCCTGCGCGGCTGAACGCGGGTCGGTCTCCGAGGCGATTTCCTGGCGGTCCAGTGCCACCACGATGCCGGCGGGAATGCCATTGGCTTCGCGGATGATGGCCAGCGCCTCGCGGATGGCGGTACCGGCGGTGATCACGTCATCGACGATCAGGATGCGCTTGCCGGCCATGTCGGCGCCGATCAGGGTGCCGCCTTCGCCGTGGTCCTTGGCTTCCTTGCGGTTGAAGGTCAACGGCAGGTTGCGGCCGCGGTGCGAGAACTCGCAGGCGATGGCGGTGGCCAGCGGGATGCCCTTGTAGGCCGGGCCAAACAGCTGGTCATAGGCAATGCCGGCGGCATCGATGGCGTCGGCATAGCAGTTGCCCAGCTGGGCCAGGGCCAGACCGGTGTCAAAACGGCCGGCGTTGAAGAAATACGGGCTCACCCGGCCGGACTTGAGGGTGAACTGGCCAAAACGCAGCGCGTCGGCATTCAACGCCAGCTGCAGGAAACGGGAACGATGGTCACTCATGTAAATACGCATTCTTGTCGTCTATTGAGGGTCCTAGGGTAAAGCATGCCCCTTGCAAATGCTGCGTTGCGGGCGCTCCCGCCGGCTGAAGCCCGGGCCCGGCTCACTGTCAGGGGAAAGCACCGGCCCAGTGTGTCGACCGCCCTGGTCCGGGCGGTATGCTGTGCCGGTCTTGAGCTTTCCCAACAGCGGTCCTTCATGCGTATTACCAGCTTCAATGCCAACGGCATCCGTTCGGCCACCACCAAGGGCTTCAACGAGTGGTTCCTGGGCCAGCAGGCCGACGTGCTCTGCATTCAGGAAACCAAAGCGCAGGAGTCGCAGCTGACCGATGCGCTGTTCCGCCCGGACGGCCACCACTGTTTCTACCGCGATGCGATCACCAAGAAGGGCTACAGCGGCGTAGGCATCTGGAGCCGCCGCGAGCCGGACGAAGTACGCACCGCGCTGGGTTGGGCACCGTTCGACGATGAAGGCCGCTACATCGAGGCGCGTTTCGGCAACCTCAGCGTGGTGTCGTTCTATATCCCGTCCGGTTCCTCGGGCGAGCTGCGGCAGGGCTTCAAATACGAGGTGATGGAGTGGCTGAAGCCGATCCTGGACGAATGGCTGGCCAGCGGCCGTGACTACGTGCTGTGCGGCGACTGGAACATCGTGCGCAGCGCGCTGGACATCAAGAACTGGAAATCCAACCAGAAAAACTCCGGCTGCATGCCGCAGGAACGCGACTGGATGAACGGTTTCTGCGCCGACCAGGCCGAGCTGACCGATGCGGCCAACGGCCGTGGCTGGGTAGACGCCTACCGCGCGCTGCACCCGGAAGGCCAGGACTACACCTGGTGGAGCAACCGTGGCGCGGCCCGCGCCAACAACGTGGGTTGGCGCATCGATTACCAGTTCGTCACCCCGGGCCTTCGCGAACGCCTGCGCAGCAGCTCGATCTACACCGGCCAGCGCTTCTCCGACCACGCCCCGTTCACTGTGGACTATGACCTGTGAGTGAGGCGGTAGTGGAGGCTCCGCCGGCTGGGCTGCAACGCCTGCGCCGGCTGTTCGTGATCCTGTTGCTTGGTTTTGCCTCCGGCCTGCCCTTGGCACTGACTGGCGGTGCGATGCAGGCTTGGCTGACCGTGGACGGGCTCGACCTGGTCACGCTCGGCTTCCTGTCGCTGATCGGCATTCCGTACACCTTCAAGTTCCTTTGGGCGCCGTTGATCGATCGCTTCGACCTGCCGGTGCTTGGGCGCAGGCGCGGCTGGATCGTGTTGATGCTGTTCGCGTTGGGCGCGGCGCTGACACTGATGAGTACCTTGTCGCCTTCTCGCAACTTGGCGCTGTTTGCGTCCGTGGCGGTGCTGGTGGCCTGTTTATCAGCCACGCTGGATGTGGTGATCGATGCCTACCGCACCGATCTGCTGGCACCGGCCGAGCGCGGCCTGGGCGGGTCGTTGACGGTGCTCGGCTACCGGCTGGCGATGGTGCTGTCCGGTGGCATTACCCTGATCTGGGCCGAGCAATGGCAAAGCTGGCCGCAGGTGTATCGGGTCATGGCGGGGCTGTCGGTAGCGGTCGGCGTGCTGGCGTTGTTGCTGATGCCGAAGCTCCCAGAGCGCTTCAAGGCTCCTGTTTCCAAAGCCGGCGGCGAACTGCGTGGCTTTCTGGCGCTGGTCGCCGGAGTGGCGCTGGGCGCCTGGTTGGCGCATCAGGCACTGGTGCTGATTGGACTGGATCCGGACAGTACCGATCGCTGGGTGCGGCTGGTGTTTGTGGTCACCCAGATCGCCGCCGCCATGTTGTTGGGGCTGGGTGTCACCCGCTGGGTGCGCTTCGAAACCCTCAATGCCTCACTGCGCAGCTATTTCAGCATGCGAGGGGCCGGGGCATTCCTGGCGCTGGTGGTGCTGTACAAGGTGGGCGATGCATTCGCATTGAGCCTGTCCACGCCGTTCCTGCTCAAAGGCATGGGTTTCAGCCAGGCTGAAGTGGGGCTGGCCAACAAGACCATTGGTTTGCTGATGACGATTGTTGGCGCCATCGTCGGTGGGTTCTTCCTGTTGCGGCTGCGCCTGTCGACCGCGGTGATCGGGTTCGGTGTGCTGCAGCTGGTATCCAATCTTGGCTTCTACCTGCTGGCGCGGGAAGGGGCAGGAGCCTGGGGCACGGTGCAGGTGCCTGCGTTCAACCTGCTGATCGTCCATCTGGATCACCCCACCCCGATGGATGGCCTGCTGCTGTTTGCGCTGAGCCTGGACAATTTCGCCGGTGGCATGGGCACGGCGGCGTTTGTCGCGCTGCTCAGCGGCCTGTGTGGCACACGCTTCTCGGCTACCCATTACGCCTTGCTATCGGCATTCGCCACACTCGGGCGGGTATTTGTCGGTCCGTTTGCGGGTGTGCTGGCCGATGCCTATGGCTGGCAGATCTTCTTCCTGGTTTCAGTGGTGGTGGGCCTGCCTGGGTTGCTGATGGCGTGGTGGCTGCGGCGCGAGGTTGATGCCACTACCCAGCTCTCCCACACCGGTTGATCGGTCGCATGGATTGAATCCCCGGATGGTGTCGTTGATGATGCCGTCGGGGGATCCACCGACAACGCGGTGTGGTCGACATGACTGATGTAACTCTGCGGGATATCGACCCGCTGCTGATGGAGCGCATCCGCCGCCTGTCGGTGGCGCGTGGCTGGACCCGCGAAGAAACCTGCCTGGCGTTGCTGGAGCAAGGTTTGTTTGCCAGCGAGCAACACGTGCGCGGCGGCTTCGAGAGCCCTGAAGTGGACGTTCTGTCTGAGGCCATCAAGGCCCTGCAGGCAATGCCCGCCGGCAGCGACATCTAACCCCGTAGTGCCGAGCCACGCTCGGCAGGGGCCTTCCCAACAAAGCCAGCCCTGTAGTGCCGAACCATGCTCGGCAGGGGCATTCCCGACAAAGCCAACCCTGTAGTGCCGAGCCACGCTCGGCAGGGGCATTCCCGACAAAGCCAGCCCCGTAGTGCCGAGCCATGCTCGGCATGGGCATTCCCAACAAAGCCAGCCCTGTAGTGCCGAGCCATGCTCGGCAGGGGCATTCCCGACAAAGCTGACCCTGTAATGCCGAGCCATGCTCGGC
>NZ_JBDJMY010000014.1:0-101428 GCF_039674165.1 Stenotrophomonas terrae
GGGCATTACCGGTGAAGCTTCTGCCGAGCATGGCTCGGCACTACGGGGCATTGCCGGTGAAGCCTCTGCCGAGCATGGCTCGGCACTACGGGGCATTGCTTGTGAAGCCTCCTGCCGAGCATGGCTCGGCACTACATACAAAAACGCCACCTTGCGGTGGCGTTTTCTGTGGGTCGTTTGCCGCTCAGCGCTTGCCGCTACCCAGCAGGCCACTGCCCAGCTTGATCAGATCGCTGACGCCGAACTGGCCGTCGCCGTCCTGGTCCAGCACGCTGCCCAGCAGGCCGCCGCCGATGCCGCCAGCCTGCGCAACCTGTTGCTTCTCCTGGCCCAGGACCTGCGCCAGGCCGTCCGGATTGGCCGGTGCTGCGCCGCTGCTCATGCGTTGGGCGATGTAGGCCATCACGATCGGGGCGAGGATCTTCAGCAGCTGGCTGGAGGTGCTCGGGCTCAGGCCGGTGGCCTGGGCCAGGCCGGTTTCAGCGCGGTCCTGGCTGCCGCCGAAGATATGGCCGAGGATGCCGGCACCGTTGGCTGCCGGGCTGCTGCCACCGCCCATCACCGCGCCCAGCACGCTGCCGATGTCCAAACCACTATGGTTGTTCTGCAATGCACCAAACAGCGCTTCGGCGCCCTGTGGCTTGGCCGCGTTGTTGCCCAATGCGCCCATCAACAGCGGCAGTGCGGCGCTGATCGCGGTCGAGGCCTGCTGGCTGTCGATGCCGAGCTGCTGCGAAACCTGCTGCAGCGGTGCGCCCTGCAGCTGGGAGAGGAGGTCGTCGGTCAGGCTCATCAGGTGGATCCTTGAAGGTTGGGTTGCCGAGCGGAATGGTAACTCCCGCAAGGGGGCGTAAGTGAAGAGGCCAGTGACGTGTTGGTTTGTGGGTAGAAACAACACCGCCCGCGTGCGGCGGGCGGTGTGTCTGTCAGCGTTTCAGCCTCTGGCCGGGCTTACAGCTCGATGTCCTCCGCGCCCGGGGTGCCGGCGGGGAAATCACTGCCCGGGTGCGGCGGCGGTGCGAACGGATCGGCCGACGCGCTGGCATCGGCCAGCTTCTTCAGGGCGGCGGCAATACCGGCACCATAGGCCGGGTCGGCCTTGTTGCAGTTGTCGATATGGCGCTGCTTGATGAAGTCCGGCGCATCACCCAGGGCGCGGGCGGTGTTCTCGAACAGACGCTGCCTCTGCTCGGCGTTATAGCTGCGGAACAGCGCGCCGGGTTGGCTGAAGTAATCGTTGTCGTCTTCGCGGAAGTTCCAGAAGTCGGCATCGCCACGGATCTTCAGGGCCGGTTCGCGGTACTGCGGCTGTTCCTGCCACTGGCCAAAGCTGTTGGGCTCGTAATGCGGCAGGCCGCCGTAGTTGCCGTCCACGCGCATTGCGCCATCGCGGTGATTGCTGAAGACCGGGCAGCGGGCGGCGTTGACCGGGATCTGATGGTGGTTGACGCCCAGCCGGTAGCGCTGCGCATCGGTATAGGCGAACAGCCGCGCCTGCAGCATCTTGTCCGGCGACGGGCCGATGCCCGGCACCAGGTTGCTCGGTGCGAATGCCGACTGCTCCACGTCCATGTACCAGTTGTCCGGATTGCGGTTGAGCTCGAATTCGCCCACTTCGATCAGCGGGTAATCGCTCTTGGGCCACACCTTGGTCAGGTCGAAGGGATGGATGCGGTAGGTTTCCGCTTCCAGCTCCGGCATCACCTGCACGAACAGCTTCCACTTCGGGAACTCGCCGCGCTCGATCGCCTGGAACAGGTCGCGGCCATTGCTTTCGCGGTCCTTGCCGACCAGCACTTCGGCCTGCGCATCGGTCAGTGCCTGCACGCCCTGCTGGGTGACGAAGTGGAACTTGACCCAGAAACGCTCGCCGCCTTCATTGGTGAAACTGTAGGTATGCGAGCCGAAGCCGTTCATGTGGCGGAAGCTGCGCGGAATGCCGCGGTCACTCATCACCACGGTTACCTGCATCAGCGCTTCCGGCAGCAGGGTCCAGAAGTCCCAGTTGTTGCGGGCGCTGCGCAGGTTGGTGTGCGGGTCGCGCTTGACCGCCTTGTTGAGGTCGCCGAACTTGCGCGGGTCACGCAGGAAGAACACCGGCGTGTTGTTGCCCACCAGGTCCCAGTTGCCTTCTTCGGTATAGAACTTCAGCGCGAAGCCACGGATATCGCGCTCGGCATCGGCCGCGCCGCGCTCACCGGCCACGGTGGTGAAGCGGGCGAACATCTCGGTCTGCTTGCCCACCGCCGAGAACAGCTTGGCGCGGGTGTACTTGCTGATGTCGTGGGTGACGGTGAAGGTGCCGAATGCGCCGGAGCCCTTGGCGTGCATGCGGCGTTCGGGAATGATTTCGCGGTTGAGGTTGGCAAGCTTCTCCAGCAGCCACACATCTTCCATCAGCAGCGGGCCACGCGGGCCGGCGGTCTTGCTGTTCTGGTTGTCCACCACCGGTGCACCGAAGGCGGTGGTCAGCGGGGTGACGGGGGCATCGCCGTGCTTCTGCTTGGGTGTGGTGCTGGTGTCACGCTGCGATTGCGCAGCCTGTTCCGGTGACGGGGCCTGGTGATACGGACAGGTCGGCTTGGTGTCGTTGCTCATGGCTGGCTCCTGCTGGCGTTGGGGGACATCTTTCATCGACTTTAACCACGGAATCGTTAAATGAGTAATCAAATGATCCGTTCATTGCCATAGGGTCTGCCTATCAGTCAGCATGCTTGAATCGATCCCGCCTCTTTCAAGCCCGGTGTAGCGTCGGCTTCCTGCGCGCACTGCTGCCGTACCCCTTTCAGTGGACCGTTCCATGAGTCAGCGCGCCACCCGATTACTGCATCTGCTGGACGAATTGCGGCGCCGCCGCACGCCGGTGCGCGGCGCCGAACTGGCGCAACGGCTGGAGGTAAGCCTGCGCACGCTGTACCGGGATATCGATGCATTGCGCGGGCAGGGCGCCGAGATCGTCGGTGATCCGGGTATTGGCTTCCAACTGCGGCCGGGCTTTCTGCTGCCGCCGATGATGTTCTCCGCCGAAGAGCTGGAAGCCCTGTTGCTGGGTGCACGCTGGGTGGTATCGCATGCCGATCCGGAACTGGCTGCCGCCGCCGGCAACGCGCTGGACAGGCTCACCGGCGTGTTGCCCGAGCCGCTGCGGCTGCAGGTGGAAACCAGTGGCTTGTTCGCCCCGCAATGGAAGCGCAGCGAACCCGAACCGTGGTTGCCGGCACTGCGGCGTGCCATCCGCGAAGGCAATGCGGTGCGCATCCAGTACTGCGATGCCGAAGGGCAGGCCAGCGAACGGGTGATCTGGCCATTTGCGATGGCCTTCATGGCCGAGCTGCGGTTTCTGGCGGCCTGGTGCGAGATGCGTGGCGATTTCCGTCATTTCCGCGCCGACCGGATGCTGGCGCTGGAGGACACGGGCCGCCGCTATCCCGATCAGCGCCACAGCCTGCTCAAGCGCTGGCGGGCGCTGCAGCTGCAGCACCGCAAGGGTTGACTGCTGACAGCAGCTGTCAGCAGCCCCTGCGCACACTGCAGGCTCTTCCAACGAGGTGCCTGCCATGAGCAACACGCTGACGTTCTATACCCATCCTTATTCCCGCGCCCGTATCGCCCGTTGGATGCTGGAGGAAACCGGCCTGGCTTACGACGAGGTACTGCTGGAGTACGGCAAAAGCATGAAATCGCCTGAGTTCCTGGCGATCAATCCGATGGGCAAGGTACCGGCGCTGCGCCAGGGCGATGTGGTGCTGACCGAGAACGCGGCCATCTGCCTGCACCTGGCCGACCTGGTGCCGGACAAGGGCCTGCTGCCGCCGGTAGGCAGCGCCGAGCGCGGCCTGTGCTATCGCTGGATGTTCTTTGCAGCGGGGCCGGTGGAGTCCTTCATCACCGCACGCCGCCACGGCGCGCTCGCACCGGCAATCGAGGCCGGCTACGGCAGCGAGGCGGACCTGATGCGCACCTTGATCGGTGCGGTGCAAGGCAGGAAGTACCTGGTCGGCGACCGCTTCACCGTGGCCGATCTGTATATGGTCGCCTTCCTCGGCTACTACATGCGGGTAGGCGAGCTGGAGCCGCTGGCGGCGTTCGAGAACTATGTCGCGCCGCATCTGCAGCGGCCGGCAGCGCTGCGTGCCAACGCCAAGGACGATGCATTGATCCCAGCTGTTGAAGCTGTTGAAGCTGTGGGAGCGGCATAAGCCGCGAAGCTGGGAGCAACGGAACCGCCGAGGAGATCAAGCTCTGGCAGTTTCCCCGGTCTTTTCCGGCAACAGCGGGCTTCGTGGTACTGCTTCGACGGCTTCAAATTGCTACTCCGGCGCCCCTCTCCCCAACTCCTCTCCCGTAAGGGGAGAGGGGCTCAAAGCAGATCGCCAGCGCCCGCCTCAGATCAACGACTTCACCCGATACAAGGCCTCCAAGGCCTGCTTCGGCGTCAGCTCGTCCGGGTCGATTGCCTGCAAGGCATCCAACGCCGCTGAATTCGGCGCGGCGAACAAACCAAACTGCTGCGGCGCATCCAGCGCCTGCGGTGCCATCGCTGCACTCTGGGTTTCGCCGCCACGCTGTTCCAGTTCGGCCAAGCGGCGCCGCGCCTGGGCAACGGTGGACTTGGGCAGGCCCGCCAGCGCGGCCACCTGCAGGCCGAAGCTGCGATTGGCCGGGCCATCCTTCACCGCATGCATGAATACCAGCGTGTCGCCGTGTTCCACCGCATCCAGGTGAACATTGGCGATGCCGCTGGCGCCGCCTTCATGGCTTTCATCGGCCAGTGCGGTCAGCTCGAAATAGTGGGTGGCGAACAAGGTGTAGCAGCGGTTCTGGTAGGCCAGGTGGCGGGCCACCGCGTCGGCCAGGGCAAGACCGTCGTAGGTCGAGGTGCCGCGGCCGATTTCGTCCATCAACACCACTGAATGCTCGGTGGCGTGGTGCAGGATGTAACTGGTCTCGGCCATTTCCACCATAAAGGTGGATTGGCCCTTGGCCAGGTCGTCGCCGGCGCCGATGCGGGTCAGGATGCGGTCGATCGGGCCGATCACCGCGCGGCTGGCCGGCACGAAGCTGCCGATATGGGCCAGCAGCACGATCAGCGCGTTCTGCCGCATATAGGTCGACTTACCGCCCATGTTCGGGCCGGTGATGACCAGCATGCGGCGGTCAGGGTGCAGGTCCAGATCGTTGGGTTCGAACGGCGCATCGCGCACCGCTTCGACCACCGGATGGCGGCCGCGTTCGATGCGCAGGCAGGCGTCTTCCTGCAGTTCCGGCTGCGACCAATCCAGCGCCTGCGCACGTTCGGCGAATGCGGCCAGCACGTCCAGTTCGCTCAATGCACCGGCGCAGCGCTTCAGCGGCTCCAGGTGCTGGCCGACGATATCGAGCAGGCCTTCATACAGAAGCTTTTCGCGGCTGAGCGAGCGCTCGCGCGCTGACAGCACCTTGTCCTCGAAGTTCTTCAACTCCTCGGTGATGTAGCGCTCGGCGTTGGTCAGGGTCTGGCGACGGGTGTAATGCACCGGCGCCTTGTCGGCCTGGCCCTTGCTGATTTCGATGTAATAGCCGTGTACGCGGTTGTAGCCAACCTTCAGGGTGGCGATGCCGCTGGCCTGGCGCTCGCGCGCTTCCAGATCGATCAGGAACTGGTCGGCGTGGGTGGACAGGCGGCGCAGTTCATCGAGCTCGGCGTCGTAGCCTTCGGCGATCACGCCACCATCGGACAGCTTCAACGGCGGCTGCTCGGCAACGGCGCTGGCCAGCAGGTGCGCGCTTTCATCGTGTGAGCCAAGCTCGGCACGCAGCTGTTGCAGGCGCGGCGAATCCAGCGCTTCCAGCTGCGCGGTGATTGCCGGCAGCAGGCCCAGACCGTCGCGCAGAGTGGAGAAGTCGCGCGGGCGTGCCGAGCGCAACGCCATGCGGGTGAGGATGCGTTCAATGTCGCCGAGCGCGCGGAAGCTGTCGCGCAGATCGGCGTCGGTGCCGCGATCAATCAGCGTGGCAACCGCGTGGTGGCGCTGCTGCAGCACGTTGCGCAGACGCAGCGGGCGGTGCAGCCAGCGCCGCAGCAGGCGCCCGCCCATCGGCGAGACGGTGCTGTCGAGCACGCCGAGCAAGGTGTTGCGGGTGTCGCCATCGACGCGCGTGTCCAGCTCCAGATGACGGCGGGTGGCCGCATTCATCGCAATCGCTTCGCCGGCGTTTTCCATCGAGATGGAGGTCAGGTGCGGCAGGCGCTGCTTCTGGGTTTCCTCGACGTAGCCCAGCAGCGCGCCGGCAGCGCCGGTGGCGCGCGCTTTGTCATCGATGCCGAAACCGGTGAGGTCATGCAGTTTGAAGAAGTTAAGCAGATGGCGGCGGCCGCTGTCGGCATCGAACAGCCACGGTGCGCGGCGGCGCACGCCATTGCGATGGCGCAGGAACTCGGGCCAGTTGTCTTCGTCGGGGACCAGCAATTCGGCCGGTTCCAGCCGGGCCAGCTCGGCTTCCAATGCGTCATCGGTGTCCACCTCGTTGACCAGGAAGCGGCCACCGGCCAGATCGGCCCAGGCCAAGCCATAACCGGCCTTGCCACGTGACAATGCCATCAGCAAGGTGTCGCGGCGCTCGTCCAGCAGTGCTTCATCGGTGACCGTGCCAGGCGTGACCACGCGCACCACCTTGCGCTCGACCAAGCCCTTGGCCAGCGCCGGGTCGCCGATCTGCTCGCAGATCGCCACCGATTCGCCCACGGCCACCAAACGCGCCAAGTAGCCCTCAAAGGCATGCACGGGTACACCGGCCATCGGAATCGGCGCACCGCCGGAGCTGCCGCGCTGGGTCAGGGTGATGTCCAGCAGGCGCGCGGCTTTGCGCGCATCGTCATAGAACAGTTCGTAGAAATCGCCCATCCGGAAGAACAGCAGCAGGTCCGGGTACTCGGACTTGGCTGCAAAGAATTGCTTCATCAACGGGGTGTGTTCGGGCTTCTTCTCGGTCACGCGGGGTCCACTTTGTCGGTCGGGCAGGGGGCTGCCGCAAAGAGGAGCATTGTAGGCGTTGTGCCGTGGCAGGACGAAGCCCGAGCGGGCTGGCGCTGGCCGGGCGGTCCAAGCCGCGGTGCCTGCGTGCTGGCAGGCGGCGTGCCGTGGTGGGTATTCAGGGCCGGATATGCGCGATTGGAGTACTGCCGGTTGACCGCATCGGACTGACCGGAGCGGTTGAGAACGGCGTGTTGCCGCATCGCAACGAAGGCGCATTGGGGGCGTGGTTGCCGCCAACGAGAGGAGTGTCGCCTGCGTTGCGATCCGGACGCTGCCAGCTGCCCGGCTAGAAGTTCATGCTCAGCGTTACGCCGACGGTGCGGAAGCTATCGGGCGACAGGAACTGCATGATTCCGCCGGTATTGACTATGCCGTAATCAATGAGACTGCGGTAATGCTCATCGAGCACGTTGCGTGCATACACCGACACATCCCAGCGTCCGTCTTCAGCACCAATGCCGACGGAAAGGTTGAGCAAACCGTAGCCGTCACTCTTGGTATGGGCCTGCGCAACGGCGTTGTAGAACCCACTCTTGTGGGTCCAGCCGGCGCTGGCATTGAAGGCCAGGCCTTCACCGAAGGAACGGTAGTAAATGCCGTTGAGGGAATAGCTGTACTTGGAGACGAATGTTGGCGCGAAGCCGGACAGGTCCCCTTGCAGAATGCCGTCAACGATCGTGCATTTTGCTTCGCTGGTGGGATTGCAGCGGCCAAAGTAATCGATGAACTCGGCATCGGTGATCGCGCCATTGGCATTGACAGTGAAGTCAGCGGTAGGCCGCCAGTTGATCTCCAGCTCCATGCCCTGGGTGCGCATCTTGCCGGCGTTGGACATCGCAAAGCCGGTGGTTTCCGGCACATACACCTGCGCCTGGAAATCCTTGAAGTCCGAACGGTACAGGCTGGCATTCACAGTCAGGCTGCGGTCAAGGAACTGCGACTTCATACCGACTTCGTAGGCTGTGGATTTCTCAGGCTGGATCCGGTCTGACCCAGTGTTTGTGGGGTCTATGGTCGGGCCTTTGTATCCCGTGCCCGCATTCGCGTACCACATCAACGTAGGCGTCTGCTGGAATTGCACCGCAACCTTTCCAGACACGTTGTCCTTGCTGATCTGCCCCGACGAGGCCAGCACGGTGTTCATTGGCAGCAGCGGCTTGCCATTGATGGTGGCTACGTCGATCGGGGTCATGCCTGCGACCACCTTGTCATGGGTATAGCGCAGGCCAGCGCTGGCCGCCCAGCGATCACTCAGTTGGTAGCTGGTATTGGCGTAGAAGGCATAGCTCTTGGTGTCCGCGTCCACATGCTGCTTTGGTCCGTTCAGTGAAAACAGGGAATCGGGCTCAGGCATGTCGTAGTTGAAACCGCCGTAGGCAAAATACTCGTAGGTACTGGCCACGTTGACGTAATAGGCGCCCAGGACATAGTCCATCCGCTCATCCAACAGCCTGTCGGCAAGGCGGAATTCCTGGCTGATCTGATGGGCGCGGATGGTGGTGAGGTTGTTGTTCAGAAAGTTGGCTGGGGTCTGGTCGATGTCGTGCATCTGGTTCACGGTGGAACCACGGTAAGCGCTGATCGAAGTGAGCTGGGCACCATTGGGTAGCTTCAGATCGGCCTTTGCGGAAAAGCCGGTCACCCCTTGAAACGCCATTGCATCGGCGTCGCCCAGGCTGCGGAAGTTGTCGCCACCCACCTCGCCAAGCCCGGCAAGCGCATTGTTGAACCCTTGGTCGGTGCCCAGCGTGTACGGTATGGCAATCGTGCGATTGAGCAAGGTCTGCCGCTCGGCGATCAGCAGCAGGTCGAGGTTTTCGGTGGGCGACCACAGCCACTTGCCGCGTACTCCGCGACCGGTCTGGTCGCCGATATTCCAATCGTGGAAGGCACTTGCTATGGACCCGTCCTGCTCCTTGAAATAGGCCGACAGGCGGAATGCGGACGTATCGCCGACGGCAAGATTGGTGGTGACGCGCGCCACATGTTCGTTGCGCTGGCCCAGCGACAGCGACAGTGAAGTGGCGTTGCTGCCAATCTCGGGGTTGCGGGTACTGATGTTGACCACGCCGGCAGAGGCGTTCTTGCCGAACAAGGTGCCCTGCGGGCCACGCAGCACTTCGATATGTTCGATATCGCTGAAGCCGGTCACACCGGGGTCGCGTGGGATGCCGATGACGACATCGTCAACCACCGTGCCCACGGTCTGCTCGGAGGCGACGCTGAACGCTTGCGTGCCGATACCGCGAACCTGGAAGCCGCCGCCGTTGGCGGTGCCTGCGGTGGCCGAAAACGAAACGCCCGGGGCCAGATACTGCAGGTCGGAGATGTTGCTCATATTGGTGCGATCAAGCTGTTCGGCGGTAACGACGCTGATCGAGATCGGCGTGCGCTGAAGCGGCTTTACCTGGTGCGTGGACCTGACCATCACAGCGTCCAGATCCTTGGTAGCGGTTTCCGCTTCGGTTGCCGGCTGTTGGGCCATTACCGGCTGTGTAGCGGCCATTGCTGAAAGCAGGGCCAAGGACAGGCGACTGATACCGTTGATGGCTGCAGCCCGCCGTCTTGGCGGGGCGAACGATTTCTGCATGAACTCTCTCCAGTGGTGGTGGTACGGAACCGGCGGTGCCGGGGCTTTGTACGCCTGCTTTTCTGCTGCGGTACTGCGCGTTGGTATTGCGGGTGCTGGCAGTGCGGGGCGATGGCGGGGTGGTTTTTTTTCAGGCACGGCGTTGCCCATTCGCGTTCCGCACCGCGCGGAAGCGACCGTGTTGATGGAAGGGGAAAGCTGCGCTGGAACGCCGCTACATGAGCGCTCAGCGCAGCGAGTGCTCAGGTGTCGCCAGTGGCGCCGTTCGATGCTTTGCCCGGGTGATCGATCGGGGCGGCGTCAATCGAAGCAAAGGCCTTGCTGGCGGCGTGTGGCGGAAGACTCGTGGCCGGTGTGCAGTGCGGGCGCCTCAACCCGTTGTGCGCTGCCTTGCAGAGATCTGGCACTGGCGGGTGAGGCGGGGAGATCCGTCGGCGACAGCTGATGGTGGTAGCAAAGAAAAGCGGGTTCGTTCGCTGAGTATCGTCACTGCGATAACGCGGAGCGGGTGGCATCTTCGCTGCCTGCAGCATGTTGCCTGTTGATGGTCGTGTCTGCGATGTCGCACTAGCTTCCATTGCGGGCTCAGCTCCACGGGTATTGATGGGTGACTGCCGTTATCTGCGGGAACGAAGATGTTCAACAGGTGATGCAGGTGTCAACACGTTGGCGTGAGTTGGTTGAATTGGAACATTGCAACGGGCCGCCGCGCTGGCGCTTGTTGTTGGGTAGATGTTTGATTTTCATCAAGACCGATGCAGGTGATATGCAAGGATTGCGATGCTGAGGGGCGCCAATGCGCTGGTGCCTGCAGCGGACAAGTGCGCGATTTGCGCGGCTTGTGCCGCTCGCACAGGGCGCGGCGTCCAGTCCAGAACCGGCGATGCACGAAAACCGGGGAGATCGTTGCGATGGCCCGACGGTTGGCTGCGGAGCGACTGCGTACGCAGCTGGATGGCGAGCGGCATCGCTATCGACTACGGTCTTCCAGGCTTTGACCTAGTCGCTGCGCGATGGCCTGCTGGTCTTGCCAGTCCCCAGCATCCGCTGGCGGAAGAACGGGTACAGTGCCGCGCTGAACAGGACTGCCACGGTGGCGTAGGCCAGCAGTTCGGCGTCTGCGCCGAGCAGGGCGTACAGGCAGTAGGTGACAGCCACGGCGGCAGTCAGCAGGCAGGCGGCGCGCATCCAGCCCTGTTCGCCACGCTCAAGCGTGGTGGTGATCAGCGCGCCGGCCGAGAACAGGTAAGGAATGATGGTCAGCAGTACCGCGATATTGGTCAGCTGGTCGAACTGGCGGGCCAGGGTGGGCGAGGACGTCACCAGCAGCAGGCCGCTCATCAACACCGCCACGATCATCAGCCCGGTGCCTGGCATGCCGTGGCGGTTGAGCCGGCAAAACACGCGCGGAAACAGGCCATCCTCTGCCGCCGCCTTGGCCGATTGCCCGACCAGCAACATCCAGCCGCCCAGCGCACCCACCGATTTGAAGATGGCGCACAGTGCGATCACCAGCACGCCCCACGGCCCGACCATCAACTGCGCGACATCGGCGAACGGCGCCGAGGAATCGCGCAGCTGGGCCATCGGCACCATGCCCATGATCACCAGTGAGCAGCTGATGTAGATCACCGCTGCCAGCGCCAGCCCAAGCAGGGTGGCGAGCGGGATGTTGCGTTTGGGGTTGTCGATCACATCGGCCGATACCGCCGCGCTCTCCACGCCCATGAACGCCCACAGCGCGATGGACGCACTGCGCGAGATCGCCGCGCTGTCGTCCATGCCGCTGACGTTCCAGCCGGCACTGAACAGCGCCGGGTCGAACCACCACCAACCGAAGATGGTGATGCCCAGTATCGGGATCAGCGCCAACAGCAAGGTGCCGGTTTCCAGCGCGCCGATCCAGCGGGCGCCGCGTGCATTGGCCAGGCTCAGCAGCCAGATCACCGCCAGGGTGAAGCCAAGGCGCGGATAGACATCCTGCAGCCATGGCCACAGGTGACTGAGGTAACCGGTCACGACCAGCGCGATGGCGACATTGCCGATCCAGTTGCCGAACCAATACGCGTAGTTGCTGACGAAGCCGATGTAGTTGCCGAATGCGTCGCGCGCGTAGGCGTACGGCCCGCCCGGTTGCGGGTCCAGTTGCGACAGGCGGGCGAACACCAGCCCGAGCGCGATGGCGCCGGCGGTGGCAATCAGCCAGCCCACCGAGGAGATGCTGCCGACCGTGGCCAGGTTGGCCGGCAGCAGGAATACGCCAGTGCCAATCATGTTGCCGGCGACCAGCATGGTCGCCATGGTCAGGCCCATTTTCCGGGGTGTTGCCGTGCTCATGTCCAGGCCGGATCGGAAGTGAAATCGATGGTCAGCCAGAAGCGGCCGGAGCGTGCGTCCAGCTGTGATGCGATTTCATCGCGCAGGCGGTCGACGTCACCGATGCTGCCCAGTTGGGTGTCGGCGCGGGTGAGGATGTGGATCTCGACGAACTGCATGCGGCCGATCTTGGCCACATGGCTGGTGAAGCCTTCAAACCGATGCTTGTCGACGAACTGCTGCATCACCTGTTGCACCAGCTGGTCCAGCTCGTCGGGGGCAACCTGCAGCACTTCACGGGCGGCCTTCCACGCGCCACGCAGCGGTACCGGCAGCGTAGCGAGGCTGATGCAGGCCAGCACCAGCGGGTCCAGGTAGGGAATCCAGTGTTCATGCGCGCCACCGCGCAGTGCCAAGGCGATGACGAAGGACAGCACCACCGCCAGGCTCATCAAGCCGGTCAGCAGCCAGGCGCGCGCATCCAGCGCCAGCAGGCCCGATTGCAGTCGACGGGCGTGGCGACCGATCCAGACTGCCATCGCCAGGTCCACCACCACCAGCAGCGCGGCCCAGAGCAGGCCGGGGCCGAGTCGTGTTTCATGGCCGCCATCGCTGAGGCCGATCACCGCGTTGGCCAGCGCGTAGATGCAGGCAAGGCTGAGGATGGCGCCGCCCAGCGCTTCAACCATGGGCTCCAGGTGCCAGAACCCATATTGGAAGCGAGGACTCTGTTCCTTGGCCATCAGCCGCAGCACCGCCAGTGCCACCAGCGTCAGCGCCAGATCCACCATGCTGTAGATGCCATCGAACAGGATCGCCTGCGAGCGGGCAAGCATGCCGCCAAAGAAACCGATCGCCGCGACCAGTACGGTTGCGGCGATAGAGCGTTGCAACACCTGTTGTTCTTTCCGTGTGCTGGTCATTTGCGGGTTGACGGCGCAGTAGCCATGTAAGGGGGGGGCAGGCTTTGAAAGCCCCTCTCCCGTTTACGGGAGAGGGGTTGGGGTGAGGGCGCTTTGATAGCACGTGGAGCAGATTTTGATCTGAGCAGAGCAGAGCGGAGCGGAGCGGAGCCAGAGCCAAAAGCCAAAAGCCAAAAGCCAAAAGCCAAAAGCCAAAAGCCAAAAGCCAAAAGCCAAAAGCCAAAAGCTCCCCTCATCCATCCCTGCGGGCCACCTTCTCCCGCAAGCGGGAGAAGAAACAGCCTGGGTTCCGCTTTTTCCTTGCGGTCAAATCTTCAAAACCTCTACCCGATAACTCGGCTTCTCGCCGCTGGTGTCGATGATCAAACCATGCACATCCGATTCGAACCCCGGGAAGCGCGCGTTCTGCTCGCGGGCGATGCGCAGTGACTGGATGATGGGCTCGTCGCTGGCGCCAAAACGTTCACCGGGCATGATGGTCGGGATGCCTGGCGGGTAGGGCACCAGCATGGTGCCAGCGACGCGGCCGCTGAGCTGGTCGATGTCCACCCGTTCAATCTCGCCGCGCACCAGGTGGTTGTAGGCTTCGGCCGGGGTGATCACCGGTTCCGGCAGCTCCACATACATCTCGCGCATCACCTCGGCCACGCGGAATTCGCGGTTGAAGTCATGCAGGGCCGTACACAGATCGCGCAGCCCCCAGCCAGCGTAGGCCGTCGCACCGCCTTCGAGCAGGCTGGGCAGCGACTGGCTCAGTGGTGCGTTGGCGTCGTACAGGTCCTTGAACGCCAGCAACTCGGTGACCAGCGTGCTCCATTTACCCTTGGTGATGCCCATCGAGAACAGGAACAGCACCGAATACAGATTGGTCTTCTCCACGGTGATGCCGCGTGACCACAGGAACTTGCTCAGCACCGCCGCCGGGATGCCCAACTTGCCCATCTCTCCGTCCATCGCCAGCCCTGGCGTCAGCAACGTCACCTTGACCGGATCGATCAGCACATAGTCATCGGCCAGGTTGTCGAAACCGTGCCAGTGCGCAGCCGGGCGCAGGTACCAGTCCGGGCGCGAGGTGACCATCGGCTTGGAGCTGTCGCCCTTGGCCAGGTTGCGCTCCACGCCATCGGGTTGCCAGACCTTGAACCACCAGTCATCACGGCCCAGGTCTTCGCCGACATGCAGCATCGCCCGGCGGAAGGTGACGGCTTCATCGTGCATTTCTTGCACCAGCGATTTGCCGGCCTCACCCTCCATCATTTTCGAGGCGACATCGCAGGCGGCGATGATGCCGTAATGCGGGCTGGTGGAAGTGTGCATCATGAACGATTCGTTGAAACGCTCGGCATCCAGTTCGCGCGTGGCGGCATTGCGCACATGGATCATCGATGCCTGCGAGAACGCAGCCAGCAATTTGTGCGTGGAATGGGTGGTGAAGATGATCGCGTCCTGCTCGCGCGGCTTGCCCTTGGCCATGCCGTAGTGGTTCTCGTAGAAAGGATGGAACGCGGCATAGGCGTACCAGGCTTCGTCGAAGTGCAGGAAGTCCACCGCTGTGCCGAGGTTGTCGGCGATCTTCTCGGCGTTGTAGCAAAGCCCGTCATAGGTGGAGTTGGTGACCACCGCGATGCGCGGCTTGACGCCGGGCTTGGCCGCCTTGCTGGCCAAGGGATTGGCCTGGATCATCTTCTGCAGTGCTTCTGCGGAGAACTGATCCAGACTGATCGGGCCGATGATGCCGTGCGCGTTGCGGCTGGGAGTGAAATAGACCGGGATGCCACCGGTCATGATCAGCGCGTGCAGCAGCGACTTGTGGCAGTTGCGGTCCACGAACACGATGTCGCCGCGTCCGACCGTGCCATGCCAGACGATCTTGTTGGCGGTGGAGGTGCCATTGGTGACGAAGAAGGTATGGTCCGCACCAAAGTTGCGTGCGGCCTCGGTTTCGGCCTCACGGATCGGGCCGGTATGGTCGAGCAGCGAACCCAGCTCCGGCACCGAGATCGACAGATCGCTGCGCAGGGTGTTTTCACCATAGAACTGATGCAGCGCACGCCCCACCGGTGACTTGGTGAAGGCGACGCCGCCTGCATGGCCTGGCGTATGCCACGAATAGTTGGACTCCGCAGAATGGTGCACCAGGGCCTTGAAGAACGGTGGCAGCAGCTTGCCCATGTACGACTCGGCCGCGCGCATCACCTGGCGGGCGATGAAGCTCTTGGTGTCCTCGAACAGGAAGATGTAGCCGTGCACGAACTTGAGCAGCTTGCTCGGTATTTTCTCGATGGTGCGGCGTTCGCCATACAGGAACACCGGCAGGTCGGCGCGACGTTGGCTTTGCTCACGCAGGAATGCCAGCAGGCGTTGGAACTGATCGTCGTCGTCCTCGGTACCGTCGATGGAGATCAGTACCGCCGAGGCGGCCACATAGGTGCGTGCGCCGGCGCGGGCATCGTCCAGGTTCAGGCCGGAGAGCACGCGCTGGTCGTTCCTGCGCAGCTCATCGGCCAGGGCGCGGATCAGGATGCCGTTGATGCGCGGCGACTCGTAGTCGGCATCGATGATGATGATCGGGTAGTCCAGTGATTTGAAATACATGGCGTTGTTCCTATCTACCGAGCGGGGGATCAGTTCGAGGTGGCACGTGCAGTGCCGGTCGGAGTGAATTTGGCCAGGCGCTGCTTGCGGCGCTCATCGCTGAAGAACGGATAGAACACGGTGATGAACAGTACGAACAGGAAGGCGTACTGCACGATGCTGCCGGACGAACCATAGATGGCCCACAGGCAGTAGACGACGGTGATGCTGGTCAACAGCCAGAACGCGCCGGTGTGGGCCAGCGTATGCGAGCGCTCGACCACGAAGTAGCAGGCCACGCAGGAGTAGATATAGGGCAGCAGGGTCAGCACCACCGCCGCCGAAGTGATCACGTCGAACTGCGCTGAGGCGGTTTCCGAGGTGGAGGTGATCAGCACCGCCAGCGTCATCAGCACGGCGACGATCAGCACGCCCCTGACGGGCACCTCGTCCTTGTTGATCTTGCTGAAAACGCTGGGGAACAGACCATCATCCGAGGCCGCCTTGGCACTCTGCGCGGTCAACAGGATCCAGCCGCCCAATGAACCGGCGGCACCGACGAAGGCGCACAGGCTCACCAACGCGCCGCCCCAGCCACCCACCGCGCTTGCCGCGGCCAACGCGAACGGCGCATCCGATACCTGCAGGTCGGCGTTGGGTACCATGCCCATGATCACCGACGAGCTGGCGATATAGGCAATTGCCGCCAGGAATACCCCGGCCAGGGTTGCGCGGGCCACGTTCTTTTCCGGGTTTTCCACCACGCCGGCGGTAACCGACGCCGATTCCACGCCAATGAAGGCCCACAGGGTCAGCGCTGCCGCGCTGGAGACCGCACCGAAATTGGATTGGCCGGAAACGTTGTAGGCGCCCTTGAAGATGGTGGGGTCGAAGTAGAACCAGCCGAAGATGGCAATGCCCAGGATCGGCACCAGCGCGAAGCTTGTGGTCACCGTCTGCACGCGGCTGACGAAGGACGGGCCGATCACGTTGGCAAAGCTCAATGCCCATACCAGCAGCAGTACCGCGATGCAGCGGGGCAATGGTTCGGAAAGAATGGGAAAGAAGTAGCTGAAGTAACCGACGGCTGCGATCGGGATGGCGACATTGCCGATCCAGTTGGCGAACCAGTAGATGGTATTGGTCTGGAAGCCCATGTACGGGCCGAACCAGTCACGTGCATAGGCGTAGGGGCCACCGGCTTTGGGCGCCAGCTTGCCGAGCTTTGCGAATACGAAGGCCAGCAGCAACGCACCGGCCGTGGTTACCAGCCAACCCCAGATCGAGGCGGTGCCGATTTTGGCCAGGCTCGATGGCAGCAGGAACACGCCTGAGCCCATCATGTTGCCTGCCACCAGGAAGGTCGCGCCAACGACCCCGATTTTCTTCTGACCTGCCATGACTATCTCCTTTCACCGGCTAAGCCGGTTCATTCGATGGGAAGGACATTGCGTGAATCGTTGGGTGGCGAGCTGCACGTGGTGCGTGCAGGCATCGGCTGCCTGTTACTTGATGAAGTTGTATTGAAGGCTGCCCTGCAGGCGCAGCGTGTCCGCATCACGGCGGTCCTGCAGTTGTTGCTGGCCGTACAGCAGCTCCATGCCCATGGTCCACGACGGTGCCGGGCTCCAGAGCAGGTTCAGTGCGGCATAGCGGCTGCGGCGGAACGCATCGCTGGCCAGCGCGTCGGCGCTGTCGATCTGCAGTTGCCCGTAGATGAGGTTGGACCGCCACAGCTCCGACCAGTAATGGGTGTAGCCGAAGAAGCCGCCGCGCAGCGGCAGCGCCTTGAGCCGGCCGTCGCCATCGATGGCGGCATCCAGGTTGGATCCGGTGAGGTCGGCGGTATAGCGGCTGATGCCCTTGCCGCCGACCAGCCCGAACAGCAACAGGTCGCGCTCGGCCACGGCATAGGAGCCGCTCAACTGCAGGCCGCCGCCAAACGTGCGGTCGCTGCGGCCGTCGCCGTCATAGCGCAGGCTGCGCAGCACCGCGCCCAGTTGCAGATGGCCCCAATCGCGCTCCATGCGCGCGATCAGGCTGACATCGGGAAGGTGCTCCACACTGCTGTCGTTCTGGCCGATGTTGGCCAGCTGTGAATCCGGATCTTCGGCGGCCACGGTCAAGGTATTGCCCTTGCCCAGCGCGAAGCTGTGGTGGATGCCGGCAACCAGCAGGTAGCCGGCCGCACCGGGCCCGGCAAAGTCCAGGGTATCCGGCAGCGAGTCGGCATCCATGAAGGTGGAATAGCCGTAGCCGGCATAGGTGTTGCCCAGCTGCCCGTAGGCATGGCGCAGGCGGAACTCATAGCTGTCGCTGCTGCCGAAGAAGTCGTTCTCCAGGTAGAAGCGCAGGTTCCCATGCGTGGTTGGCCGACGCGCTTCGAAGCTGAAACGGGTCTGCTTGGCATGCATGCCGAAATGCGAGACATCGCGGTGCGGGCCATCCACCGGCATCGACGAGGGAATGAACTGCTCGGTGTCGCCGGCGGCGCGGCTATCGGCGATGGCGTCGAGCTTGGCGTAGCCACCGAGCCGGATCAGGGTCTGGGTGCCAGGAATGGCGATGAAGCCTTTCAGTTCCGGGTCGTTGGGCGAGGGGGCGTTGTCCGGGCGCGAGGCGCCGGTAGACGGATCGGCAACCGAATCGCGGGCGGGAATGATGGTCTGCGCAATCGATGACTGGCTGTTGCGCGGAGTCTCGGGGTTGGGCGGCGCGGTTGTGAGCTGCGATGCCGAGGTCGGCGATGGCGGAGGTTTCGCCGAAGGACTGGGCTGCCCTTGTTCCAGTGCATCAAGCCGAGCGTTGAGCGACTGCAGGTGTTGCTGGGCCTGGGCGATTTCTGCGCGCAGGGCGGCAACGGAGTCCTGCGCGCCTGCCGTGGCGGGCAGCAGTGCAAATGGCAGCAATGTGGCCAGCGTCAGTGGTTTCATCGCGTGTTCCGGGGGGAGAAACACCATTGGCGGCCGGAACGGATTCCTGCCACGGGATCACCAGTTCAACCGCTACCCGCGCGCCGACCGCCTCCCTCGAATCTGCGCCGAGCCTGCTCATTTACCATGGTCGAGATGAGGTTATTGCTATGTGAATGTCAGATGAAACCTGACGTCATAAAGAGTCAATTTCTGAGAGCTTTTTGCGACGTGTTCTTCAGTCCTCGCTTTCCATCTGACCGGTCGCCAATGGCACGCGGCTGCCATCCAGCAAGCCGCGGCTGAGCTTGCCGTTCTCGATGAACAACAGTTCGCCGTTCTGACCATCCTTGATGCTGCTGTCGATGGCGATGATGCGATCGCCATGGAAGCTGCTGACATGCGGCATGGACGTGTGGCCGACGACGATGCGCTTGAGCCCGAGCTGGTCGAGCACGCCCTGTACGCCGGCCGTGTCCAGGCGCCCGTCGAAATAGCCGCGGTACCAGATCGGGCTGGTCTTGCCGTCGTATAGCGGTGCGGTGATTGGATCGGCTTTGACCTCGGCCTTGGGCCGGCCCAGCGATGCCTGGTAGGCCGCGTTGGTTGTGGTTTGATCCAGAGCCAGCGGCAAGGCCTCGGGCGAAATGCCGCCATGCAGGAACAAGGTATCGCCGATGCGCAGCAATACCGGCCGGGTCCGCAGCCATTGGCCGATCACCGTATCGGCTCCATACAACTGCGGGTAGCTGCGGCCCAGCAGCTGCGCGCTGCGCAGGTACTTGGGATTGACGTAGCGCAGGTCGTCGTACAGCACCATGGTCTCGTGGTTGCCGAGCACGAAGTGCACTGCGCCACCAGCCTGCGCGGCCTGCTGCTGCAGGCTGTACAGCAGCCAGAATGCTTCGGTGACCTGCGGGCCGCGGTCGAATACATCGCCGGCGATCACCAGCGTGTCCTGTCCCAGCGCCCAGTTGTCGTTCGGGTCGATGACGCCGTTGGCGCGCAGCAGTTGCCGCAGCAGACCGTACTGGCCGTGGATGTCGGAGACGGCGACGATGCGCGGCACCGCCGGCAATATGGCTACGGCGGGATCGGCAAGTGGGGCGATGTGCAATGGATGCGGGTAGCCGCATTCGGGCATCACGCCGCGGGCGATGTCGCGCTTCCGTTTGACTTGGCGGGTGATGACCTGGTCGTCACAGATCCACTGCGCCTGCAGCCGTTTGCCGTCGCGGAATAGGTAAGGGCCATCGGCCGGTACGTGGTCGGCCGGTTCAGGCACTTCGCGGGCGTTGGCCTGCCACAGGGGCAGGGCACTGCACAGCAGCGCGATGAGCAGGGCGCGGGTTGCGGGCATGACGGATTCCGGAGTCGGGTGACCTGATGCACCCGTGCCCAGCCTAGGCCGTTGCTGCCCGCACGGCATGTGCTATCGGTTGGTTGCGCGCGCTCAATCGCGGCGCAGCCCGCTGCGTCCCGGTGCAACCGGCAGGGCGTCATTGCCCAGTACCACCCGGTTGCGTCCCTGCTTCTTGGCCTGGTACATGGCGGCATCGGCGCGTGCCATTACTCTCTCGTAGTCGGGGTGACCGTCATACAGGGCCACGCCGATGCTGGCACTGATCTCCAGCAGCTGGCCATCGGCCAGGGTGACGGGGGTATCGGCCATGCGCCGGCACAGGCCATCGGCGATCACCAGGGCCTGCCGTTCGTCGACGGCGACCAGCACCACCACAAACTCTTCGCCGCCATAGCGGAACACGTAATCGCTGCCCCGGGTGAACTGGCTGAGGATGCCGGCCACATGCTGCAGGGCGCGGTCGCCGGCTTCGTGGCCATGGGTGTCGTTGATTGCCTTGAAATGGTCCAGGTCCAGCAACAGCACGGCAAAGCCGTCGGATGACTTTTCCGCCAGTTCTATCTCACGGCGCAGCACAGTGGGCAGGAAGCGCCGATTTAGCAGATTGGTCAAGGCGTCGCAGCCGGCATCCAGTTCGCCGATGCGTTCGAACAACATGCCCAGCAGGCTGCGCGCCTGGCTGACCTTGGTGCGTACCTCCTGCAGCTGCGCACTGCGCACGGCGGGGTCGCCGTCCTGCTGCAGGGTGTGCTGCAGCAACTGGTCAACCTCGCTGATCAGGGCGCTGATCTGGCGGGTTTCCGAGCTCTCGCCAAAACTCGGAATACCCTTGTGGTTGAACCACAGGCCGAACTCCGAGCGCGCGAGGGTCTGGAAACCGCCCATGTCGCCCTGCGCCGCAAGTGCGTAAAGCAAGGTGTTTTCCCAGTCCAGCAGCAAGGCGCGCTGGCGTTCGCGCTCGGTGCTGACGTTCTGCACCAGCGAGAACAGGCGGTACGCCGCATCGGTGCGTGATGAACGTTCCCGTGCATTGGAATAGGCAAGTGTCATACCCTCCAGCGCGATATCGAACGAAGCGGTAAGGCTGGCGATGGCCGCGTGTGCGGTTTCGCCATGCCCGGCCTGTTCGCCGATCAACTGGAACAGGCGTTGTTTCAGCACGCGGGTGCCGCGGGTGACCAAGTCCACCGGTATGCCCACGCGTGCGTGCACATCGCCGATGACACGCTGGTGGGCGATCAACTGTTCGACGTCGGCGGTGCTGGCCCGCAGAAGATCACGTACCCAGCGCTGCATCGCCGGTTGCAGGCGCACCCGCACCTGATCATGTGACATCGAGCGTGAGGCACGCGCGTCATTCATCATGACCTTGTAAAAATGTGCGGCGAGTTCGGCGGCATGGCCCTCGGCCAGATCGGCCAGCACGTTGCCTGCGGCGGGGCCGGCAGCCTCGAGGCTGAGTTTCCAGGCGTCGGCCAGCGCGCTGCTGTCGGTGTCGGAAGAGGGATGGGGCGAGGGGGCGATATTCATGCGTACGACCGGTAAAGTGCCAAGAGGCAGCCGGTCATTATCGGCAACAACAGCAGTTTTTTGAGGACTTTGTGTTGATGGTTGAATTCACTGTTTGTTCAAGTTGGGTTGTGCTTGGCGGCATCGGATTGGCTGAATGATCAGCGCCGGTCCGTTTCCGTTGATGGCGTTGGTTGCATTGTTGGCGCTGGCGATTGGTTGGTTCTTCGCGCGTGCGTTGGCACCGGCTGCCGATGGAATGCGCAGCCGTGCCGGCGCGGTGGTGTTGGATGCGTTTCTACTGGGTTTGCTGGGTGCACGCCTGGCCCATGTGGCTATGCATGCCAGTGACTACCTGACGCAGCCGCTGTCCATCATTCGCCTGGGCGATGGCGGTTATTCGATCTGGGCCGGTCTGCTGGTCGCCGCCGCTTATGCGTTGTGGAAAACGCGCCAACGCCTTCTGCGCAAGCCAGTGTTGCTGGGACTCGCCGCTGGCGCGGCGTTCTGGCTGATCGGCGGGATGGCGCTGTTCGCGTTGCAGCGGTCTTCGATTCCGTTGCCCGATGCAGTGCTGGTTGATATGCAGGGCAAGCCGGCGCCGCTGGCCGCCTTCGCTGGCAAGCCCACCGTGATCAATCTTTGGGCGACCTGGTGTGGGCCGTGTCGGCGCGAGATGCCGGTGCTGGAACAGGCGCAGCTGGCGCACCCGCATGTGCAGTTCGTATTCGCCAACCAGGGCGAAACCCGCGACGAAGTTGCCGACTATCTGCGCGCTGAAAAAATGCAGTTGAGCAATGTGCTGCTGGATGCCGACTCGCGGGTGATGCAGCAGACCGGCGCCCGCGCATTGCCGACAACGCTGTTCTTTGCTGCCGATGGGCGGCTGCGCAATGTGCATATGGGCGAGTTGTCGCGCGCCACCTTGGAAGCGCGTCTGCGCGAGATGCAATAACTCCTTTACTGAAAGAGACACACGATGATGCGTTCCCGTTCCATGTTGCTGTTGTTGTCCGCCATGGCGCTGTCGCCGCTGGCCTGCGCACAGACCGCCAGTGCTCCGGCTCCGGCTGCGCCTGCCACCAAGCCGGCCGCGGCCGATGAACCGGCCGTGGTGAAGACCCTGCGTTCGCAGGGAGTGGAGTTCATGGGCACGTTCGAAACGCCGGTTGGCCTGACCGGCTACGCCGGTGTCGCCGGCCAACGCCCGCTGGGCGTGTACGTATCCAAGGATGGCCAGTACGCGGTGGTGGGCACCCTGGTCAACGCCAAGGGCGAAGATGTCAGCGCAGCCAAGCTCAAGGAGCTGGTGTCCGGGCCGATGGGCCAGCAGGCCTGGGCCAAGGTGGAAGCCAGCCACTGGGTCCGCGATGGCAAGGCGGATGCGCCGCGCATCATTTATTCCTTCTCCGATCCGAACTGCCCGTACTGCAATCATTTCTGGCAGGCGGCGCAGCCGTGGGTGGCAGCGGGCAAGGTGCAGATCCGGCAGATCCTGGTCGGCGTGATCCGCGAGGACAGCGCCAACAAGGCTGCGGCGATTCTCGGTGCAGCCTCGCCGGAGCAGGCGCTGGTGCAGAACGAGCGTGATTTCGACAAGGGCGGCATCAAGCCGCTGGCGACGGTGCCGGCTGCGGTACAGGCCAAGCTGCGTGCCAATGAAGCGTTGATGCTTGATCTCGGCTTCCAGGGCACGCCGGGCATTCTGTTCAAGGACGCGGACGGCACGGTGCAGATGCGTTCGGGCATGCCGCAGGGTGATGACATGCAGACCGTACTGGGTCCGCGCTGATCGCTGAATCGGTGGCGGCGATGTAATAGTCTCCGCCACAACAGGCTGACTAAGCTGGCCCCGCCATAAGGAGCCAGCCATGAGTCACGACCACAATCATCTGCCCAGCGAGATCCGCCACGAAAAACCATTGTGGTGGGCGCTGGGACTGACCACCGCTTACCTGGTGGTCGAAGTCATCGGCGCGTTCTGGACCAACAGCCTGGCGCTGCTGTCCGATGCCGCGCATATGGCCACCGATGCGCTCGGGCTGATGATCGCGCTGACCGCCGTGCGCCTGAGCCGGCGCCCGCCCGATGCCA
Source organism: Stenotrophomonas terrae (assembly GCF_039674165.1). Lineage (GTDB taxonomy): Bacteria > Pseudomonadota > Gammaproteobacteria > Xanthomonadales > Xanthomonadaceae > Stenotrophomonas > Stenotrophomonas terrae_A. Next base: position 23,298 of record NZ_JBDJMY010000014.1, read on the forward strand.
GGCGCACTTATGGTTACGCCCGCCTGGAAGCACTGGGTGCGGTGGCGAACGGCCTGCTGTTGTTCGGCGTTGGCATCTATATCTTGTTTGAGGCCGCGCAACGCTTCCAGCAGCCGCAGGCGATTGCCTCGACCGGGATGATGTGGGTTGCCGCGTTCGGCCTGGTGGTGAATCTGATCGCGATGCGTCTGCTCAGTGCGGGCAGTGGCGAGAGCCTGAACGTCAAGGGCGCCTACCTGGAAGTGTGGAGTGACATGCTTGGCTCGGTGGCGGTGATCATCGGCGGTCTGATCATCCACTTCACCGGCTGGACCTTGGTTGATCCGATTCTGGCGGTACTGATTGGTTTGTGGGTGCTGCCGCGCACCTGGGTGCTGCTGCGCGATGCGATCAACGTATTACTGGAAGGCGTGCCCAAGGGCGTGGTGTTGGCCGATATCGAGCAGGCGCTGCGCGGTCATGCTGGCGTGGCCGGTATCCATGATCTGCATGTATGGGCGCTGGCATCGAGCACGCCGGCCTTGACCGTGCACGTGGTGATGGAAGATGGACAGGCGCCGGACGTACTGCGTCGGCAGTTGGCCGATCTGCTGCATGAGCGGTTTGATATCGACCACGTGACGGTGCAGGTGGAAGCTGATCACTGTGGCGACGATTGTGCTGACAAGAAGGCGGGCGGTGCTGATCATGATCACGAAGGTCATGCGCACGGGCCGGATGATCAAGGTCATCATGGGCATGTGCACCGCTAAAGGTAGTGCCGAGCCATGTTCGGCAGGGGCTTTACCGGTGGCGCTTTGGCATTGTGGGAGCGGCGTAAGCCGCGAAGCTGGCATTGCTGGAATTACCGGAACAACTGCAATCTGATTGATCTTTGGCTTCGCGGCTTACGCCGCTCCTACAAACACCGCTGATGAATTGCCGGCAAGACCCCTTGCCGAGCATGGCTCGGCACTACAGGTGGAACGAAAAACGGAGCCTTTCGGCTCCGTTTTTCATTCAATCAGCCACTAAAAATCAAACAACCGGCTCACGCAGCTCCGGCATGTCCCAGCCCGGCCGCGGTGCGAAACGATCACCGTGCCGGGCCTGCAAGGTCTTCAGCTTCTCGACCAGTACATCCACGCCAGTCGCACGGATATGCTGGATCGGGCCGCCGCGGAACGGGGCAAAGCCGGTGCCGAAGATCACGCCGGCATCGAGCAGGTCGGCATCGGCCACCACGCCGTCGTGCAAGCAGGCTACCGCTTCGTTGAGCAGGGGCAGAATCAGGCGGTCTTCCAGATCCGACGGCGCCTGATAGTCTTTGGCCACTTCAGGCTTCACCGCGCGGCCGTTCTCCCACTTGTAGATGCCCTGGCCGTCCTTCTTGCCGCGCTTGTTCGGCTCCACTGTCGCCAATGCGGCCGGGATCTGCAGGCCCAGGAATGGCGCCAGCTCCTTGCCGACGCCAGCGGCCACGTCCAGGCCCACCGTATCCAGCAGCTCGATCGGGCCCATCGGCATGCCGAATTTGACCGCAGCCTTGTCGATCACCGGGCCGGGGATGCCCTCGGCGTAGGCGGTTGCGGCTTCCAGCATGTACGGGAACAGCACGCGGTTGACCAGGAAGCCCGGGGTGCCGGCGACCGGCACCGGGAACTTGCCCAGTGCCTTGCAGAATGCCGCCAGGCGCTTCTCCGTCTCCGGCGACATGCCGTCGTGGTGGATGATTTCCACCAACGGCATCTGTGCCACCGGGTTGAAGTAGTGCAGGCCGGCAAACTGCGCCGGGCGCTGGATGTGGTCACGCAGCTCGACCAGCGGGATCGACGAGGTATTGGTGGTGAGCAGCGCGTCGGCCTTCATCTTCGGCTCCAGCGTCTGGTACAACTCGCGCTTGGCTTCCGGGTTCTCGATGATGGCTTCGATCACCAGATCAGCCTGGGCCACGCCGTCGCCGGCCAGGTCGGCCTTCAGGCGTGCGGCCACTTCCGGGCGCTTGCTCTCGTCACGGACCTTCTTGTCGAACAAGGCTTGCGCGCGGGCCATGGCCGGGTCGATGAAGCGCTGCTCGCGGTCCTGCAGGGTCACATTGAAGCCCTTGTAGGCGGCCCAGGCAGCAATATCGCCGCCCATCACACCGGCACCCACCACGTGCACATGCTTGATGCCCGAGTCCTTGCCGCCCAGGCCCTTGAGCCGCTCGGTCAGGAAGAAGATGCGGATCAGGTTGCGTGCGGTCGGGCTGCTGGCCAGCTTGACCACGGCGCGGCGCTCGGCGTCCAGACGCTTCTGGATCGGGCTGCCGCCGGTGCGCTCCCAGGTGCTGATCAGCGCGTAAGGCGCCGGGTACTGGTCCTTCTTGGCCTTGCGCGCGACCTGTTTGGCCATCTGCGGGGCCAGGATCTTGCGGGCAAGGAAGGTGTTGGTGGCCCAGGCGGTGGCGCGCTGCTTGAACGGGCGGGTCACCCCCGTCTGTACCAGGGCCACGGCTGCATCCAGCAGTACCGCCGGGGCAGCTACCTTGTCGACCAGGCCGATGGCGCGCGCGGCCGATGCCGACAGGGTACGGCCGGTCAGCATCATGTCCATTGCCGCCGGCGCGCCCACCAGCTGCGGCAGGCGCGAGCTGCCGCCCCAGCCCGGGAAGATGCCCAATTGGGTTTCCGGCAGGCCGATGCGGGTGGATTGGTCGTTGGAAGCCACGCGGTAGCGGCAGGCCAGGGCCAGCTCGGTGCCGCCACCCAGGCAGTGGCCGTGGATCGCGGCCACGGTCGGGCAGGGCAGCTCGGCCAGCTTCTGGTAAACGGTCTGGCCGCGGCGGATGGCGTCGTTGACGGTGCCGCGGCGGTCGAATTCCTGGAATTCCTTCAGATCGGCGCCGGCGATGAAGCCGGCCGCCTTGGTCGAACGCACCACCACGCCCTTGGGCGGGTCGATGGCCAGGCGCTCGATGATGTCGCCCAGTTCCAGCAGCACGTCCTGCGACATGGCATTGACCGGGCTGTCTTTGCGGTCGAGGCTGAGCACAGCCACGCCGTCTTCGCGCAGTTCGGTGTGCCAATGATTGAAGCGGAGCCCGTCGAAGCCTGAAAGCATGGGACGTTCCATCCGGTTGTGTATGGAGAAGACCGCTATGATCCAGAGGTTGTTTCCCCGCCGTCAAATCCCAATGTCAGGAAGTGTGTTGGGCTTATCTGGTCAGCGCCCCGCGAGGCTAACCGAACGGGAGTTAAAAGCTGGTGCGGTACCGCTGCGACAGGGTGCTGAACTTTTGCCGCGAACAGCGGTCTTATTGCCCGACGTCGGTTGGGCTGACAGGAGTGCGGCCCGTTATGGCCGAGGTTGAAACACCGCAGGAGCTGGACCTGGAACTGGTCCGGCGTGTGCAGCGCGGCGAAAGCGCGGCGTTCGATGTCCTGGTACGCAAGTACCAGCATCGGATCATCGCGTTGATCGGGCGCTACATCGCCGACTGGAGTGAATGTCAGGACGTGGCCCAGGACACTTTCGTCCGCGCTTACCGCGCGATCGGGAATTTCCGTGGCGACGCCCAGTTCTATACCTGGTTGCATCGGATCGCAGTGAATACCGCAAAAAACTACCTGGCAGCACACAACCGGCGCCCGCCCACCGACGACATCGAGATCGGTGACGCCGAGCAGTTCGACAGCGGGGTCCGGCTGCGTGACAACGACACGCCCGAGCGTGAGTTGATGCGCCAGGAACTGGAACAGACCGTGATGAAGGCGGTCGACGCGTTGCCCGAAGAGCTGCGCTCGGCCATTACGTTGCGAGAGGTGGAAGGCATGAGTTACGAGGATATCGCGCAGAAAATGGGATGCCCTATCGGAACGGTGCGGTCGCGGATCTTCCGTGCCCGTGAGGCAATCGATGCACAGCTGCGTCCCTTGCTGGATACCCCCAGCGCTACCCGTGAACGGAGTCGCGTATGAGCACGCAAGACCGTAACCCGGCCGCAGCTGCGCCGGACAAATTCGAATTGCATTACCGCCAGCAGCTGTCGGCGCTGGTGGATGGCGAGCTGGCGGCCGATGAGGCGCGCTTCATGCTGCGCCGGCTGGAACACGACAGCGAGCTTTCCGCCTGCCAGGAGCGCTGGCAGGTGCTGGGCGATGTGATGCGCGGCCAAGCCTGCGCACCGGCCCCGCTGGATTTCAGTGCGCGCGTGCGCCAGGCGATGGACGCCGATGCCCAGCAGAACGGGCCGGTGATTGTCGCACCCGCTGCGCCGGGCAAGTCCCGCAGTGGTTGGCGTCGTTGGGGCGGCGGTGCCGCGTTGGCGGCGTCGGTAGCGGCGGTGGCCTTGTTCATGGCCCGTGAGCAGTTGCCCGAGACCAATGCACCTACTCCGGTGATTGCCACTACTGCCGAAGTCGCTCCCGCGCCTGTGCAGCCCTCTGCGCCGACTTCGGCGGATGCGGGCAATGTCGCTGGCCTGGTTGCGGCCGCGCCTGCGGTTGCCGCAGCGGTGAGTCGTCGTCAGGACGCCACGGCCCGCCGTGGCAGCGCCACCCGCACCCAGCAGGCGGCACGCGCCGGCACTGCGCGCATGGCCGAGCCGCAGCGGGCGATTGCCGCCGCACCGGTGCTGCCGGCAACGCCGGCCTTGCGTCAGGACCCGTTCGCCACCGGCAACGGCGTGCTGCATGCCCGGCCCTGGCCGCGCTCGTCGGTTGCGCCGACGCTGTCGCAGGGGGCGCTTAACGCAAGTTTCCCGGCACAGGAGCAGCGTGGGGCGACGTTCTACCCGTTTGAACCGCGCATGCCGGCACAAAGCGCCGACGATGGCGAGTCGCGCAGGCTGTTGCCGCGTCAGTAAGTAGTGCTTGCCGGTCGTCCACCTCTGGGCGACCGGTTTTCCCCGGATTCCAGGTTTGTGCGCTGTGGTTGGGCGTACCGGGCTTGGCTGTTCTTTCCCGCTTTGACTGAATTGGAGGCTCGAGCTGATGACCCCACTTATCCAAAACAAGGTGTTTGGCCTGTTGGCGATGACCCTGCCGTTGGTGGCCTGCGCGCAGAGCCCGGCGCCGAATGCGCCGACCGAACAGGTGGCCGCTACCCGCGCCGCGCCCGCACCGCAGCTGGTGCAGGGCCTGCCTGACTTCACCCAGCTGGTCGATCAGGTCGGTCCGGGCGTGGTCAAGGTGGATACCGTGATTGGCGCCCGCCGCAATCCGCGCACTGCCCAGCAAGGCCCGGACATGGAGCAGATGCCGGAGTTCTTCCGCCGTTTCTTCGGGCCGGACTTCCAGATGCCGGGGCCGGGCCAGCAGGGGCCGGATAGCGGCCCGCGTGGCCGCAGCATGGGCTCGGGCTTCATCATTTCCAATGACGGCTATGTGCTGACCAACCACCACGTCATCGATGGCGCCGAGTCGGTCAAGATCACCCTGAGCGACCGCCGCGAGTTCACCGCCAAGGTGGTCGGCAGCGACGCCCAGTACGACGTGGCCTTGCTGAAGGTCGAAGGCCGCAACCTGCCGACCGTGCGCGTAGGTGACTCCAATACGCTCAAGCCCGGCCAGTGGGTGGTGGCGATCGGCTCCCCGTTTGGCCTGGACCACTCGGTCACCGCCGGCATCGTCAGTGCGCTGGGCCGCAATACCGGTGGCAACGATCAGCGCTATGTGCCGTTCATCCAGACCGACGTGGCGATCAACCAGGGCAACTCCGGCGGTCCTTTGCTGAATACGCGCGGTGAGGTGGTCGGCATCAACTCGCAGATCTTCTCCGCGTCCGGCGGTTACATGGGCATCAGCTTCGCGATCCCGATTGATCTGGCGATGAATGCGGTTGAGCAGATCAAGAAGACCGGCAAGGTCAGCCGTGGCCAGTTGGGTGTGTTGGTCGGTCCGCTGACCAGCGATGCCGCCGAGGGACTCAAGCTGCCGGATAGCCGTGGCGCGCTGGTCAACGAGATGGTGGCGGACAGCGCGGCCGCCAAGGCAGGGATCGAGGTAGGTGACGTGATTCGTATGGTCAATGGCACCCAGATCAACGATGCCAGCGAGCTGCCGCCGATGATTGGCGCGATGGCGCCCGGCAGCAAGGTGCGGATGGGGATCATGCGTGAAGGCAAGCCGCGTGAGGTCACCGTGACCCTGAGCGAGCTGGCTGAAGATGCTGCGCGGCCGGGTAACACCGCCGCCGGTGCCGATGAGGGCAAGCCGCAGGTGGGCGCCAATGCCTTGCTGGGGCTGGAAGTGGCCGACCTGACCGCCGCCGAGCGTCGCCAGCTGGGTCTGGATGCCGGTGAAGGTGTACGCATCACCGGTGTGAACAGCCAGGCCGGCCGCGAGGCACGTCTGGCTCCGGGGATGGTGGTGCTGCAGGTCGGGCGTACCCCGGTAGGCAGTGTCGCCGCGCTGAACCGGGAGCTGGCCGGTTACAAGAAGGGTGACGTGGTCATGCTGCTGATCCGCGCCGGCGCCAACAGTGCCTTTGTCCCGATCCGGGCCGGCGAATAAGCCGCTCAGGCCTTGTCGTGCCTACAGGAGCCGCCTTCGGGCGGCTCCTTTCGTTCATCTGCCGGCCAAACCCTGTGCGGGGGCCGGCTCCGGCATGCGATAATGCCCCGTTATCCTGACGACGCAGCGCCGCCGCCGCCACCTATGTCACATGATTCAATGCGGATGATCCGCAACTTTTCCATCATTGCCCACGTTGACCACGGCAAGTCCACCTTGGCCGACCGCATCATCCAGTTGTGTGGCGGCTTGACCGCGCGCGAAATGGAAGCGCAGGTCCTGGACAACAACCCGATCGAACGCGAACGTGGCATCACCATCAAGTCGCAGTCGGTGTCGGTGCCGTATACGGCCCGCAACGGCCAGACCTACTTCCTGAACTTCATCGATACCCCCGGCCACGTCGACTTCTCCTATGAAGTCAGCCGTTCGCTGGCCGCCTGCGAAGGCGCGCTGCTGGTGGTCGATGCGGCGCAGGGTGTGGAGGCGCAGTCGGTTGCCAACTGCTACACGGCCATCGAACAGGGCCTGGAAGTGGTGCCGGTGCTGAACAAGATCGACCTGCCCACCGCCGATATCGACCGTGCCAAGGCCGAGATCGAGGCGGTGATCGGTATCGATGCCTCCGACGCAGTCGCGGTCAGCGCCAAGACCGGGCTGAACATGGAAGAGGTGCTGGAAGCCATCGTGCACCGCATTCCGCCGCCGGTTGACCGTGGCAGCGACAAGCTGCAGGCGCTGATCATCGACTCCTGGTTCGACAACTACCTGGGCGTGGTCTCGCTGGTGCGCGTGATGCAGGGCCAGATCAAGCCCGGCGACAAGATCCAGGTCATGTCCACCGGCCGTTGGCATCTGGTCGACAAGGTCGGCGTGTTCACCCCCAAGCGCAAGGAAATGCCTGCGCTGCGTGCCGGTGAAGTGGGCTGGATCAATGCCAGCATCAAGGACGTGCACGGTGCGCCGGTCGGCGACACCCTGACCCTGCTGGCCGACCCGGCCGCCGAGCCGCTGCCCGGTTTCCAGGAAATGCAGCCGCGCGTGTTCGCCGGCCTGTTCCCGGTCGACGCCGAGGACTACCCGGACCTGCGCGAAGCCCTCGACAAGCTGCGCCTGAACGACGCCGCGCTGCGCTTCGAGCCGGAAAGCTCCGAGGCGATGGGCTTCGGCTTCCGCTGCGGCTTCCTCGGCATGCTGCACATGGAAATCGTGCAGGAGCGCCTGGAGCGCGAATACAACCTCGACCTGATCAGCACCGCGCCGACGGTGATCTACGAGGTGCTCAAGACCGACGGCAGCATCCTGATGATGGACAACCCGGCCAAGTTGCCGGGGGGCAATGCCGTGGCCGAAATCCGCGAGCCGATCATCCGCGCCAACATCCTCACCCCCGAGGAATACATCGGCAGCATCATCAAGCTGTGCGAAGAAAAGCGTGGCAGCCAGATCGGCATCAACTACATGGGCAGCCAGGTGCAGATCAGCTATGAGCTGCCGATGGCCGAAGTGGTGTTGGACTTCTTCGACAAGCTCAAGTCGGTCAGCCGTGGCTACGCCTCGCTGGAATACCACTTCGTGCGTTTCGAGGCCGGCCCGTTCGCGCGTCTGGACGTGCTGATCAATGGCGACAAGGTCGATGCCCTGTCCTTGATCGTGCACCGCAGCCATGCTGATCGTCGCGGCCGCGAGCTCTGCGAAAAGATGAAGGACCTGATTCCCCGGCAGATGTTCGACGTGGCCATCCAGGCCGCGGTGGGCGCGCAGATCATCGCCCGGACCACGGTCAAGGCCATGCGCAAGAACGTTTTGGCCAAGTGCTATGGTGGCGACGTTTCGCGTAAGAAGAAGCTGTTGGAGAAGCAGAAAGAAGGCAAGAAGCGCATGAAGCAGGTGGGTCGTGTGGAGATCCCGCAGGAAGCCTTCCTCGCTGTGCTGCAGATGGACAAGTAACCGTGATCGGGGGCTTGGGACGCGTGATTGCAGAGGGCGGCATCCGCTTCAGCAATCGCGCATCCGGCGGCCCCCGTCACCAGTCCCATTCCGAAGGAACACCGAATGAAATGGTTTGAAATCATCCTGGTCGTGCTGACCCTGGGCTCGGGCCTGGTGGTGCTGCTGGACAAGTTGTACCTGCGCAAGCGCCGCGCCGAAAAGGCCAGCCTGCTGGACAGCGAAGAGCCGGCGGTAGTGGATTACTCGCGCGCGTTCTTCCCGGTGCTGGCAGTGGTGTTGATCCTGCGCAGCTTCGTGGCCGAGCCGTACAAGATCCCGTCCAGCTCGATGATGCCCAACCTGCTGATCGGTGACTTCATCCTGGTCAACAAGTTCTCCTACGGTTTCCGCCTGCCCATCACCAACACCAAGATCATCCCGGTGTCCGAGCCCAAGCGCGGCGACGTGGTGGTGTTCAAGCCGCCGCACGCGCCTGACCAGAACTGGATCAAGCGGGTGATCGGCCTGCCGGGCGACCGCATCGGCTTTCATGGCGATACCTTGTCGATCAACGGCGTGCCGATGGTCTACGAAGACCGCGGCGAGTACGTCGGCAAGGGCCGTGGCGCAGAAATGACCGGCGCCTCGCTGCTCAGCGAGCAGCTGCCGGGTCGCAGCCATACCATCCTGGAACTGCTGGGTCGTGCCGACCCGCGCGGGCAGGGCGACTGGGTGGTGCCGGAAGGCCAGTACTTCGTGATGGGTGACAATCGCGACAACAGCGAGGACAGTCGCTTCTGGCAGCAGACCCATTTCCTGCCGGAAGAGAACCTGCGCGGCAAGGCCTTCCTGATCTGGCTGAACTGTGAAGGCTGGTTCTGCAAGGGTAGTTTCGAGCCGTCACGTATCGGGACGGGCATTCAATGAGTGGACAACGCGTTTCTGGGGAGATCGCAATGAAGCACAAGCAAGCGGGTATGACGCTGACCTCGTTCCTGATGGTGTTGGCGGTGGTGGGCTTCGGCCTGTACGTGGCAATGAAGCTGTTCCCGATGTACCAGGAGTTCTACGCGGTCAAGACTTCGATGAAGTCCTTGGCCCAGGAACCGGGAAGCTCGGATCCGAACAAGGCGCTGGAGCTGTTCTTCAAGCGCATGGACATCAACAGTTCCGAGTCGGTGACCCGTGACAACATCAAGTTCGAGCGCATCGATGGTGGTGTCCGCATGAACGTCAAGTACGAAGTGCGCCGTCCGCTGGTGGGTAACCTGGACATCGTCGGCAACTTCGAGAATTCGCAGGAATTGACTGGAAGCAGTGTTGACTAGAACGTTCCAACGGGGTGACCTGATCGGTCATCCATTCAAGGATCAGGGTTTGCTGAAGCAGGCCCTGACCCATCGCAGTGCCGGTGCGCCGCATAACGAGCGCCTGGAATTCCTTGGCGACAGCATCGTCAACATGCTGATCGCCGAGGCGCTGTTCACGCGCTGGCCCAAGGCTGACGAAGGCGCGCTCACCCGCGCCCGCGCCTCGCTGGTGTGTGAAGGCGCATTGGCGGTGATCGCGCGCAGCCTGGAGCTGGGCGAGCGGCTGACGCTGGGCCCGGGCGAGATGAAGTCGGGCGGCCACCGCCGCGACTCCATCCTGGCCGACACGGTCGAGGCAGTGGTTGCCGCGATCTACCTGGACGCCGGTTTCGAAGCCTGCCGCGAACGGATCATGCCGTGGTTCGAAGCCTCGCTGTCGGCGGTGCCGGTGGGCAAGCCCGAGAAAGACCCCAAGACACGCCTGCAGGAATGGTTGCAGGCCCGGCAGAAGCCTCTGCCGGTATACGAGCTGGTATCGGAGACCGGCGACGACCACGCCAAGCACTTCCATGTGCGCTGTTGCGTGGCTGACCCTGCCGTAAGTACCGAAGGCGAAGGCACTTCGCGACGGCTGGCCGAACAACAGGCGGCAGCCGCCGCAATAGAGCAATTGGATTCCAAGTGAACGACACCTCCTCTCATCGCTGTGGCAGCGTCGCCGTCATCGGCCGCCCCAACGTCGGTAAATCGACCCTGACCAATGCCCTGGTGGGCGCCAAGGTCAGCATCGTCTCCAACCGCCCGCAGACCACCCGTCACCGCCTGCTCGGCATCGCCACCTACCCGGAAGGGCAGCTGGTGCTGGTCGACACACCCGGATTGCATCGCCAGCAGAAGCGCGCGATGAACCGGGTGATGAACCGTGCCGCCCGGGCCTCGCTGGAAGGCGTGGACGCCGGCCTGCTGGTTATCGAAGCCGGCCGCTGGGACGAAGAAGACACCCTTGCGTTCAACGTGCTGCGCGACGCCGGTATCCCGGTGGTGCTGGTGGTCAACAAGGTTGACCGGATGAAGGACAAGGGGGCGCTGCTGCCGTTCCTGCAGGAGATTACCGTTGGCCGCGACTTCGCTGCCGTGCACCCGATTTCGGCGCTCAAGCGCAACGGCCTGGAGTCGCTGGTACGCGACCTGATCGGCTTGGTGCCGGAAGCCCCGCCAATGTATGGCGAAGACGAAATCACCGACCGCAGTCAGCGTTTCCTGGCCGGCGAGCTGGTCCGCGAGCAGCTGATGCGCCAGCTCGGCGAAGAACTGCCGTACGCCACCACGGTGGAGATCGAGCGCTTCGCCGAAGACGGTGCGCTGCTGCGTATCGGCGCGGTGATCTGGGTCGAGCGCGAAGGCCAGAAGGCGATTGTGATTGGCAAGGGTGGCACCCGCCTGAAGGAAATCGGCGCCAAGGCCCGCCTGCAGATGGAACGGCTGTTCGGTGCCAAGGTGTTCCTGGAAACCTGGGTGCGCGTGCGTGAAGGCTGGTCCGATGACGAGGCCGCGCTGAAGGCCTTCGGTTACGGCGAGCAGTAATTCCTGGCCGGCAATGGCTGGTTCGAAAGGGGCGGCAGCCATGGCGGCCGCCCGCGACTGACACAGGGCAGGGGCGCGACACGCCTGGTTGTTTCGGCTTCTTGCCTGCGCCTTGGGCCCGGCCGCTAAGATGTTGGATGAAGCCTGCGCCGCTACGGCCGCAGGCGGTTGCCTATCCCGACCCACGGCTCCCCCGCAATGCGCATTGAAGACCAGCCCGCTTACGTGCTGCATGCCCGGCCCTGGCGCGAGACCAGTCTGCTGGTCGAGGTGCTGAGCCTGGAGCATGGACGCATCGGCTTGCTTGCGCGCGGTGTGCAGGGGCCGAAGAAACAGGCGCTGCGTGCTGCCCTGCAGCCTTTGCAGGCAATCCGTTTCGATGCGCAGCAAACTGGCGAGTTGGCGCAGCTGCGCCGTGCCGAAAGCCAGGACGTTGCCCCGCGCCTGCACGGTCACGCGATGTTGGCCGGTTTCTATATCAATGAGCTGGTAATGCGTCTGACGCCACGGCAGGACCCGTTACCCGAGTTGTATGTGGCCTATGGCCAGCTGCGTGCGCAGCTGGACCAGCCGGCGACGCTGGCCTGGTCGTTGCGGCGCTTCGAGCGCGACCTGCTGGATGCATTGGGCGTTGGCTTTGACTGGAGCAGCGCCGCCGACGGCGAGCCGATCGATCCGGCCGCCCGCTATCGGCTGGACCCGCTGCAGGGCCCGTTACGCCTGCTCAATGAACGCAACAACGAGCGCCGCACCTTGGCCACCGGCAGTGCCTTGCTGGCGCTGGCCCTGGACCAGCAGCCCCGCAACAGCGACCTGGCCAGCCTGCGCCTGCAGATGCGTGCGGTATTGCTGCATCACCTCGGCGGGCGTGGATTGAAATCCTGGGAAATGCTGGGCGAACTGGCCCGCCCGCAAGCGTAGTGCCGAGCCACGCTCGGCAGGCGCAGTACCCAAAATCCAACCGTAGTGCCGAGCCATGCTCGGCAAGAGGCTTTACCGGGAACGCCCCTGCCGAGCATGGCTCGGCACTACATCGGGCATTTGAGGGGATCAGCGCAGCAGTGCGCTGACGGCGCTGCCGAACTGCTGGCGTGCCTGCATCGATGCGGGGTCGTGGTTCAACTGGCGCACCGCATAGGCCAGCCGCGAAGCACCGACAAAACCGCAACTGGCCTGCAGTTTGTGCAGTTGTGCATGCAGGGTTTTATCGTCGTGTTCTTCCAGCGCGTGGCTGACCGCATCGCGGGTGCTGGGCAACTCGGACAGGAACAATTCGCGCAGTGCACGAACATGCGCCTGTTGCCCATTGAGCGCGTTCATCGCCGCTGATTCGTCCCAATCCAGCGCGGCTTCGGCAACCTCGCCCTCGGCCTTTGTCGCTGACTTGGCCAGGGCGCGGCGCACGCTTTTGAGCAAAGCATCGCGACTGATGGGCTTGACCAGCGTTTCCTGGAAACCGGCCTGTTGCAGCGTGCGTTGTATTTCCTGGCTGGTGTCGGCGGTATGCGCCAGCGCAACGGTGTGCGGATGCCGCTCACGCAGAATGCGCAGCAGGTTGGCGCCGTTGCCGTCGGGCAGATTCACATCGAGCAGCCACATGTCGTAAGCGCCGGCCTGGGCCAGGCGCAGCGCACTGGCGCAGGAATCGGCGATATCAACCTTGGCCGGCAGCGATTCCAGCACGAACTGGAAGAAGCCCTGGCTGGTCATGTCGTCCTCGACCAGTAACAGGCGCGGTAGGTTTCCTTGGTGATGCGTATTCATCTGCTGCCTCCATGTCAGCTACAGCCCGCATATTAGCGAGGGCGTGGCGTTGTGCAAGCCGTCGGGGTGTTCGCGGCGCGCATCTGCGACAATGTGCGCCCTTTTGCCCGCAGCCTTTTGCCACGTGGCCCGATCCAGATCCCCCCGCATAGACAAAACCCCGTTCCAGACCGACATCCTCGACCTGAGCCACGATGGCCGTGGCGTTGCGCGCCGCGACGGCGAGGGCGGCAAAGTCACCTTCATCAACGGTGCACTGCCGGGTGAAACGGTGATGGCTGAACAGACCGGCAAGAGCCGGCATTTCGACGAAGCCAAGACGGTGGAAGTGCTCAAGGCCTCGCCGGATCGCGTGCAGCCGCGCTGCCCGCATTTCGGCGTGTGTTCCGGCTGCGTGCTGCAACATCTGGAAGAGTCGCAGCAGATCGTGGCCAAGCAGCATGTGCTGACCGAGAACCTGACCCGCATCGGTCACGTCAGCCCTGGCAGCGTGTTGCCGGCGCTGGTGGGTGACAGCTGGGGCTATCGCCGCAAGGGCCGTTTTTCGGTGCGCCGCGTCGAGAAGAAGGACAAGACCCTGGTCGGCTTCCGCGAGCTGGACCCCCGTTTTGTTGCCGACCTGTCGCAGTGCCTGACGGTAATCCCGGAGATCGGCAGCAAGGTTGCGGCACTGTCCGAATTCATCGAGACGCTGGATGGCAAGCGTGACATCCCGCAGATCGAGTTCATCGCCGGCGATGCCGCCATCGCGCTGACCGTGCGCCACCTGCAGCCGCTCAGCGATGCGGATCGGCAGGCATGGATCGCGTTCGGCCAGGCACACGGTTTTGCGATCTACCTGCAGTCCGGTGGCCTGCACACGGTTGCACCGTTGTGGCCCGCCGAGGGCGTGGCGCTGTCGTTCGCGTTGCCGCAATGGGATGTGGAGCTGGCGTTCCAGCCGCTGGATTTCATCCAGGTCAATGCCAAGCTCAACCAGAAGATGATCGCGCATGCGCTGACTCTGCTGGACGCACAGCCGGACGAGCGCGTGCTTGACCTGTTCTGCGGTCTGGGCAATTTCACCTTGCCGCTGGCGCGCACCGTGCGCGCAGTGGTCGGCGTGGAAGGTGAGGCCGGTCTGGTCGCGCGCGCCAAGGAAAACGCCGAGCGCAATGGTTTGCACAACGCCGAGTTTTACGCCGCCGATCTGACCCTGGATCAGAGCAGTGCGCCGTGGATGCAGCAGGGCTTTGACAAGCTGTTGTTGGATCCGCCGCGTTCGGGCGCGATCGACGTGCTCAAGCAGTTGCCGCTGGATCAGTTCAAACGCATCGTCTACGTCAGCTGCCACCCGGGCTCGCTGGCCCGTGATGCCGGCTACCTGGTCAATGAGCGGGGCTTTACCCTGGTTTCCGCCGGTGCGATGGACATGTTCCCGCATACCGCGCATGTGGAAAGCATTGCCGTGTTCGAGAAGCACTAAGCCATGGGCATCGAGATCGAACGCAAGTTCCTTGTCACCGATGACAGCTGGCGCGCTGCCGCGCATGCGGTGATTCCGATGGCGCAGGGCTATATCAACGATATGGCGGCCATGGACAGTGGCGCGCAGAAAGCCTCGGTGCGGGTGCGCATCCAGGGCGAGGAGGCGTACTTGAACATCAAGTCGCGCGAGCTCGGCCATACCCGCCAGGAGTTCGATTACCCGGTGCCGGTCAGTGAGGCGCGGGAGCTGCTGCAGCTGTGCGTTGGTGGCCTGATCGACAAGCGCCGGCACCTCGTTCAGCACGGCGGATTGTTGTGGGAAGTGGACGAGTTTCTCGGCGACAACGCCGGTCTGGTGGTGGCCGAAGTGGAGCTGGAAAGCGCCGACCAGGTGTTCGCCAAGCCTGATTGGGCCGGTGCGGAAGTGACCGACGAATTGCGTTATTACAATCTGGCCTTGGCGTCGAAACCCTATTGCCAGTGGTAAAACGCTGTTTGTAGGAGCGGCGTCAGCCGCGAAGCCGATAGCCACCGGGTAACCGGGTTTGTTGCAATTGCAGATATGTGTCCATCGGATGTGCCACCGGCTTCGCGGCTGACGCCGCACCAACGGCATTGCTGGTGAAGCCCCTGCCGAGCATGGCTCGGCACTACATTGGATATTAGGAACCCTCATGCGCATCGATATCTGGTCCGACGTCGTCTGCCCCTGGTGCTGGATCGGCAAGCACCGCTTCCAGCGTGGCGTTGAGCTGCTGGGTGAGGACGCGCCGCAGTTGGACGTGCACTGGCATCCGTTCCTGCTTGATCCGGAGGCGGGCACCACGCCGGTGCCGTTGATGGAGGCCTACGCGGCCAAATTCGGCGGGGTCGAGCGTACCCAGCAGATGCTGGCGCAGACCCAGTCCGCTGCCCAGGCCATGGGCCTGCCAATGGATTTCAGCCAGGGCCAAGTCAAGGTCAGTACCCTGCCGGCACATCGGCTGCTGTGGCTGGCCGGGCAGTACGGTGTGCAGGAGCAGGTCGGTGAGGCGTTGTTCCGCGCGCATTTTGCCGAAGGCCGCAATCTGGCCGACCCGCAGGTATTGATCGCCGCCGCTGCTGCCGGCGATATCCCGGCCGAGCGGGTGCAGGCCATGTTGGCCTCGGACGAGGGGCTGGCTGAAGTCCAGGCCGGGATCGGCCAGGCGCAGGCGCTGGGCATCCAGTCGGTGCCGACCTTCGTCATCAACGGCCAGTACGCAGTGCAGGGCGGGCAACCGCCGGAAGTATTCGCCCAGGTGCTGCGCAAGGTAGCCGCTGAACAGGCACCCGCGCCGGCTGCCAGCCAGGATGAACAGGCCTGTGGCCCGGATGGCTGCAGCGTCTGAACGCGGGCTCTGACGCGGCGGGCGCCATCTGCGACAATGCTCCGCTAGGCCGCAGTCCGCGGTGGATTGGAGTCCTTGCATGCTTTTGATCGGCGTTGCCGGTACTGAACTGAGCGCCCAGGAGCGAGGCTGGCTGCAGCACGACGCGGTGGCCGGGGTGGTGCTGTTCAAGCGCAACTTCGCCTCGCGTGAGCAGGTCACGGAACTGACCGCGGCGATCCGCGCCGCCACCGCGCGGCCGCTGCTGATCACCGTCGACCAGGAAGGCGGGCGCGTGCAGCGTTTCCGCGACGGCTATGCCGAGCTGCCGCCGCTTGAAGGCTTCGGCAAGCTGTATGCAAGCGATCCGGACGCCGCCCTGGCGCTGGCCGAACAGCATGCCTGGTTGATGGCCAGCGAAATCCGCGCCACCGGGCTGGACCTGAGTTTTGCCCCGGTGGTGGACGTGGGCCATGCCAACCTGGCCATCGGTAACCGTGCATTCGGCGAAGATCCGCAGGTGGTTGCTGCACTGACCGCAGCCTATGTGCGCGGCATGCATTCGGTCGGCATGGCGGCCACGCTCAAGCATTTCCCCGGCCACGGCACGGTGCGCGAAGACACCCATGTGGACACCGCCGTCGACCCGCGCCCGCTCTCCGAAATTGAAGCGCACGACCTGATACCGTTCCGTGCCGGCATCGCTGCCGGTGCCGATGCGGTGATGATGGCCCATGTCATCTACCCGCAGGTGGCACCCGAGCCGGCAGGCTATTCGCCGCGCTGGATCAATCAGATCCTGCGTGAGCAGATGGGCTTCCGCGGCGTGGTGTTCTCCGACGACATCGGCATGGCGGCGTCGTTCGCGGCCGGTGGGGTCAAGGCCCGGGTCGATGCACACCTGGATGCCGGCTGTGACGTGGTGCTGGTGTGCCACCCGGAGCTGGTCGAAGAATCGCTGCAGGCCGTGTCCGGCCGCAGCTTGAACACCGCCGCGCTGCTGAGCCTGATCGGCCGCGGCGCGATGGGCTGGGGCGGCCTGCTGGCCGATGCCCGCCACACTGATACCCGTAATCATCTGTCTGAAAACCTTGGAAGAACCGCCTGATGTCCAGCAAACTCACTCTTGAACAAGCCGTGGCCCAGGCCGACCTGCTGGTCGACCGCCCCACCATCGACACCGCCATCGCCGGCATCGCCGACGCCATCGCGCGCGACTACAAGGGCGAAGTGCCGGTGTTCATCTCGATCATGAACGGCGCGCTGCCGTTCGCCGGCCAGCTGGCGCTGGAGCTGGGCGCACGTGGTCAGGACGCGCAGTTCGACTACATGCAGGCCTCGCGTTACCACGGCGAGAGCGGCGGCGACCTGGTCTGGAAGCACCGCCCGGTGTCGGCCCTGTTCGGCCGCCGGGTGATTCTGGTCGACGACATCCTGGACGAAGGTTTCACCCTGCAGGGCGTGCGCGAATGGTGCCTGGAGCAGGGCGCTACCGATGTGCGCATCGCCGTGCTGACGGTGAAGAAGCACGACCGCTGCCTGGCGGGCGTCAAGGCCGACTACTCCGGCATCGAGCTGCCCGACCGTTTCGTGTTCGGCTTCGGCATGGACGTCAACGAAGCGCTGCGCTCGCTGCCGGCCATCTACGCAATGAAGCAGTAATACCGGCAGCCGATGCCTGGCATCGGCGATCGGTTTGACCGCACACAGGCCACGCCATGCGCGTGGCCTGCGCGTGCCCAACGGGAACATCAGGAATGAGCATGGAACCTATTGCCCTGGCCGTGATCGGCGGCACCGGCGTTTACAAGTTGGCGGCGCTGGACGATGTCCAGACCCATGAAGTGGAAACCGCCTACGGCGCCCCGTCCGGCCCGGTGCGGGTGGGCATGTTGAACGGCCAGCGGGTGGCGTTCCTTGCCCGCCACGGCGAAGGTCATTCGATCCCGCCGCACAAGATCAACTACCGCGCCAATCTGGCCGCGCTCAAGCAGCTTGGCGCCAGCCGGGTGCTGGCCTTGAACACGGTGGGTGGCATTGGTGACAACTTCGGCCCGCGCGTGCTGGCCTGTCCGGACCAGCTGATCGACTACACCTGGGGCCGCATTTCCACGCTCAGCGAGGAGCCCGGCAGCGAGGTGCTGCATGTGGACTTCGGCCACCCCTATACCCCCGCGTTCCGCGCCAAGGTGCTGGCGGCGGCCAAGGCCAAGGGTGTGGCGATGCAGGACGGCGGCTGCTACGGCGCCACCCAGGGGCCGCGGCTGGAAACCAATGCGGAAATCGCGCGGATGCGCCGTGATGGCTGTGATCTGGTCGGCATGACCGGCATGCCCGAGGCCGGGCTGGCGCGCGAACTGGGGCTGGAATACGCCTGTCTGGCGATTGTGGCCAATTGGGCCGCCGGCTGCGGTGACGCGGCAGAGATCACCATGGCCGAGGTTTTGGCCAATGTGGACGCAGCTTCGTCTGGTTTGCCGACTTTGGTGGGTGAATTGGCCCGGGGGTGATTGTCATCCCGGCTTAAGCTT
This sequence comes from Stenotrophomonas terrae, assembly GCF_039674165.1. GTDB lineage: Bacteria > Pseudomonadota > Gammaproteobacteria > Xanthomonadales > Xanthomonadaceae > Stenotrophomonas > Stenotrophomonas terrae_A. Next base: position 41,708 of record NZ_JBDJMY010000014.1, read on the forward strand.
TGCATACTCCGCCAGTGCGCTTCATTCAGCGTACATCAATCCATTCATCGAAGAAGGTCTCGCATCACCATGCCGAACGGTACCGTCAAGTGGTTCAACGACGCCAAGGGATTTGGCTTCATCTCACCGGAGGACGGCAGCGCCGATGTCTTCGCGCACTTCTCCGCGATCAATTCCAAGGGCTTCCGCAGCCTGCAGGAAGGCCAGCGCGTCAGCTATGACGTGACCCAGGGCCCGAAGGGCGCCCAGGCTTCGAACATCACGCCGGCCGAGTAATCCACCCGGCTGTGCGGAAAAACCCCGCTTCGGCGGGGTTTTTTTTTAGCAAAGGCGGTCGCCCAGGGAGGGACTGTAATGAACAAGACACTGGATATCGCCATCGTCGGCTACGGCACGGCCGGCCAGGCGCTGGCGGTACTGCTCTCGCGCGACGGGCACCGGGTGCAGGTGTTCGAGCAGGCGGCCACGCCGGGTCCGGTAGGGGCGGGCTTCCTGCTGCAGCCCAGTGGCCTGCAGGCGCTGTGGCAGATGCAGCTGATGCCGCAGGTGCTCGAGCACGGCGCGGTGGTGCGCCGCCTGTATGGCGAAACCCCGTGCGGGCGCGCGGTGATGGACATGAACTATGCCGGGCTGGACGCGCGCTTGTGTGGCGTCGGCATGCAGCGCGGGGCCTTGTTTTCGCTGTTGGACGCAGCCTGGGACGGCCGCCAGGCGCTGCGCGTGGACAGCCGCATCGGCGCCATCGATGACAGCCTGCAGCGCGTACAGGACCAGCACGGCCACTGGCACGGGCCATTTGATCTGGTGATCGCCACCGACGGCTCCGCCTCGGGGCTGCGCGCGCAGGTGCAGGGCACGCGGCTGGACCGGGTTTACCCGTGGGGCGCGCTGTGGTGCCTGCTGCCGCGCGGGGACTGGCAGCACGGCGATGAGCTGCGCCAGCGCTATGTGGCGGCGCGCAAGATGATCGGGCTGTTGCCGGTGGGCAGCCGCCCGGGCGACAGCGAGCAGCGCCTGAGCTTCTTCTGGAGCCTGCCGCGCGATGGTTTCCAGGCCTGGGAGCGCGATGGTCTGGAGCCGTGGCTGGATGAGATCGCCACGCTGTGGCCGCAGGCACGCGAGCGCCTTGCCGGGGTCCGCTTGCAGACGCAGCTGGCCCGCGCCAGTTACCGCGATGCGGTGATGGACCGCTGGTACCGCGGCCGGCTGGTATTGGCCGGCGACGCCGCACATTCGATGAGCCCGCAGTTGGGGCAGGGCGTCAACATGGCGCTGATGGATGCGATGGCCTTGCGTGATGCCCTGCGTGCGCAGCCGGACATCGACGCGGCGCTGGCGCAGTACCAGCAACTGCGCAAGGCGCATGTATGGCTGTACCAGTTCTGGAGCCGCTGGCTGACGCCGATTTTCCAATCCGATCGCGATTGGGTCGCCAACGGCCGTGACCTGCTGTTCAAGCCGATGGGGCGCATGCCCGGCGGACGCGGCCATATGCTGCGCGTGTTGAGCGGCACCCAGCACGGACTGTTCGGCAAGCTGGCACTGCAGGATGACTTCATCGCAGCCTTGGCCGAGGTCGCCGTGAAGCGCTGAACGACGCGCAGGCGACGGGCGCATGCGGCAGAATCAAGGGCGGTCCTCCCCGAGTCGCCGCCATGCTGCCGCAGCCGCCACCGTTTGAAACCCATGTCGTCGACAACCAGCCGCCGCCGTTCGGCGAGCGCGATCTGTGGCTGGATGATCAGGTTCTGCAGCAGAGCGTGGCGCGCGAAGGTGCGCAGGCTTTTACAGCCGTATTGCAGCAGTACGGCGCACTGGCTGGCGGCGAGCTGTACCGGATCGGCTTTGATGCCAACAGGCAGCGGCCGCTGCTGCGTACCCACGACGCGCAGGGCAACCGGATCGACAGCGTTGATTTCCATCCGGCCTACCACCGCTTGATGGCCGCGGCGAAAACCCGTGGCGTCGCCGGTTTGTCCTGGCGCTCACCGCAGCCGGGCGCGCACGTAGCGCGCGCCGCACTGAGTTACCTGCATCATCAGGCCGAGGCCGGCACCAGCTGCCCGTTGACCATGACCCATGCCGCAGTACCGGTGCTGCGGCAGGAGCCGGCGTTGGCCGAGTGGGCCAGCAAGGCGGCAGCGCCGTTCTACGACGCCCGTGACCTGCCCATCGGCGACAAGCCGGGCATCACCGTTGGTATGGGCATGACCGAGAAGCAGGGCGGCTCGGATGTGCGCAGCAATACCACCTTGGCCACGCCTTTGGCGGGCGAGGGCGAGTACAGCCTGGTCGGGCATAAATGGTTTTTCTCCGCGCCGATGTCCGACGGCTGGCTGGTATTGGCGCAGGCGCCGGGCGGCTTGAGTTGCTTCCTGATGCCGCGTCGACTTGCCTGTGGGCGGCGTAATAATTTTCACCTGATGCGGCTCAAGGACAAGCTCGGCGACTGGGCCAATGCGTCCAGCGAAGTGGAGTTCTGCGGCGCCTGGGCGCGCCGTGTAGGTGACGAGGGGCGTGGCGTGGCGACCATCATCGAGATGGTGATGCTGACCCGGCTCGATTGCATGCTGGGCTCGGCCGCGCAGATGCGCATGGCCTTGGCGCAGGCGCTGCATCACGCGCGGCACCGGCGCAGCTTCGGCAAGCGCTTGGTCGAGCATCCGTTGATGGCCAATGTATTGAGCGATCTGGCCATCGAATCGGAGGCGGCCACCACATTGGCGATGCGTGTGGCTGGTGCGGTGGACGCCGCAGGCCATGATCCGCAGCAAGCGGCATTTGCACGCATTGCCACCGCCATCGGCAAGTTCTGGATATGCAAGCGCGCACCGGCCTTCGTCAACGAAGCGCAGGAATGCCTGGGTGGCGCCGGTTACGTGGAAGAGTCGATGTTGCCGCGTCTGTACCGGCAGGCGCCGTTGAACTCGATCTGGGAAGGCAGTGGCAACGTGCAATGCCTGGACGTGCTGCGCGCACTGCAACGCGAACCGGAAACCCGGGGTGCGCTGCAGGCTGAGCTGCAGCAGGTTGCCGGGCGCGACGCTGGCTACGATCACGCGCTGGATGCTGTGCTGACCCAGCTGCAGGGCGCTGAACTGGAACAGGCCGGTGCGCGCAGCCTGGTCAGCGGTATTGCGGTGTTGTTGCAGGCAGCGGCCTTGTTGCGCGCAGGCAGCCCGCTCGCAGCATGGTTCGTGCAGACACGGTTACCGCGTGCGGCCGGTGTGTATGGCGTCCTGCCGGCGCAAGTTGGGTTTGGCGAAATACTGGAACGGGCGCTGCCGCACAGCTGATCAGCCGGCGCCGTCCAGCGTGGCATCAAAGGGCACGACGCGGTTGCGGCCGCTGCGCTTGGCCCGGTACAAGGCAGCATCGGCCTTGCGCAGCAAGGTCAGGCCGGCCACGCCATCGACCGGGTAGGTCGCTACACCCAACGAGGCGGTGATCGGCGGCAGCGTTTTGCCGGCCAGCGGCACGCTCATCTGCGACAGGGCAAGGCGCAGTTCCTCTGCCTGCCGCAGCGCATTGCTGTTGTCCGATTCGGGCAGGATCACGGTGAACTCCTCGCCGCCATAGCGGCAGGCGATGTCTTCGCCGCGCAGGCGCGAACTCAGCAGCTGGCCAATGGCGGCCAGCAACGCGTCGCCGCCGCCGTGACCGTGGGTGTCATTGAACTGCTTGAAGTGATCCACATCCAGCATGATCACCGACAGCGGGAAGTCGCGGCGGCCGCAGCGGGCGATTTCCCGGGTCAGCGATTCTTCCAGGTAGCGGCGGTTGTACAGGCCGGTCAATGGATCGCGGATGGACTGCAGCCGCAGTGACTCGCGCAGGCGCAGGTTACTCAGCGCCAATGACAGCTGCTCCACCGCCGATTCGGCGATGTGCAGGCGCGGCAGCGGGCCAGGGCCGGCGCCGGACAGAAACAAAAAGCCGATCTGCGTGCCTTGTGCCGACATCGGGATGCAGGCGGTGGCCACGCTTTTTCCGGGCTCGGGCCGAGTGATGTGCGGGCAACTTGCGTCGCGCAGCAGATCATCGATGACATGCGGTTGCCCACGGCGGATTGCCCAGCAATCGCTGGGTACCAGGAACGCACTGGTTTCGATCAGTGGCGTACCCCAGCTGACGATGTTTTCGGCGCGGTCATTGGATGCTCGCAGCAGATAGACCGAGCCGGCGACATTGGGCATCAGCGCTTCCAACGTACGTGCGCTGATGTCCAGTGCTTCCTCCGGATTGGCGCAGCTCTGCAGCAGGCCGGTGTAGCGCCCCAGCGTCTGCAGGTCGGCGCTGGAGCGCTCGATCTGTTCCAGGTTGCCGGCCAATTGCTGGCTGGCGTTGGCTGCGCGTTTTTCAGCGCGGCTGCGGCGTCGCAGTTCGGACAGCAGGATGCCGTACACCGAGGCGACCACGGCCAGGCCAAACGGAATGCCGGCAAACGCCAGGCCCAGCAGCAGGTCGGCACTGCGGCGCGAGCTGGCGGCGCGTTCCACCAGCAGCTCGTGTTCCTGCTCGACCATGGTCCGCACCTGTTCGCGGATGGCGCTGGTGGTGCGGGATGCGGTCTGGTTGATTGCCGCGCGGGCGCTGTCCAGGCCCTGCGCATCGAAGATGTCGACCACGTGCTGGATCTGCTGCAGCCGCCGGTTCACCAGCTCCTTGAGCTTGCTGGCGTTGTGCACCTGGTCGGGATTGTCGGTAACCGATCTGGACAGCGCGGCCAGCAGCAGTGGCAGGCGCTCGACGCTCATCTGGTAGTCCAACAGATAGGCTTGGCTGCCGGTCAGCAGATAGCCACGTTCCGCCGACTCGGCATCCAGCACCGTCGACTGGATCTCGTCGATGCGGCTGATGACTTCATGGGTGTGTGCCACCAGCCGTGCGTCGGCAATGAAGTGTCGCGCACCAACAAAAACACCAACGCCAATGGCGACAAAAACCAGCGCCGAGAATATCAGCGCGAATTTACTGCTAGTGCGTTTCTGCATCGCGCCCTTGACCGCATGACCAAGGTGATGCGCGCGTGCTGCCATGCGCGCTGGATCACCTGCCCGCTCGGATGGTTTGCATCCGGCCCCCGATGGCATCACGCATCCCGCGCGAATGCCACGCAGCCGTCACCTGACGGCTGCGCGGTGAAGTCTATCAATGCTTGGCTGCGTCCGCCTTGTCGCGTGCGTGCTCGGCGGCATCGTGGGCCTCATCGGCCACCTTCTGTGCGGCGTTCGCAGTAGCGGCACTGGCATCAGCGGCAGCGTCCTTGGCTGCTACGGAAGCATCATCGGCAGCTTTGCTGGTGGCGTCAGCGGCCTTGTCCAGGGCTTGTTGCGATTCGGCGGCTGCACTGCGGGTAGCAGCTGCTGCGGAATCGGCCGCATCGCGGGTGGCGTCGGCAGCCGAAGCGGCCGCGTTGCGTGCGGCATCACCGGCGTGGTCAGCGGCTGCGGCGGCATCTTGTTTGGCCTGCTCGGCGTTGCGGTCATTGCACCCTGCCAGCGCCAGAATCAAGCCTGCGGCCAGTACGGGGATAAATGATTTCATGGGCCTCTCCGTTGTCTGAGTGATGGCCACAGCCTAGGTGCTGGCGTATTCAGATCGCGTCAAGACCAAGCTTTCCAGAGGGCATCGGTTAAGCAAGTTGATGCGCGCAAGCCAGTGGGTTGCCTGCGCGGTGTTTGCTGCAGGCGATACATCCACTCTTGACGATGAAGACGGCTCATCGCGTGCGGCAACGCGGGAGGAACAGCGTCGTGTGCGCCGCAGACGGGGCAAGGGCCAGACATGGATGTCGTGGCGGCGCGTGCCTGTTGCGTTGTTGTCGCGCATCGCTGCGCTGGTGAGCCCTGGCGTCTGCGCGGGACTGGGCCTGCGCAACCGCTCCGGCAATCGCTGTGCAGGGCGATGGCGGGTATGCGAGCTGGTTGCCGCAGCCATGCGCTGGTGTCGCGCGGTTTGCTGCAGGCAAAAGAAAAGCCGCTGGCGAACCAGCGGCTTTTCAAGACTAGCTTGGAAGCAGAAGTTATTACTTCTTGGCTTCTTCAGCAGCGTCCTTGGCCTGGCCAGCAACGTCTTCAGCAGCCTTGGCAGCGTCAGCAGCGGCGCCAGCAGCAGCGTCGGTGGTGGCAGCAGCAGCGGCGCCAGCAGCTTCGCCAGCGGCGTCAGCAGCGGTAGCGGCGGTGTCAGCAGCAGCCTGGGCAGCGTCGGCGGTAGCAGCGCCGGCGGTAGCAGCCTGGTCAGCAGCGACCTGTGCTTCCGAAGCAGCCTGGTTGGCGTCAGCGGCAGCGTCAGCAGCCTGTTCCTGCTTCGAGCAGGCGGTCAGGGCCAGACCCAGGGTCATCGCGATCAGCAGCTTGTTGATGCTCATTTGTGAATCCTCGTCGTGAAATTAGGCAACGCGCCATTGCGCGCCGGGAACATGATGACAAGCCCATTTTGACTGTCAAGCGGTCCCGCATTCAGGTTTGAAAATATCTGAAATTTTTCAATCAAATCAATTCAATGGCGATAGCGGTTGCTTCGCCGCCGCCGATGCAGAGGGATGCAATGCCCCGCTTGAGGCCGCGTGTGCGCAATGCATTTACCAGCGTAACCACCAAGCGGGCACCCGAAGCGCCGATCGGATGACCCAATGCACAGGCACCACCGTTGACGTTGATCTTGGCATGCGGGATGCCCAGTTCGCGGATCGGTGCCATGGCCACCACAGCGAAGGCTTCGTTGATTTCGAACAGGTCAACGTCGCCGATGTTCCAGCCGGCTTTTTCCAGCACCTTGGTGATCGCGCCGATCGGTGCGGTGGTGAACCACTCCGGTTCCTGCGAGAAGGTGGCATGCGCGGCGATGCGGGCCAGCGGCTGCACGCCGCGCTTGGCGGCATCGTCGGCAGACAGCAGTACCAGCGCGGCGGCGCCGTCGGAAATGCTGGAGGAACTGGCGGCGGTGACGCTGCCGTCCTTCTTGAAAGCCGGGCGCAGGGTAGGGATTTTGCTGATGTCCGACTTGCCCGGCTGCTCGTCCTGGTTGAACTCCACTTCACCCTTGCGGGTGGCAACCTTGACGGCAACGATCTCATCGGCAAACGCACCATTGGCCACGGCGGCCTGGGCACGGCTGACCGACTCGATGGCGTAGGCGTCCTGTTCTTCGCGGGTGAAGCCGAACTTGGCCACGGTGGCCTCGGCAAACACGCCCATGGCCTGGCCGTCGTACGGATTGGTCAGACCGTCCCACGCCATGTGGTCCACCGCCTGGAAATTGCCGTAGCGGTTGCCGGTGCGCGAATTAGGCAGCATGTGCGGGGCGTTGGACATGGATTCCATGCCGCCGGCGACCACGATGCTGGCCGAGCCGGCCTTGATCAGGTCATGGCCCAGCATGATGGCTTTCATGCCCGAGCCGCAGACCTTGTTGAGGGTGGTGGCGCCGGTGCTGGTCGGCAGGCCGGCGGCCAGCGCGGCCTGGCGGGCCGGTGCCTGGCCGAGGTTGGCGGGCAGCACGCAGCCCATGATCACTTCGGACACGTCGCTGGCAGGGATGCCGGACTGCTGCATGGCCGCGCTGATCGCGGCTGCACCGAGGGTCGGGGTGGGGACGCCGTTGAACTGGCCAAGGAAGGAGCCAATGGCGGTACGCTTGGCGGCGGCGATGACGATGTCAGACATGAGCAATCTCGGTTATACCTTGCGGCAATTATCGAACGTCCGCGGGGCCGGGCACATTGGACCAACGGCACATCCCCACAGACAGGGGATTGTCGTTGCAGTATAGAAGGTAGCCGGAGCGCTACCGAAATCAGGTAATACCTGAATTGGCGAATCATCCACAGGACGGAGGGGAAAGTAATGAGCAGTGCAATGGAAAGCCGTAGCGTGGCGCGCGGCGTATTGGTCAGTTCTTTGGCGCTGGCGTTGGCCGCCTGCGGAAGTGGCAGTGGACCCAAATCCGATCCGCCGCCGCCGGTGACACCACCGGTGAACCCGCCGCCAACCACCAAACCGCCCGTCGTCACCCCACCAGTGACCCCGCAACCGGCGTTTGACGCCCACTTGGCCTTGACCAATACCAAGGCCGCGCATGCGATGGGCCTGACCGGTGCTGGCTACCCCATCGGCGTGATCGATTCGGGGGTGATGCGCAACCACCCGACGCTGGCGGGGCGGGTGCTGTCCAATCGCAACTACATCAGTTCAACCCAGAACAACCTGTCGGTGGACGACGTGGTCGGCCACGGCACCACGGTGGCGCAGCTGGCTGCCGGCGCACCCGCCGGGCAATGGCCGGGCGGTATCGCGCCGGGGGCGCAGATCCTGTCGGCACGCATCATCGCCGACAAGGCACCTACCGACGACGGTTCCGGTAACGGCAATGAGGTGACCGGCGCGCTGGGTCTGGCGCCCATCCATGCCGACCTGATCCGCGACGGCATGCGCATCATGAACAACTCCTGGGGCGGCCTGTACTGGACCCGGCCTACGGTGACCGCCGAGATCGCCAACGAGTACCGCCCCTTCATCAAGGACAATGACGGCCTGGTGGTGTTTGCCACCGGCAACGAGTCCAAGGCCAATCCGTCGGACATGGCGGCGCTGCCGAGCAAGGTGGGCGGCCCCGGTACCTACCCGGCGGCGGACCTGGAGCGCGGCTGGTTGGCGGTGGCGGCACTGGATACAGCCAATCCAACTGCATTGGCGTATTACTCCAACGCCTGCGGTGTGGCCAAGAATTACTGTCTGGTGGCGCCGGGCACATCGATGTTCATCGGCCACGACAGTACCGCCAACAATCTGGCCTACTTCTATGGCAGCGGCACCTCGTATGCGGCACCGCTGGTGTCAGGCGCGGCGGCACTGGTGTGGCAGGCTTTCCCCTATTTCAACAACGACCTGGTGCGGCAGACCCTGCTGGGTACCGCCACCGACCTGGGCGATGCCGGCCCGGATGCGGTGTTCGGCTATGGCCTGCTCAATGTGGGCAAGGCAGTGAAGGGTCCGGGCAAGGCGGACTGGGGCGATATCAAGGTTGATGTGAACCAGACCGGGCTGGGTTCTGTGTGGAGCAATCCGATCAGTGGCGCCGGTGGCCTGGTGAAAAGTGGCAGCGGCTCCTTGGGGTTGTCGGCCGCCAACACCTACGCCGGCGCTACCCGCATCCAGCGGGGCACGCTCGCCTTGCTGGACGGAGGCTCGATCCGTTCCAACGTCACCATCGATGCGCAATCCAATCCCAGTGCTGCTGCGTTGCAGTTCATGGGCGGCACCACACGCGTGGTGGGCAACGTGGACAATGGCGCCAGCGTCATCGCGCTCAGCAATGTGGGTTCGGCAACGATCGAGGGCAACTACCTGCAGCGCTCCGGCGCGCAGCTGATGGTTGCCTTGGGCTCCAATGCCCTGCAGGTGACGGGCACTGCCAGCCTGGACGGCGGGGTGACGGTCAGTGGTGCGGTCAATGGCTATGTGCCGCAGAACGGCCGTCGCCAGGACCTGCTGCATGCCGGCGGTGGGGTTACCGGACAGTTCGCGACAGCGGCAACCGGTGTCACCGGCGTGACCCTGCTGGATGCCAAATATGGCTACGACGCCAACAACGCCTGGCTGCAGTTGGATCAGGTGAGTGTCACCGCGATGGCGAACACGGCCGGCGTCGGCCTGCGCGCGATGTCGGCGGCGCAGCGGGTGGAGCAGGCCTTCGAACTGCTGGATACCGATACCGGCCTGCAGGCCACGGCATTCGGTGCGGCGGCGGGCTCCGTGCAAGGCGTGGGCGGCGGTTTTTCCGGCCTGGCGCAGAGCCTGGAAAGCCTGAGCGGGCAAGCCCATGCCACGGCCACGGCAATGACCTTCGACAGCATCGACATGAGCCGCCGCGCGCTGTCCAGCCAGTTTGCCGAAGGCGGCACGCGGGCAGCGGCCAGTGGTGTGTGGATGCGCAACCTGGGCGGTAGCGGCCAGGGTGGCTACCTGGGCAGTGACTACAGTGTTGCCGGCTGGATGATGGGTGGCGAAGCGGCGCTCTCCGGCAACGCCGTGCTGGGCTTTGCGTTTGGTGAAACCCGTGCCAACGGTAACGGCGGGGTAACCCAGGATCGCGGCCGCGACCGCCAGACCCAGTCACAGTTGTATGCGGGTTGGCAGCGCGGCGATGCCTATGTGCTGGGCCAGGCCGGGTTTGGTCAGTACCAGCGCGAGCTGGACCGTGGCCTGCTGCTGGGCGCCGAACGTGCCGGCGTGCATGCGCGTTACAGCGGCAACTTCCTGTCCAGCAGCGTGGAAGCCGGCTATCGGCTGGGGCGTGGTTCGGCCCAGCTCACCCCGTATCTGGGCGCCGATTACACGCGTATCGACGGTGGTGCCTTCAATGAACAGGGTGGCTACGGTTTTGGCCTGCGCGCCGATGACTGGAGCAGCAGCCGCGTGCAGGCCTTGGCCGGCCTGCGTGGCCAGTACCTGTGGAAGCAGGTGGCGTTCAACGGCTATGCCGAATGGCAGCAGGCGGTGGGCGGCAATGGCCTGAGTCTGGACGCCAGTTTTGTGGGTGTGGATGCCTGGGCGCCGATTGCCGGCCTGCAGCCTGCCCGCGCTGGCGGCCTGTTCGGGCTGTCGGTGGAGTCGTGGCTGGCCCGCAATACCCGGCTGTCGCTGGGTTATGACCAGCGCTTCGGTCCGCGCGGTGACAACCGCCAGGTGTCGTTGCGGCTGCAACAGGCGTTCTGATCGGCGCGGCCTTTGCAGGCCCACAAAGCAGAAGGCGGGCGAGATGATCGCCCGCCTTCTGTGTTTTTGCGGTGCTGTTTACTCGCCGCGCAGGCGGTTCATGCGCGGGACCGCGCGGCCCATCGGCATCTTCAGTTTGCCGATGGCTTCGAGCCGGTTTTCGGCGATGCGGTCGGCCGCGCGCTGCGGTGAAACCGCATCGCGTTCGGACTGGTCGAAGATCTTGCCGAGGTTGTGGTAAATGCTGCGGATCAGGCGCATCGCGCGCTCACGGTTGTAGCCGTCGATCTCCAGCGACACGTTCATCACGCCGCCGGCATTGACCGCATAGTCCGGTGCCCACAGCACGCCGCGCTTGTACAGCTCATCGCCGACCGCATGGCTGGCCAGCTGGTTGTTGGCGGTGCCGCAGATGACCTTGGCCTTGAGCCGCTCAAGGGTGGTCATGTCGATGGCGCCTTCCATCGCGCAGGGCGCGAACACGTCGGCAGCCACGTCATAGATGGCGTCGGGCTTGACCGCCTCGCAACCGTATTCAGCCACGGCCTTCTGCACCAGTACCGGGTCCAGATCGGTGACATAGAGCTTGGCGCCGCGTTCGCGCAGCAGCTTCACCAATTCCATGCCGATATGGCCCAGGCCCTGCACGGCGATGCTGAGCTTGCCGATTTCCTCATGGCCGAATTTGCGTTTTACCGAGGCCATCAGTGCCTGCAGGGCGCCATAGGCGGTGAAGGGTGCCGGGTCGCCGGAGCCACCATGGACCTGGTGCACGCCGGTGACGAAGCCGGTTTCCAGGTAGATGTTTTCCATGTCGTTGACGTCGGTGCCCACGTCTTCGGCGGTGATGTAGCGGCCCGCCAGCGCTTCGACCTGGCGGCCGAAGGCACGGAACAGGACTTCGCTCTTGGCGGTCTTGGGGTCGCCGATGATCACCGCCTTGCCGCCGCCCACATTCAGCCCGGCCAGGGCGTTCTTGTAGGTCATGGTGCGGCTCAGGCGCAGCACGTCGCGCAGCGCATCGTCGGTGTTGGCGTAGGGGCGCATGCGCACGCCGCCCAGGGCCGGACCCAGCGTGGTGTTGTGGATGGCGATGATTGCCTTCAGGCCGGCATCGCGGTTCTGGCAGAACAGAACCTGCTCATGGCCGGAGGTCTCGAGGGTTTCGAACAACATGCGGGCTCCGATGGCGTGTTTGCCACAACGTCAGTGATCGTGTGGCCAAAATGGCTGGCCGGAAAACAAAAAATGCGACTTCGTCGGGGCAGTGACGGGTCGCGGATGGGCCATTCTAATCCATTCGCGCTGGGGGAATGTTCAGGCTTGGCTACCCTCCATGGCCGCCGGCTTTGCTGCAGGTGGCGCCCCGTATGCCCATCGGGAGCGCAAACCTGCAAAAGGTCACGCTGCGCTGCAACCTGACCTGCAGGGCCAGCGGTTCTATCATCGGTTGCAATAGAAACCGGATGTTGCACGGCCCATGAGTACCCCCGCCTCCCAGCTCCCGCAGACGCAGCCTGAAACCACCCCGCTGCGCTTTGTCACCGCCGCCAGCTTGTTCGATGGCCACGATGCGGCCATCAACATCATGCGCCGCCTGATCCAGGCGCAGGGCGCGGAGGTCATCCACCTCGGCCACAACCGCAGCGTGGAAGACGTGGTGCGCGCCGCGCTGCAGGAAGATGCCGATGCCATCGCGCTGTCGTCCTACCAGGGCGGCCACGTCGAGTACTTCAAGTACATGGTCGACATGCTGCGGGAAAAGGGCGCTGGCCATATCAAGGTATTCGGCGGCGGTGGCGGCACCATTACCCCGGAAGAAATCCGCGAGCTGCAGGCCTACGGCGTGGAGCGCATCTACCATCCCAACGACGGCATGAAGATGGGGTTGGTGGAGATGATCGAAGATGTGGTGGCGCGTGCCGGCAAGGCCCGTGACGCCGCTGCGCGCAACGATGACATCGAAACGCCGTTGATCGAGGACGAGATCGGCATCGGCCGGGTGTTGTCGGAGCTGGAAGATGGCAGTCATTCCGAAGCGGAGCTGGCCCACCTGCGCAAACAGTGGCAGTTGGCGGCAGGTGCCACGCCGGTGATCGGTATTACCGGCACCGGCGGTGCGGGCAAGTCATCGGTGACCGACGAACTGCTCAATCGCTTTCTTGCCAGCTTCCCGCAGATGCGCATTGCGGTGATCTCGGTGGACCCGACCCGCCGCCGCACCGGTGGCGCGCTGCTGGGTGACCGCATCCGCATGAACTCGCTGCGTTCCAAGCGCGTGTACATGCGCTCGATGGCCACCCGCCGCCAGCATGCGGCGATCAATACGGTGCTGCGTGACTGCATCGGCTTCCTCAAGTCGCTGCACTTCGATCTGGTGATCGTCGAGACCGCCGGTATCGGCCAGAGTGACTCGGAGATTGTCGACCTGGTCGATTTCCCGATGTATGTGATGACCAGCGATTTCGGCGCGCCCAGCCAGCTTGAAAAGATCGACATGCTCGATTACGCCGAGCTGGTGGTGCTGAACAAGTTCGACAAGCGTGGTGCCGAAGACGCACTGCGTGACGTGCGCAAACAGTGGAAGCGCAACCGCGTCGCCTTCACCATGAAGGACGAAGATGTGCCGGTCTACCCGACCATCGCCAGCCAGTTCAACGACCCGGGCATCAGTTGGATGTTCGCCAATCTGTGTCGCCTGCTGAGCGCGAAGACCAAGGCCGAGCTGGCGCCGCAGATCGATACAACGCTGAAAGAGCCGCGCGCCACGGTATTGATACCGGGCAGCCGCGTGCGCTACCTGGCCGAGATCGCCGAGCAGGGCAGGGGCATCAATGCCCGCATTGAATCGCAGGCCGAGGTTGCCGAGCGCGCGCAGGGGTTGTGGCAGGCCTTGAAGGAGCTAGACGATGCAGCGTTGCCGAATGCCTTGGATCTGTATGCCGGCGATGCCTTGCTCCCCTCTTCCTCCGGGGGAGAAGGTAGGGCTGTCGACAATGCCGATGCGTCGCGCTCTCACCCCAACCCCTCTCCCGCCGAGAGAGGGGCTCAGGTTGATCGTTCACTGTTGACTCTGCGTCAGCGTTACAACGACGCCGTGCAGTCGCTTGATTCCGAAGCACTGCGGCTGCTGCGCGAGTGGCCGGCACGTCTGAAGTCGATCACCGAGCCGGTCAATGAGTACCAGGTGCGCGGCAAGACCATCCGCGTCGAGAACTACCGCGAATCGCTCAGCCACCAGCAGATCCCCAAGATCGCCGCGCCTACCTACCGCAGTTGGGGCGAGCTGCTGGTGTTCCTGCAGAAGGAAAACCTGCCGGGCTCGTACCCGTATACCGGCGGCGTCTACCCGTATCGCCGCAGCGGCGAAGACCCGATCCGCATGTTCGCCGGTGAAGGCACGCCCGAGCGCACCAACCGTCGCTTCCATTACCTGAGCGTGGGCCAGCCGGCCGCGCGCCTGTCCACCGCGTTCGACAGCGTCACCCTTTACGGCGAAGACCCGGCACCGCGGCCGGACATCTACGGCAAGATCGGCAACTCCGGCGTCAACATCCCAACGCTGGACGACATGAAGAAGCTGTACTCCGGCTTCGACCTGTGCGCGCCGACCACCTCGGTGTCGATGACCATCAACGGCCCAGCGCCGATGATCCTGGCGATGTTCATGAACACCGCCGTCGACCAGCAGATAGAGAAATACCTGCAGGAAGACCCCGCGCGCTGGGCCGAGGCGGAAGCCAGGATCGCCAAGCTGTTCGAAGGCCGTAGCCGCCCGCAGTACCACGGCGAGCTGCCGCCGACCAACAACGGCCTCGGCTTGGCACTGCTCGGCGTTGCCGGCGACCAGCTGGTGGATGCCGAAACCTATGCGCGGATCAAGGCCGAAACCCTGTCCACCGTGCGTGGCACGGTGCAGGCCGACATCCTCAAGGAAGACCAGGCGCAGAACACCTGCATCTTCTCCACCGAGTTCGCGCTGCGGATGATGGGCGACATCCAGCAGTATTTCGTCGACAACAAGGTGCGCAACTTCTATTCGGTGTCGATTTCCGGGTATCACATCGCAGAGGCCGGTGCGAACCCGATCAGCCAGCTGGCCTTCACCCTGTCCAACGGCTTCACCATCGTCGAGTACTACCTGGCGCGTGGCATGAAGATCGATGACTTCGCGCCCAACCTGTCGTTCTTCTTCTCCAACGGCATGGACCCGGAGTACACGGTGATCGGCCGCGTGGCGCGCCGCATCTGGGCCCGCGCGATGCGCGAGCGTTACGGCGCCAACGAGCGCAGCCAGATGATGAAGTACCACATCCAGACCTCGGGCCGTTCGCTGCACGCGCAGGAGATCCAGTTCAACGACATCCGCACCACGCTGCAGGCCTTGTATGCGCTGTTCGACAACTGCAACAGCCTGCATACCAACGCCTATGACGAGGCGATCACCACGCCGACCGAGGAGAGCGTACGCCGCGCGGTGGCGATCCAGATGATCATCAACAAGGAGCTGGGGCTGAACTTCTGCGAGAACCCGTGGCAGGGCAGCTTCATCGTCGACAAGCTCACCGACATTGTCGAAGAAGCCGTCTACAAGGAGTTCGAGGCGATCAGCGAGCGCGGCGGCGTGCTGGGCGCGATGGACACCATGTACCAGCGCGGCAAGATCCAGGAAGAGTCGCTGTATTACGAGCACAAGAAGCACGACGGCAGCCTGCCGCTGGTCGGCGTCAACATGTTCCTGCCCA
This sequence comes from Stenotrophomonas terrae, assembly GCF_039674165.1. Classification (GTDB taxonomy): domain Bacteria; phylum Pseudomonadota; class Gammaproteobacteria; order Xanthomonadales; family Xanthomonadaceae; genus Stenotrophomonas; species Stenotrophomonas terrae_A. Next base: position 57,171 of record NZ_JBDJMY010000014.1, read on the forward strand.
AGGAGCATGCCGGTGAAGTGGCGACCGAGATCGAGTTGATCCGCTCGACCGAGGAAGAGAAGGGCCAGCAGATCGAAAACGTGCACAGCTGGCAGCGCAATCGCAATGCGCTGGCGCCGGCCGGCGAAACCTCGCATTCGCACGAGATTGAAGGCTTGGCCGCGAACGAGGAAGCCCACGATGGCCACGGCCTGGCCTACCTGCAGAAGACCGCACGCGACCGCCGCAACGTGTTCGAGGCGCTGATCGAAGCAGTGAAAACCCACAGCCTCGGCCAGATCAGCCACGCCCTGTACGACGTGGGCGGCGAGTACCGCCGCAATATGTAAGCGGGTTCTACCCACGGCGATGCAGCGCTTCACCTGTAGTGCCGAGCCATGCTCGGCAGAAGCCTTCCCGGTAAAGCCCCAGCCGAGCATGGCTCGGCTCTACCGCTGGGCGCTGCTACTCTTGGGCTACATCCCGGTTACAGGCAACAACATGGATAGACGGCGTTTCATCGGTGGGGCTGCAGTGGCGGCTGCATTGCCTCTGATCGGCATGCAGGGCGCACTTGCCGCCACCCACAAGCAACTGCTTGCCGCCGGGCTCAACAAGGGCGATATGGTTGGCCTGGTGAGTCCTTCCTCGGCCAGCAGTGAGCGGCTCAGCCTGCAACTTGCGCGCGAGGCGATGGAAGCGCTGGGCTTTGTGGTCAAGACCGGTGCCCACTACGACGCGCGTCATGGTCATCTGGCCGGTACTGATGCTGAGCGCGCCGGCGACTTGAACGCCATGTTCGGCGACAAGCAGGTCAAGGCCATCATCTGCGTACGCGGCGGCTCCGGCGCGGCGCGGCTGCTGCCGCTGCTCGACTATGACCGCATCCGCGCCAATCCCAAGGTCCTGCTGGGTTATTCGGATATCACCGCCCTGCATTGCGCCATCCAGGCCAAGACCGGGCTGATCACCTTCCATGGGCAGATCGGCGCGGGCAGCTGGAACCGTTTCAATGTCGACCAGTTTGATCGGCTTTTCTTCAAGCGCGAGCTGATGCACTACCAGAACCGCAGCGAGCCGGATGACGAGCTGGTACCCAGAGAAAACCGCACCTTGACCTTGCGCGGCGGCAAGGCCCGTGGCGAATTGGTCGGTGGCAACCTGACGGTGCTGACCGCATTGGCGGGGTCGCCCTACCTGCCGGACTTCAGCGGCAAGATCCTGTTCCTGGAAGACGTGGCCGAAGCGCCTTACCGCATCGACCGCATGTTCAGCACCTTGAAGCTGATGGGCGCGCTGGACAAGATCGCCGGCTTTATTTTTGGTGAGTGCACCGATTGTTCGCCGGGCGATGGTTATGGGTCTTTGACCCTGGACCAGATCTTCGACGACTACATCGTGCCGTTGAAGATCCCGGCGTATCGCGGTGCGATGATCGGCCACATCAAGGAGCAGTTCATCGTGCCGGTCGGTGGCAAGGTGGAAATGGATGCCGACGCGGGTACGTTTCGGCTGCTGGAGCCGGTACTCAGCGGCGCGTGACGCCGGTTGCGACGTGACGGGTAGCCGTCACGTCGCTGTTGCCGATGCTTCATTCGTCCTCGTCGCTGGGCGCAGCTTCATCCTCGTCTGCTTCGTCTGGCGACAGCCACCATGCATGGCCATCTTCGCGCACCGGCGTTGCACATTCGCGGGTTTCAATCGCGTCCAGCTGTCGGCCGGGGTGGCCGGCGACCCAGTCTTTCAGCAGTTTTTCGACCGACAGGTGGCTTTGCGCGGCGATGCCGAGGTTGCGCTCAGGCTGCCACGGCTGGGCCTGATCCTGGTCCGCCGGCTGCGCATGAGTGTGCGGCGCGCCGTAGCTGCAGCGCAGGCAATAGTGGCGAATGCTGTGGCTCCAGTCCTCGGCATAGCCGATGCCCGGTGCGCTGGCGCGCAACAGTGCGTCGAGGTCTTCGCGGCTTTCCGCGCGCACGAACACCACGAAGGTCTGGAAATCGGACGGCACCACGCGTTCCAGTTCGTTGAAGACGTGCACCTCGCGTTCGCCATCAAAGCGCGCGCCGGTGGCGGCGCCGTCGTGCAGCACGATGTCACCGAAGCGGTGGCCGCTTTCCGGTAGCGGCACATTGAGGATGCGTGCGCGCACCGGATCAATGCGGCGCATGAACACCGTCTCGCCGGTGCTCCACGGGTTCAATCGCACCACCGCCACACCGAAGTCGCCGTCGATGGGGCCGTCGCCTTCAGGAATGGCGATGCCGCAGGCGGCCCACAGCTCGCGCACCGTTGCCCATTGGCCAAGGCCGGTTGCGGCAATGGCTGCGTTCCAATGCTGGGCCTGGCCGAATTCCTCGGAAAGTTCGATGGCGCGGAGGTTGTCACGCAGCGATCCGGCCCAGTCCATCTGGTATTTCAGCGCCAGCCCGCGCATGTAGTGATAGAACGGGTTGTCCGGATGGTGTTGCAGCAGCACGTCGAAAGCGCGCGTGGCATCGCTGAGTTGGCCAGCGTCCACCGCCGCGTAGACATGGTTGTGTATACGCTCAAGATCTTCGTGTTCGGTGCTCATTACCGGCAGTTCCAACAAGGTGCCGGAATGATGGCATGGGCCGCGCTGCTCAGGGCCGGCTTGGACTGACTTACAGCTTGTGAAAGTGCAGTTGCCCACCGTCCCGTTGCACACGCAGCCCCCGCACCTTGCCGTCCGCGCCGCGCAGGAACTCGTAACGCGGTTGCGAGGTGTCGCCGGCAGGCTTGACGAAGCGTGTAGGCGACAGCGCTTGCAAGCGGCGCGGAGGATCCTCGGCTTGGGACACGACCAGCATGTTGTCGTCCACGGCCACCCTGAAGCGATCATGGTCGAAGTAACCGCTCATGTTGCCGGTGACGCTGCTCGGCAGGTCGGGCGCAAGAGGATGGTCGCGTTCGAAACAGGGCGCGTCGCCGTACGCTGTGGCAGGCGCCGCAACCACTTGCATCAAAGCGCCGGATCCAGGAAAGGATCGGAAGGTCTGTCGCCCAGGCGTTTCTTTGCTTTGGCGGCGTACATGGCCGCATCAGCGTGGCGCAGCAACGCGTCCACATCATCGCCGTCGACCGGGAAACAGGCCACACCGACGCTGGCGTCGATCTGTGGTGTGTCAGCGCCGAGGCTCTCCAGCATTGCCAGCCGTGCGCGCAGGGCAGCAGCAATGGACAAGGCGTCATCACGGCTGGCGCAGGCCGGCAGGACGGCGACGAATTCATCGCCGCCGACGCGGGCGATCAGGTCGTTCTGGCGCAGGCCGTCGCGCAGTTGGCGGGCTGCGTCGCGCAGCAGGCGGTCCCCGGCCTCATGCCCATAGCGGTCGTTGGCGGCCTTGAAGCCGTCCAGGTCGATATAGAGCAGGGCCAGGCCTTCAGCGCTGCATGTGGAACGCGCCAGCGCGGCTTCCAGCTCGCGGCGCAGGTGGTAACGGTTGGGCAGGCCGGTGAGCGCGTCGTGGCTGGCGAGGTGCTCCAACTGGCGCTCGATGCCGCGCAATGCGGTTACCTCATGGCCAACGCCGATGCGAATGCCGTACTCGGGCAGCCATTTGGCTGACCATTGGATGTCGACGGCGGTTCCATCCTTGCGGATGTAGCGGTTGCGGAAATTTGAGCGCGGCCGGCCTTGCATCGCATCCTGCGCCGACTGCTCGGTGGCGGCACGATCATCCGGGTGCACCAGGTCCATGATCTGCCTGCCGACTGCCTCGGCGGGGCTGTAGCCGAAGATGGTCTCGAATGCGGCGTTGACCATCAGCAACTCGCCGTCGGGCGCAACCATGCATACCGCGTCGGGCAGCAGATCCAATACCTCACCCAGTGGTGGCAGCTTGAAAGGCATGAAAGAGCGTTGCGAGGGCGGGGCAGGGATTATGCGGTGTCCAGATTACAGCGTCTGTCAGGCTGCGGCCCACACCCCTGGCTTGTGGAGGTGGGCAGGCTGCCGAGTCGGGGCGCGGCGGACGTGGCAGGTCCGCAGGTACTGCGCGTTGGCCGCGCCGTGTCACCGTAAGAGCGGGCATTTGTTTGCCGGGCGTGGCCAGGGCGCGGCGCTTCCGGGTGTCGGTGGGGCCCTGCCTGAGCGTGTTGATTGCGGGCGGGCAGGGCTTGACCCATGCTCCGCGCATGGACCTGAACAGCTTTTTCCAATCCGCCCTTTCGCTTGACGGCATGGTTGGCCATGCCAGCTACCTGTTGTTGATCCTGTCGATGCTGATGACGCGCATGATGTGGCTGCGCAGCTTGGCGGTGGCGTCCGGGCTGCTCAGCATCACCTACTCGGTGATGATCTCCGACTACGTCAGCGCCACGTGGGAGGTCATCTTCGTGGCCGTCAATGTGGGCCAGCTGTCATTGCAGGTCTATCGCAACCGCATCAGCCATTTTTCCGTCGAGGAGCGGCGCTTCCGCGAAGCGGTGTTGCCTTTGCTGGAACCGGCGCAGGCGCGGCGGGTGCTGGACCTGGGCCAATGGTGCGAGGCCGGGGTTGGCGAGGTGTTGATACGGCACGGCGAACAGGCCAGCCACATGCTGTTCATTGCCGACGGCGAAGTAGCGGTGGTGGTGAACGAGGTGGTGGTGGGCTGGTGTGGTGCCGGCGCCCTGTCCGGGGAGATCAGCGTGCTGACCGACATGCCGGCCACGGCAACGATCATCACCGCCAAGCCGACGCGCTACCTGGCGCTGGAGCGGCATGCCCTGCGCAAGCTGATGGCACGCGAGCCGGAGATCGAGCACGCCATCGACCAGTGCTTCCGCAAGGACATGCGGCTGAAGTTGGCGGCCGCCAACCAGGCCATGGCCGATGCCGGCATCCGGGTTGAGGTGGTGCAGACCAGCCTGCAATAGGCTTGCTGCCGGCAGCGGCCGTCGGCTGAATGTCCGTACTGGTTTCTGGCCCGCTGCCGTGGACAAACCGTAGACAATCCAGGGGCTTGGCCGCAACACGGGGCCATGAAGTGGGCTTGAGATAAAACCTGAAGCGCCGCTTTTGCTACCCTGTGCTTCTTTGGGTTCTGGGGTCGTTCCCCGCGGTTATTTCCATGGTGTGGTTGCGTGTAGCTCTGATTCTCCCGTTGATCGTGATCAACACGCTGGCACATTGCCTGCCGTTGTTCGTGGTGGCGCTGTTCAAGGCGGCATTGCCATTCCAGGCGGTACGCAGGGCCTGCAATCCTTTGCTGACCGGGCTGGCCGAGAGCTGGATCGCGGTCAACAGCGCCATGATCCATACCTTCACCGCCACCCGTTTCACAGTCAGCGGTACCGAAGGGCTGGAGCGCGATGGGCACTACCTGGTGCTGGCCAACCACCAGAGCTGGGTTGATATTCTGGTGCTGCAGAAAGTGTTCAACCGGCGTATCCCGCTGCTGCGCTTCTTCCTGAAGCGCTCGTTGTTCTGGGTGCCAGTGCTGGGCTTGGCCTGGTGGGCGCTGGATTTCCCGTTCATGGGCCGCTACACCCGCAAGCAGATCGCCAAGAACCCCGAGCTGGGGCGGCGTGACATGGAAGTGACCCGCAAGGCCTGCGAGAAATTCGCCAGCATTCCGGTAGCGGTGATGAACTTCGTTGAGGGCACCCGCTTCACCGCGGAGAAGCATGCCGGCCAGGCCTCGCCGTTCAAGCATCTGCTCAAGCCCAAGTCCGGGGGCGTTGCGTTCGTGCTGGACGCGATGGGCAAGGGCCTGAACGCCTTGCTGGATGTGACCATCGTCTATCCCAAGGGCATTCCCTCGATGATGGACCTGATGGCCAACCGCCTGCCGGAAGTGAAGGTGCTGGTACGCAAGCTGCCGATCCCCGCCGAGTTCATCGGCCGCAATTACCAGGAAGATCGCAACTTCCGCGCGCAGTTCCAGCAGTGGATGAACGGCTTGTGGCTGCAGAAGGATGAAGACATCAGCCGCATGCTCGAAAACAAGGCCTGATCACCAAGGCCGCACAAAACAAAGGCCCCTGACGGGGCCTTTGTTGTTTGTCTCGTTCGCGGTGTCAGCGGTAGACGCGCTCGCAGCGGGTTTCAACTGCGCGTTGCCCGTTGCGCTCCTGGTTACGGCCCTGCACATTGCGTCCGACAAGGCCACCGGCCACCGCACCACCCACCGTGGCAAGTTTGCGGCCATTGCCCTTGCCGACCTGGTTGCCCAGCAGGCCGCCGACAACCGCGCCGGTGGCCGTGCCGGCAATGCGGTTCTGGTCACGTGCGTTGTTGGCTACCTCAACCTTGTGGCAGACCACGCGGCTACCGTCATTGAAGCGGCGGCCTTCATCGTTGGGGCCGTAATTCTGTGCCTGCGCACCGGCGGACAGCGTGATGGCGGTGGCGGCGATGGCCGAGGCGAGAGAGAGGCGAAACTTGCCCATGGCGGACTCCTGTTGCTGGCGGCGCACGCTGGCGCCAATGTGGCCCCAGCCTGCACGCGGCAACTGCAATTCCAGGTGAAGTGCGGCCATCGCGATTGAACCGGTGTTCATGCTTTGCGGTGCAGTTGCCTGAAGGCGATGCGGCTTGGGTGTAGAGTGCGCGCCATCATTCGTATTGAAGAGAACCGCGCATGAGCACTGTTGCCGCTTTCTATCCCGTAGGTACTCCCGGCCAGCCCTGGGGCGCACCCGAGCGTGCGCAATGGCTGGCCTTGCAACAGGTGCAGCGCAGCTATGCCGGCGAAGTGGTGAGCAGGATCGATGCCTTGCGCGAGCGTTTCGACGTGAGCCAGTACGGCGAGCTGGACTACCCGTCGGGCCGCTATCCGCTGTTCGCCATCCGCAGCCGCAACTGGGACGAGACCCTGCCGGTGATGTTGGTTACCGGCGGTGTGCACGGCTACGAAACCAGTGGCGTGCAGGGCGCTTTGCAATTTGTCGACCAGCATGCGCAATCCTATGCCGGCCGCTGCAATCTGCTGGTCGCACCCTGTGTGAGCCCGTGGGGCTATGAGCGCATCCAGCGTTGGAATGCAGTGGCGCTGGACCCGAACCGTTCCTTCGTGGCGAACAGCCCGGCGCAGGAGTCGGCCGCGTTGATGGCGCTGGTTGCACCGCTGCAGGGGCGGGTGCTGATGCATATCGATCTGCACGAAACCACCGATACCGACGAAACCGAGTTCCGTCCGGCATTGGCTGCGCGCGATGGCAAGCCGTTCGAGCCGGGCGAGATTCCGGACGGGTTCTATCTGGTGGATGACACCGAAAACCGCCAGCCGCAGTTCCAGCAGGCCGTCAATGCCGAGGTTGCCAAGGTGACCCATCTGGCACCGGCCGACGAACGCGGCGAGATCATCGGCTCAACCGTGGTCGCTGAAGGCGTCATCGAGTATCCGTTGAAGGCGCTGGGCTTGTGCGCCAGCGTCAGTGGTGCGCGTTACACCACCACCACCGAAGTGTATCCGGACAGCCCCAAGGCAACCCCGCAGCAGTGCAACGACGCGCAGGTAGCCGCCGTGATCGGCGCGCTGGAATACGCGCTGACTCACAACTGAGGTCGCCCGGCACCGTAGCCCGGGTAAGCGCACCCGGGAAGCCGACAGCTCCGCCGGCATCGATTGATCCGCACCGTAGCCCGGGTAAGCGAAGCGCACCCGGGAAGCCAGCAGCTCTACAGACACCCATCCGTCGGGCGAACGCCGCCAAGCCAGTGGCTACCCGACGATGCGCGCCACGTTCACACGGTCAAGCACGGCCGCTGTGGACCATGGCCGCCATGAACCTCCCGATCCCTCTGTTTGTCGTACTCGCGCTGGCCGCCCCTTACGCCCGTGCCGATGACGCGCCCGAATTCGACCGGCCCGGCATTGGTTTTTCCACAAGTACGATTGGCAAGCAGGTGTGGGCGTGGGAGCAGGGGCTGCCCGATGCCAGCCGTGACCGCAGCGGCGGCGTGACGGTCACCCAGTGGAGTGCAGACACGCTGCTGCGCTATGGTCTGGCCGATACGCTGGAGTTGCAGCTGGGCGCCGACAGCTGGGCCGGATTGCGTGTACGTGGCGCGGGCCTGCATGTGGATGAGAAGGGCGGTGGCGATGGCAATGTGGCGCTGAAATGGGCGCCAACGCTGGCCAGTGATCAGCTCACCTTGGCCCTCAAGGCCGGCGCCACGCTGCCCTGGGGCCGGGCGCCATTGGGCGATGGCGGGCACGACTACGATCTGGGTATCAGCGTTGCCTGGGCATTGCCGGGCGATAGCAGTCTTGCTCTGTATGCCGACCGCCAATGGGGCGACAGCGGCAAGGGCTGGTTGTTCTCGCCCAGCTACAGCATCACGGTGGCCGACGATGTTTCGGCCTATGTCGAAGCCGGTTACGGCACCGGCGCGCAATACATGCGTGCGGCCGGTGCCGGTGTCACCTGGATGGCGCGCCCGCGCCTGCAGCTGGATGCCTCGGTGTTGCGTGGACTGGATGCGGACACCATCGACTGGCAGGGCGGGCTGGGCGTGTCGATCTACTTCGACTGAGCGGTGCGCTCAGCGATTCAGCGCGGGCCCGTAAACGCCGCTGTAGCCTGCCGCGCAATCGCTGCTGCAATCACTGCCGAGCATGTTGCGGACGATCAGGCCGGCGTTGTTCTTGGAGCGGAAGTGGCCAACGCCGCTGCTGGTATCGCCGCCACCGAAGTTGTAAGGGCTGCCATCGCTCCAGTTCCAGTCGAAGCTGTAGGCGCTGCTGCCGGCGCCTACATCGACCTGGGCGTAAACATTGGTGCTGCTGTTGAACAGCGCGCCATCGGCACAGCCAGCGCTGTAGCTGGTGGTGAAGCAATGCACCTGGTCACGCGAGCCGGCGGTGATGGTGTAGAAGCGGATGCCGGTATAGCTGGCCGGGAAGGTCCGCAGGCTGCCGCTGCCACTGCCGGTCCAGCGGTTGTAGCCGTAGTAGCTGACGCCGGTGCTTGGGTACAGGCCAAAGGTGTAGTAGTTGTACGGGTAGACGTAGGCCTCGGCATTGCAGGTGGGCGCCAGCGTGGATTGATAGCCGGTGCTGCGGCAGGTCTGCAGGCCGCGCAGGCCGCCGGCGATATTGATGAAGCGCCGCACGCTGGCCTGGTTGCCGGAGTACTTGATCATCGCCAGCGCCATGGTTGAACCCAGCGAATGGCTGACGATGTCGACCTGGCTCTTGCCGGTATAGGCCTTGACCTTGTCGATGAAGGTCTTGAGCACCTGATAGGTAGCCGGGGAGTGGTAGTTGTACTGCGGCGCGGCGCGCTCGCTGGCGCTGAGGTAGGTGATTCCGAACAGTTCGCAATCGTTGTAGCCGGCTGCCTTGAGCTCGGCATAGATCGAGCGTGGCGGGGTGGTGAAGCCGCTCACCGCGCCGGCTGGCATGTCGAAGCTGATCGCGCTGTCGCCATTGCCGGGGATGAACACCACCGGGGTCTTGGTCGCGGTGCAGCTACCACCGCCAAAACCGCCCTGGCCGACGCCTGGGTTGAAGCCGCCGGCGTACTGGTTGGCGGTGCCGCTGCAGGTGTAGCCATTGTTGCTGCCACAGTCCAGCGCCTCGGCACGGGCCGGCATCAACATCAGCATGGCACCGGCCAGCGGCGCGGCCAGCGCACCGAGCAGCCAGCAGGAAACGACGGGGACAGACCGGTTGATCGACATCTGGCAGCTCCTCACGGGTGGGCGTTGCGATCAACGCAGCATCCGCCCGGGCGCCGGGTACAGACAGTGTCCTTTAGGGAAACTTGCAACGCAGCATGTGTTCGTCCGCCAGCCGCCTGCTTACTTGCGCTTGCGCACCAGCGAGGTCGAGGCCTGCAGGATGGCGCGGGTCAGCAGGGCCATGGTCTTGACCTCGCCCTTCCAGTGCTGCCAGTACAGCGGCACGTCTTCCCAGGCGCGCGCCTTGACGTAGACCAGGCGGCCGCTGTCCAGGTGCCGGCGCACCAGCGGCAGCGGGTTCATGGTCCAGCCCAGCCCGCCAAGATTGGCGTGGACAAAGGCGCGGGTTGAAGGAATCCACCAGGTGGGCGCGTTGTGTGGCTGTTCGACCCCGGCCAGACGCCGCGCATAGCGGGCCTGCATATCGTCCTTGCGGTTGAACACCAGCACCGGCGCCTGGGCCAAAGCCTGTGCGGTGACGCCCTTGGCAAAGTAGCGGGCATGGAACTCGGGGGTGCAGGTGGCGGCGTAGCGGATGCTGCCCAGGGCGTGGATCTGGCAGCCCTGCACCGGCTCGGACAGGGTGGTGACCGCGCCCATCACCGCGCCCTGGCGCAGCAGGGCGACGGTATGGTCCTGGTCTTCGGTATGCAGGTCCAGGGTGGTGGAGGTGCTCTGCGAGAAGCTCTGCACCGCCTCCGGGAACCAGGTTTCCATGCTGTCGTGGTTGACCGCCACCGGGATGCTGGCACGTGGCAGCTCGGCATCGCTGAGGCCAATACGTTCGAACGCATCACGCTCGAGCAGGGCGGTCTGCTCGGCCAGCTGTACCAGCACCTGGCCTTCCGGTGTCGCCTCGGTGGGGATGGTGCGCTTGATCAGCAGTTTGCCGACTCTGTCCTCCAGCGCCTTGATCCGCTGCGATACCGCCGAGGCGGTGACATTCAACGACAACGCGGCACGCTCGAAGCTGCCTTCACGGATCACTGCAGCCAAGGCCCGCAGCTGGGCGTGGTCGATGCGCATATTAAGTTCTGCTAAAGACGGTTAACTAAGTTTAGCTCTACTTTTTGATGCTGCATTGCGACAATTGTCGCGTCCGGACGTGCCGGTGGGTTCTCCCGCTGCGTCCATCCCCCCAAGTAACAAGGTTGTTTCCCATGTTTTCGGTCATTTCCGCCCAAGCCGCAGGCAGTGCCTGGCTCAGTGGTGCCGGTATCGGTATTGGTCTGTTCGCCATCGTTGGTGCGCAGAGTGCGTTCATCCTGCGCCAAGGCATCATGCGCCAGCACGTGATTCCGATCATCGCCACCTGTTTCGCCATCGACGCGGTGTTCATCCTGGCCAGCGTGGCCGGCTTGCGCCAGCTGACCGATCAGCTGCCGTGGCTGACCACCGTGCTGCTCTGGGGTGGCGTGGCCTTCCTTACCTGGTATGCGCTGCAGTCGGCGCGCCGCGCGGTAGTGGGCGGTGGCGGCATGAAGCTGGACGACAACGGCGAGCAGTCACTGCGTACCGCGCTGATGGCGGCGGCCGGTTTCTCCATCATCAACCCGCATTTCTGGCTGGACATGATGGTGATCGGTTCCATTGCCGACAACTTTGGTGATTCGCGCATGGCGTTTGCTGCCGGTGTGGTCACCGCCAGCGGCGTGTGGCTGACCGTGCAGGGGCTGGGCGCGCGGATGCTGGCACCGTTGTTCACCAAGCCGTCCACCTGGCGGATTCTGGATGGCACCATCGCGGTGATCCTGAGTGTGCTTGCATTGACCCTGGCGATCCGCGGGGTGAACTAAACCCGCAGTTGCCGGCACAGCTTCTGCTGGGCCGGCAGCAGGCCGGGTTGCGGTGGCTCAGCTGTCGCGGTTCCAGCGCATGGGCCAGTCGCGGATGAACTCATCCACCTGCGCCAGCGGCATCGGCCTGCCGAATACATAGCCCTGGCCTTCGGCGCAGTGCTCTTCGGTGAGCTGCGCCAGTTGCGCCTGGGTCTCCACCCCTTCAATGGTGGAGGTGATGCCGAGCTTGGCGCACAGGTGCGAAACCGCACCGATGATGGCGCTGCCCTGGCTCTGTTCGCCAAGGTCGCGGATGAAGGACTTGTCGATCTTTACCTTGTCGAACGGGAACGCGCGCAGATAGCCCAGCGACGAGTAACCCGTGCCGAAGTCGTCCATCACGATCGATACGCCGGCCATCTTCAGCCGCAGCAGGTGCGCCGATGCCGCCTGGATGTTGGCGATCAGGGCGTTCTCGGTGATTTCCAACTTCAGCCGGGACGGCGCCAGGCCGGTTGCGGCCAGAACCTGTTCAACGGCCTCGGCCAGGTTGGGCTGGGCCAGCTGCGATACCGACAGGTTCACCGCCACCTTCATCTGCTCCGGCCATTGGCAGGCGTCGTGCGCGGCCCGGCGCAACACCCAGTCACCCAAGACCACCATCATGCCGATGTCCTCGGCCAGGCCCAGGAAGTGGACGGGTTCAAGCAGGCCGCGCTGTGGATGGTTCCAGCGCAGCAGGGCTTCGAAGCCACTGACGCTGCGCTGGCGCAGATCCACCAGGGGTTGGTAGTGCAGTTCAAACTGCTGCTGTTGCAGCGCCGTGCGAAGTTCGGTTTCCAGTTGCCGGCGGCGCTGCATGCGGGTGTCCATCTCCGCCTCGAAGAAGCGATAGCAGCCACGGCCCTCATCCTTGGCCCGGTACAGCGCCAGGTCGGCATTGCGCATCAGGCTATCGGTGGCAGTGGACTGGCTGTCGATCAGTACGATGCCGATGCTGGTGCTGACCACGAATTGATGTCCCTCCAACTCGACGCTGCGGCCCAGTTCCTCCACCAGCCGTGCGGCCAGCGAGGATGCGGCTTCGGGAGCACGGCTCTCCGGTGCCATCAGCACCGCGAACTCATCACCGCCCAGGCGGGCCACCAGATCATTGCCGCGCACACAGCCGAGGATGCGCTGTGCAACCTGCTGCAGCAGGCGGTCGCCGCTGGGATGGCCGAGGCTGTCGTTGACCTCCTTGAAGCGGTCCAGGTCCAACAGCAGCAAGGCACTGCGGTGGCCACGGCGGGCAGCGAGAAGGGCGTGTTCGAGTTTTTCAAACAACACAGCGCGATTGGGTAACCCGGTCAGTGGATCGTGCTGGGCCAGATAGGCGATGCGGGCCTGGGCCTGGCGGCGTGCGTCCACATCTTCCAACACGCCGGCCCAACTGCTCTGGGTGTGGCCGATGCGCGCGCCGCGTGCCCGCAGCCAGCGCCAATTCCCATGCAGATCGAGGATGCGGAACTCCACATCCAATGGCGTCAAGGTCGCGGCGGTGAAGCTCTGCTCCAGCGCGATTTCGATCTGTGCCAGATCGTCCTCGTTGACCCGGCGCAGCCATCCCTTGCCGAGCGCATGATCATCGGGCTGGCCGGTCAACTCGCGCCAACCGGTGGCCGAAAGCACCCGGCCGTTGCGGTCCGATTGCCAAAGTACCAGCGCTCCAGCTTCGGCCACGGCGCGGTAACGCTGTTCGCTGGCCTTGAGGTCACGGGCAAGATCGCGCGCTTCATCGGCGCTTTTCTTCAATGCATCCACGGTGCCACTGAGGCTGCTCTGCAGGCTGCGTACTTCGCGGATGCTGGACGGTTGCGGATCGGGAGGGCCGGGCGTGTTGGCCACAACGCTGTGGCTGCGCTGGGCCAGCGAGCGGATCGGCAGCAGGATGCTGCGGGCAATGGCATGGGCGAACAGAAGGGCGATCAGCGCCGCCACGATGCCACCGAAAATGATCCCGAGCAGGGGCTGTTGCCAGCGTGCCTGGAAGCTCTGTTGTGGTTCACCCACCACCAATGCCCAGCCGGGCGCGGCCTGCAGCATGTGGAAGGCCAGGATGATCGGTGTGCCTTCCTTGCTGTTGGCGTCGATCAGGCCCTGCTGGCCGCCGCGGCGTTGCAGGATGTCCCAGTCGGGCACGGGTTTGCCGATGAAACGTTCCGGCGACAGTGAGCGTGCGGCAATGACGCCCTTGCTGTCGACCACGGCAGCGAGCAGGTGGTGGTCACTGCCGGCGCCGGTGATGCTGGCGATCAAGCGGTTGGAGGGCTGCACCAGGGTCAGCACGCGGGTGGTTCCGGCAGCTTCGAAGGGCAACGCGATGGCCACTTCAGGGGCCTTGCTGTCGATATTGGTGAACAGGTCCGAGACCTGCACCTTGCCCTCGCGGCGTGCGTCGTACAGCAGGTCTGAGGGCAGGGTGCGGGCATCCGCACTGTCGTCCTGGATCAGCCGGATGTCCGGATTCTGGCGTGCCCATGCCTGCAGTTCCGGGGCGGTGTGCTGCAACTGCGGCGCCAGCAACGACAGCAGGCGCAGCTGGTTGATGTTGTCCTCGATGCCTTGATCCACGCCGCGGGCCAGGGCGGTAGCGGTCTCCTGCAGGCGCTGCTCCGAGCTTTGGCGGTAGTCGCGCGCTGCATTCCAGACCGCAAAGGCGCCGATCACCAGCAGTGGCAACAGGGTGGCAAGAATGAGCAGGTGCAGCCGCGAATAGAGACCACGGGGACGCGGCAACGGGTCAAACGTTGCCGATGCGGTAGTTGCCAAGCCTGAGTCTCCGGTTTCCGTTACAGCGTAATGCGTTGCATCGCCGCAGCCGCAGGTGGCAGGCACGGCGTGGCGCTGTTATGGCACGAACCGTCCTTGTTTGTGAAGGGATGCAGAAGCGTGCGCCTGTGCCTGCAACTGTCCAATCCACGCTGTGTAGGAACGGTGTAGGCGGGGCGGCTGGTGCGTGATTGCCATCAAGCTATCGCTGCTGGCGCATCGGCTCGCCGCCGAGGCATGCAAACATGGGCACTGCGGTGGGTTTGCCGCCTGCGCAAAGGGCAGGCGGCGCCGCCGGCCGGTCAATGGCGCTGCTGGCTGAACAGCCATTGCCACATGGCAGGATTGCGATAGGTCGGGTCCCAGGCGTTGTGGGGGACGTCGGGGTACTCCGTATAGCGCCAGCCCGCGCCCAGTTGCTGGCTGGCGGCGGCGATGGCGCGGTCATCGGTGGTGGGGACCAGTTGGTCCAGCGCGCCATGGAAGATCCAGGTCGGCACATCGCGCAGGCGCGCCACCGTGGCCTGGTAGGGATCGTCGGCGTTGGCTACCTGGTCCACCATCAGGCCCGGGCGGTCGGCACGCGGTGCGCGCAGGGCGCCGCAGATCGGGACCAGCGCGGCGAACTGATCGGGCCGGGTCAGGGCCAGTTCCCAGCTGCCGTAGCCGCCCATCGAGATACCAGTGAGATAGATGCGGCGCGGGTCGGCAGCGAACTCGGCGCTGGCCGCATCCAGCACGGCCAGCGCCATGCGTGCATTGCGCCCGCGCCATTCCTCGTTCTCCGGCACTTGTGGGAACACCACCAGCGCCGGGAACGTATCGGGGTTCTGGGTCAGCCAAGGGCCAATGCCGGCCAGCGTTGGCTTGAGCCCGTCATCGCCACGTTCGCCCGAGCCGTGCAGGAACAACACCAGCGGGCGGGCACCGGGCGGCGTTGCCGCAGTGGCCGGTACAAATACCTGATAACGGAATTGGTGGCCTTCGAAATCCAGCTGCCGCGCCACGAACCGCCCATGCGCCTGGGTGCTGGTAGCTGAGGTGGGCGTACTGCTGCAGCCCAGCAGCAGGCCCAGCAGGCAAAGCGATAAAACAATGCGACCCATGGCGGCGGACTCTGTTGTGGATTGCAGCAGCGTAGCCTGATTGGTGCTGTGCCAGAATAATTGCAGCGACACCGCTGCGGCGGCGGATTCTACGGGAGTGGTGCATGAAGAAATTACTGATCGTCGTGCTGGCGGCGCTGCTGGCCGCGTGCAGCCAGGGTTTGAGCGGCACCTGGAGCGACAGCATGGGCATGGTGAGCTACACCTTTGCCTCCGATGGCAAGGTGATGGTCGAAATGCTGGGCAAGTCGCAGCAGACCCACTACGCCCGCGAAGGCGACACGCTGAAGGTCGAGGTACCTGACAGCAACGGCGAGATGCTGGAGTTCACGCTCAATGAGGACGGTTCGCTGCAGGGGCCGATGGGCGTCCGTCTGCAGAAGCAGGAAAAGTAAGCCAATACCGCTACCGCGTTGCGACGACGCTGGTAACGGGCACGATTACGCTTGCAGGGCAACGAAGGGGAGCTGGCGCTGCGCCGCTCCGCGCTTGCAGCAGCTGGCGCCGGCATACAAAGGGCGGATGACTGGACGTGTGGCAACAACCCGGTTTCTGGCCGCGCCTGGCGCGCAGCTAGACGGTGTGCAGGAACTTTTCGAGTTCATGCGCGGCCTTCTGCACCTGCGTGCTCAGTGAGGTCTTCAGGTCTGCTGGCAGGACCGAGCGCGGAACCATGACGCTGATCGACGCCACCACGTTGCCGTCACGGTCCCGCAGCGGGTAGGCCACCGCGGATACCCCGGGCTGGTAGAAAGACTCGCTGATGGCATGGCCACGCCGGTAGTCGCTGCCGAGCAGTTCGATCAGCTCCTGCGGCGTCTTCGGGCCCTGCTCGGTGGTGAAGGAGAGGCTGGGCTCGGGGAACAGTTGGCTGAGGTCCTGCTGTGGCAGGGCCATCAGCAATACCCGGCCAATGGCGGTGGAATGCGCAGGCAGGCGCGTACCCACGCCCACCGCAGCCGCTGCTTCGCCAACCGCGCTGGCCCGTGCGACGTAGACGATCTCGCGACCATCCAGCACGCACAGCTGTGCCGAATAGCTGGTGATATCGCGCAGGCGCTGTATCACCGGCCGCCCGATCTGCACGATGTCCATTGATGACAGATAGTCAAAGCCAAGGCGCAGCACGCTGATGCCCAGGCTATAGCCGCCACTGGCGCTATTGCGTGTAAGGAAACGCATCTGCTCCAGCGTCTGCACCGTGCGGTACACCGATGCTTTGGGCAGACCAGTGCGCTGACAGACCTGGGTGAAACTCAGCTCGCCATTCTGTCCAAACAGCTGCAACATGTTCAGGCCTTTCTCCAGAGCCGGCACCATGTAGCGGGTCTGTTCTTTCAAGGGTGTTGCATGGGGCGATGACATTACCGTCTTCCCTTTAGTTGAAGACAAAGCCGCCATTGACGGGCAGGCGCTGTGCGCTGACGAAACCCGCCAGGCTGGACGGCGGGTACGGAAGGTGTCGTCGATGTCGGTGGGGTATCGGTGGCATTGCAGACAGCGGCCGCAGCGGATGCCGGCCACCGCTCAAGGCAGCGGGTACTTGCCTCTGCTGTCCCTGAAGAAACCCTCGCGTTGCACGGCATGGCCAAGCGGACAGACCAGCTTCGGTGGCGTAGCCGCCATCGACCAGGAAACTGCGGGGCTCCTTGCCTTTCATCGTGGTGGCAAAGCGGCGCCCGCCGCGCACCCGCATTGTGTTGCAGCCGGTTTTACAGCGCATATGGTTTGCCCGTGCGTGGCTATTGAGGGAGTGGTTTTATATTTGGAACTAAATCCAAATACATAAACTTCTATTGACCATAGCAATGATTGGATTTACTGCAATCGGGGAAGTTGCCATTTGCCTGTGCTGTTATTCACAAATCTGGTATTTGGTGCGCACTGTTTGCTTGGTTTGGATATGGCCTTCCCTTGGCCGTTGCTGTGCAGCGTGATTATGGTTTAGCGGGTGAAACCAAGTATTTGATGCTGCCCTTCAAAGTCTCGCGTGCGGCTTGAGTCTGGTGTCAGCGATCTAATGAGGGGAATTTTGGTGAATGATTGATTTGTAAGGGTTTTATTGGGATTCAGTTGGGAATTTTCGGCCTGGCGGGCTGGTTTTTCGTGACCTTCCATTACCGTAATTATTGGTTTTAATAATTACCATTTTTTCGGAATTTACAATATGGAATTTCGCATTTCCGGTTATTTTGAGATTCGTCCTAAAGGCAGGTTTGGCGGCGGCGCGCCGTGGACCTGCAGATGTTGTTTCATTGGCCTGTGCAGCGGTCCGGCTGGGTGGCTAAAGAAGGGTGAGGGCGGGCCGATATAGCAGGCAGGCTTCCGCGTGGATGTTTTCTGCTTTCTCATGGTGATTATTTCGGCAGTGCTTGCAGCAGTTGTGGTCGGAGGCTTGGTCTGGCTCTGGCTGCGAGGCCGTGACGACGCGCCGCAGCCGCGGCGCCGCGTGTATGTGGCCCCGGCTGTTGCGGCCTCCCCAGCCGGAACGCCCGGTCCGGCGATCTGCGCCGACGACCTGCAGCGGCGCTTTCTGTTGAGCGCGCTTGGCGCAGCGGAAATACCGGCCGACGCGCTGCGGGTGCAGCGGGCGGTGGTCGATGACGTGGTGGCAGCGCTCAGTCGTGCCGATTTGTCCTCGCGCTACACGCCACGGCGGCCAAATCTGTTGCCGCAGCTGATCCAGAGCGTCAATGACAGCACGGCCTCCTCGCGTTCGATCGCGCGGATCATCGGCAGCGATGCGGTGCTGGCGGCCACCTTGCTGCGCATCGCCAACAGTCCGCTGTACCGGCTGCAGCAACAGGATGTGCAGAGCATCGAGCGTGCGGTCACCCTGATCGGCAACGATGGCATCCGCCAGATCATTTCCGCTGCGCTGGTGCAGCCGGTGATGGAGTCTGCCAGCGGGGTGGACGCCGAGTTCGCACGCCTGTTGTGGGAGTACACCTTGCGTGTGTCGCTGGCGGCGGCAGACCATGCCCGCAGCGTGGAGCGCGAGGATGGCTTTGCCGCACAGCTGGCTGGCCTGTTGTTGGGGCTGAGCGCAGCCATGGCGATGCAGGCTGCGGCCGATGTGCTGGTGCGGCCACCGCTACGGACGCGCGAGCCGGGTACCTTGCTGGACATACTGGAACGCTGCACGGCGCCTACCGCCGTGCGTATCGCCGAGCACTGGAAGCTGTCGGCGGCGATAGTGCAGGCACTCAAACAGGTGGACGCCGCCGCAGCTACCGGTCTGGCGCGCTCGCTGCAGATAGGCCAGCTTGCGGCCAGCGCGGCGATGCTGCACGCGCAGGGCTGGATGAGCGAGGCCGATGCCTGTGCCGCGCTTGCCAGCGAGCTGCCAGAACATGTGGCGACGTGGCTATGGAAGCGGATGAATCAGGCGGATGGCGTGCAGGAATAGGCCGCGCAGCCCGGTGAAGCGGTACTGCATTGGCCTTGCGTTGTGCGCTACATGGCGGCACGGGCGGCCTACAGCTGCGACTCCAACGGCAACCAGCTGATCACCCGCGTGCTGGCGCGTTGCATGAAGTTGGTATCCGGTTCGGTGCGCATGCTGATCGGCGGGGTCCTGGCGCGGTCCAGCCAACGCAGTTCGTGATCCTTGTTCAAATACACCCAGTAACTCAGCTCGGGGCTGGAGAGGCGTAGATATTCCTGGTGCAGGCGCGCGGCCAATACCGGGTCGTCGAACAGGGCGCCCATTTCGGTATTGAGGTAGGCCGAGCGCGGGTCGAGGTTGAACGAGCCGACAAAGCCGCGCCGGTCGTCAACCAGGAAGGCCTTGGTATGCAGGCTGGCACCGCTGCTGCCGAACGGCGAGGCCTTGCTGGTATGCCCGTGTGATTTCAGTTCGTACAGCTGCACGCCGCCGGCCAGCAGCGGGCGGCGGTAATGCATGTAGCCGCTATGCACGGCGGCCACGTCGTTGGCGGCCAGCGAGTTGGTGATGATGCCGATCTGCACGCCGTCGCGCACCTGCTCGATCAAGGCCTTGGTGCCGGTCGCGCCGGGGACGAAGTAGGGCGATATCAGCAGTGATTTATGCTCGGCGCTGCTCAGTACCTCGATCAGGCGGGTGACCAGCCATTGGCTGCTGTCACCACCACTGGGTTTGCGCGGCGGATCGGAACGGATGCGTACGTCCTTGGTCCAATGCAGGTCCAATTGTTTGCTGAGGTAGGCATCGCTGAGCCGTGCGCGCACGCGCTGCAGGTATGGCGCGGCCTCCTGCTGGCGTGCGTCCACTTCGGCCTGGCTGACGAAATTGGCCATCTGCTGGTCGGTGCTGTAATGCAGGGCGGCGATCGGCACCACCGCGTCGCTGTTCCAGAAGTCATCGAAGATGCTGCTCGCATCGCTGGCAACCGGGCCGGCCAGCAATAGATCGAGGTCGCGGAAGTTCACGTCCGGGCGCGCGTCGAAATATTCGGCGCCGATATTGCGACCACCGACGATGGCCACACGGCCATCTGCGATCCATGCCTTGTTGTGCATGCGGTGGTTGATGCTGAAGGCCCTTTGCACCATTTCGACCAGGCGCCACAGGCCGTCGCGGTTGCGGAACGGGTTGTACAGGCGGATCTCGATGTTGGGGTGCTGGTCCAGTGCCAGCATCTGCGGGTCCAGGCCGGCGGCATTCATGTCGTCCAGCAGCAGGCGCACGCGTACACCGCGCTCGGCGGCCTGGTAGACATCGTGGGCCAGCAGGTGGCCGAGCAGGTCGTCGTGCCACATGTAGTACTGCAGGTCCAGGCTGCGCCCCGCCTGGCGGGTGACGATGGAGCGTGCTGCATACGCTTCGAGCCCGTCTGAGAGGTAGACCGCGCCGCTTTTGCCAGGGTTCTGGGCCAGCAGTGGCTGCAGCTGGCGGTCGATCAAGGTCTGCTGTGGCTGCAGCGGCAAGACCTGCGAAGGCAGGCCAACGGCCTTGGGCGTCAGGTGATCGCCCAGCAGCAAGCCGCTGCCAACCAGCAACAGCAGCGCGCCGAACAGATAGGCCATCAAGCGCAGCAGACGGTGGGGGCGAGGCGGCTTGTTCATGTGCGCATCCTAGCGGTGTTCGTGTGTTGGCGGCATTTTGTCCTGCAGCCATGACGTTCCGGGGGTGCGGTGGGTGCCCCGGCTGGGCGAGAATCGGGGTTTGCGTTTGCCGCGAGCCCCGTAATGACCGAACGTTCTTCCTCCTTCCGAGCGCCCAGTCTGGTGCTGCAGATTGTCATCGGCCTGATCGCCGGCATCGTGTTGGCGATGGCCTGGCCGGCCGGGGCGACCGCCGTTGGCCTGCTCGGCACGGTGTTCATTTCCGCGCTGAAGGCGGTGGCGCCGGTCCTGGTGCTGGTGCTGGTGACGGCGTCCATCGCCAACCACCAGCACGGGCAGAAGACCCATATCCGGATGATTCTGCTGCTGTATGTGATCGGCACCCTGGCCGCGGCATTGGTTGGCGTTGCAGCCAGCTTCCTGTTCCCGAGCAAGCTGGCGCTGAAGGCTGCCGAGGCTGGCATGAGCGCGCCAGGTGGCATTGGCGAGGTGCTCAAGACCTTGTTGATGCAGATCGTCGACAACCCGGTGCATGCGCTGCTCAATGCCAACTACATCGGCTTGCTTGCCTGGGCGGTGGGCCTGGGCCTGGCCTTGCGTCACGCCAGTCAGACCACGCGCACGCTGGTCAGCGATCTGTCCGATGCCATCACCTGGGTGGTGCGGCTGGTGATCAAGCTGGCACCGCTGGGTGTGTTCGGCATTGTCGCCTCGCTGTTGGCCGAGTCCGGGTTGGGCGCATTGAAGCAATATGCGCATCTGCTGGCGGTGCTGGTTGGCGCGATGCTGTTCATGGCCTTTATCGGCAACCCGCTGATCGTGGCGGTGGTGACGCGGCGCAATCCGTATCCGCTGGTGCTGCGCTGCCTGCGTGAGAGCGGCATCACCGCGTTCTTCACCCGTTCCTCGGCCGCCAACATCCCGGTCAACATGGAGCTGTGCCGCAAGCTTGGCCTGCATGAGGAAACCTATTCGGTCGCCATTCCGCTGGGGGCGACCATCAACATGGCCGGTGCGGCAATCACGATCTCGGTGCTGACCCTGGCTGCGGTCAATACCCTGGGCTATCCGGTCGATCTGCCGACCGCTTTGCTGCTCAGCGTGCTGGCAGCGGTGGGTGCCTGTGGTGCCTCCGGTGTGCCTGGCGGTTCTTTGCTGCTGATTCCGCTGGCCTGTGGGTTGTTCGGCATTCCCAACGACATAGCGATGCAGGTGGTGGCGGTGGGCTTCATCGTCGGCGTGGTCCAGGACTCGGCTGAAACCGCCTTGAACTCGTCCACCGACGTGGTGTTTGTGGCTGCGGCCGAACAAGCGCGCGGACGCGGCTGATGGCCACCGCTGGGCGTATCACGCCAGCGGTACGCATCGGCATTTCGATAGCGATTGCGACTGGCCTGTACGGCATCTCGTTTGGTGCATTGGCGGTGGCATCGGGTTTCAGCGTGGCGCAGACCGCTGCGTTGAGCCTGTTGATGTTCACCGGCGGCTCGCAGTTTGCCTTCATCGGCGTGATCGGCGCCGGTGGTGCGGGGGCGGCGGCGTTTGGCGCAGCCACCTTGCTGGGTATCCGCAACGCGGTATACGGCGCGCAGATCAACCGCATGCTGAGCCCGCGTGGCTGGCTCAAGCCGGTGGCAGCACAGGTCACCATTGACGAATCGGCGGCAACCGCCGCCAGCCAGAGCGATCCGCGGGAGCAGCGGCGCGGTTTCTGGGTAGCCGGGCTGGGCGTGTACCTGTGCTGGAACCTGTTCACCCTGTTGGGAGCGCTGCTCGGTGATGCGCTGGGCGACCCCCGCCAATGGGGATTGGATGGCGCGGCGGTGGCCGCTTTCCTCGGGCTGCTGTGGCCGCGTCTGCGCTCACGTGAGCCGGTGGCCATTGCCGTGGTCTGCGCGCTGGTGACAGTGCTGGCGCTGCCGTGGCTGCCTGCCGGGGTGCCGATTCTGTTCGCCGCTGCCGTTGCGGCGGTGTGGGGCTGGTTCGGGCACGGCCCTGCCGATGAAGGGTTGGAGCCGGATGTCGCGCCCACGACCGGGCCGGAGTTGGAGCGATGACGCTGTGGGCGTGGATCGTGCTGGGCTGTATTGCCGCATGGGCGATCAAGTTTGCCGGCTATCTGGTGCCGGTGCGCTGGCTGCAGTCACCGCGCATGAACCGTGTTGCCGGTTGCCTGACGATAGGCTTGCTGGCCTCGTTGACGGCGATGAATACCGTTTCGGCCGGGCAGGGGCTGGCCTTCGACGCACGCATAGGCGCGTTGCTGGCAGCGGCGCTTGCGTTGATGCTGCGGCTGCCGTTTCTGCTGGTGGTGATTGTGGGTGCGGCGGCAGCGGCGGCTATACGGTTGCTTTGAGCGCTGCTGGCGGTTGTAGGAGCGGCGTAAGCCGCGAAGCCGGTGCTTTGTCCGCGCGCTGATCGCCTGTCACTGCAGATTGTTTGATGGCGTTTTGTTTCGTGACCGGAGAGATGGTCAGCTTCGCGGCTTACGCAGCTCCCACAAAACTGCGGCTCCTGCACAGACGGAGAGGTCTTGGCGTGGAACTTGAGCCGCGAAGCCGGACTTCGTTCGGCCACTGATCGCCTGTCACTGCAGATTGTTTGATGGCGTCTTGTTTCGTGACCGGAGAGACGGCCAGCTTCGCGGCTTACGCCGCTCCTACAAAGCGGCGGCTCCTGCGGCGCCGGAGCGGGCCTTGGCCTAGAACTTCTGATCGGCAGCCAGATAACGCCACTGGCCTTCGGGCATCTTGCTCAGGCCGACACGGCCGATGCGCAGGCGGCGGATCTGCTCGGCCTTCAGACCGACCTGGCCGCACATGTTCTGCAGCTGCCCCAGGCGCACATCCTTGATCGCGAAACGCAGGCGCTGCTCGCTCTGCCAGCTGATCTTGGCCTGCGGCAGGCCGCGACCTTCATAGATCAGGCCGTGGGTGAGCTTGGGCATGGCCCACGGGCTGGGTTCACCGCTGACTTCGACCACGTACTCCTGCTCCAGGCTGGAACCGGACTCCTGCAGGTGGCGGCGCACGCGCCAGTCCTGGGTCAGCACCACCAGGCCGGTGGCGGCATCGTCCAGTGGCATCAGATAGTCCAGGCGCTGGAAATGACGGCTCAGTGGGCGGATGCCGGAAGCGTCGTCGGCAAAGCGGTTGTCGTCGCTCAGCAGGGCGACCAGCTGGTCGGCGCTGCAGCCGGCCGGCTTGTTGATCAGGAAAGTGGCCGCTTCGGCGGCCTCGGTGCTGCCCTCACTGCCCAGGGTGATGACTTCCTCGGTCACCATGGTCTGCGGGGTTTCCACCACCACGCCGTCGACGCTGATCCAGCCGCCTTCGATGTACTGCTGGGCCTGCGAGCGCGAGCACTGCAGCTGCGCGGAAACGCGCTTGTCGAGACGGATCGGGGTGGTCATGGCGTCAAAGGGTTCTACGAAGGGCGGGGAGTGTAGCGCCGTGGCGGGGCCTGGGCGATGGGCGGCTCAGGCGGGTTCATGTTCCAAGGCGGTCAGGTACAGGCGCAGGTCGAACTCCAGCTGGTGGTAATCCGGCTCCATATGCAGGCACAACTGGTAGAAGGCCTTGTTGTGGTCGGCCTCCTTGATATGCGCCAGCTCGTGCACCACGATCATCCGCAGGAACCCGGCCGGCGCCTCGCGGAACACGCTGGCGATGCGGATCTCGCGGCTGGCCTTGAGCTTGCCGCCATGGTTGCGGGAAATGGCGGTATGCGTGCCCAGCGCGTGCTTGACCACCTGCAGCTTGCCGTCATACAGCACCTTGCCCAGCGGTACCGACTGGCGCAGGTGGCGCTCCTTGATGGCCTGTACGTAGTCGTAGAGCTGGCGGTCGTTGCGCACCGCGTGCGGCTCGGCATAGCGCTTGCGCACGGCTTCGCCCAGCTTGCCTGCGTCCAGCAGCTCGCGGGCGCGCTGCTGCAGGTGTTCGGGATAGCCATTCAGGTATTTCAGCGCAAGCATCGGGATTCGGGCAGGGGAGTTGGGTAGGGCCGGGCAGGCCGCTATCATGGCAGCCTCGGCAACAAAACCATGAACAACGACGATGGCAAAGGGTAATCCGCTGCAGGAACAGCTGCTCAAGGCTGGTCTGGTGAAGAAATCACAGGTCTCGCAGGTGGCGCGTGAGCAGGTCAAGGCTCGCCATGGCAAAGGCCCGGCGACGGCGACCGACAGCCAGCGCGAGGCTGAGCGTGCACGCGCCGAAAAGGCCGAAAAGGACCGCCTGCTGGCCGCCGAGCGCAATGCCCAGCGCCGCGCCGATGAACTGCGCGCGCAGGCCCGGCAGATCATCAGTGACCGCAAGCTGCCGCGCGCCGGCGAGCTGGAATATCGCTTCAATGACGGTACGTTGATCCGCACGATCCTGGTCACTGAAGCGCTGCGCGCCCAGCTGGCCAATGGCGCACTGGTGATCGCGCGGCACGGCGACGGCTTCGAGCTGCTGCCGCGAGTGGCAGCCGAAAAGGTGCGTGAGCGCGATGCCAGCCTGATCGTGCTCGACCACGGCCAGAGTGCGGACACGCCGGTTACCACCGGCAATGCCGAAGACGATGCCTACTACGCGCAGTTCCAGGTGCCCGACGACCTGATGTGGTGAAAGAAGGCCTGCGGCGCGCTGCAGATAGCTGAACGGCGCGCACGCAGGCCTTGAATTGTGGCCGCGCAGGCGGCAGCTTGAACCTGTTGCTGTACGTGGAGACAGGTCATGGCCACCGGTTGGGCGGGCGATACCGCCGTTCAGGATCAGATTGATGCCACCGTCGAGGACGCCATCAAGCGTGCGCGCAGCCGCATGCCCAGCGGTCCGGGGCTGGAACACTGCGAAGAATGTGATGCGCCCATTCCCGAAGCGCGGCGCAAGGCCGTGCCGGGTGTGAGGCTGTGCATTGCCTGCCAGCAGGCGCAGGACGAAGACGAAGCATTTGCCGGCTACAACCGGCGCGGCAGCAAGGACAGCCAGCTGCGCTAGCGCTGCTGTGACCGTGCTGGTGGTATCGGCCTGCCATTCCCGCGCAGCCGTGAATGCGCATGTGCAGGCAAAAAAACTGAAACCCTCAGCTTTTGCCCGCCAGCGGCAGCACATCGTTCAAGTATTGCTTCTGCACGACACGCTGCACCAGCCGCGGCCGTTCCATCAGTACGAAGCGCACGCCCTTCACTGTCTGCGGCGCGGCCTTGCTGATGAAGCCAAAACGCTCATACACCGGCACCGCGATTTCGGACGAGTTGACCGTGTACTCGCGGCGCCCATGCACGCGCAAGGCGTGCTCCCACAGCAAACGGGAAATGCCGCGTCTACGGCAGCTGCGGCTGACAAACAGATGATGGATGTGGCTGTCGCCACGCATTGCGATCATGCCGGCGAGCGCGCCGGCATCGTCAACCACGTAATGCGCGAATTCCTTGTTGCCCAGGCGCTCGGCAAAGCTGGCCGGGGTCAATGACGCGAGGAAGGCATGCGCGTTGGCGCCGCTATCGGCATCCAGCAGGTGCCGTGCCAGCGGCGTGACCAGCGCGCTCAGCGCGTCGGCGTCGGCGACGTTTGCGTCGCGCACAGTGATGTCCTGATCCACTTGCTCCCCCCAACCAGCACCCCCGGAAGCAGGGGCGTGGGCGGAAGCATACCTGCAGCGGGCGCACTGTAAATGTGTGCGCCCCCGCAGCTCAGTGGTT
The DNA here is from genome assembly GCF_039674165.1 of Stenotrophomonas terrae. Lineage (GTDB taxonomy): Bacteria > Pseudomonadota > Gammaproteobacteria > Xanthomonadales > Xanthomonadaceae > Stenotrophomonas > Stenotrophomonas terrae_A. The sequence goes on from NZ_JBDJMY010000014.1 coordinate 83,214, forward strand.
TACGCCGCCATGGCGGAAACTGCCGCTCCAGCGCAGCATCGCGTACACGCACCACAGCCAGCCGGCGGTGGCGATCAGGCCGCCAACCAGGCCGATATGTTGCATGCCCAGCTGCAGGCTGACCTGGCTGCCGATCAGCGCGCCGGCGCCAATACCGATGTTGAAGATGCCGGAGAACAGCGCCATCGCCACGTCGGTGGCATCGGAGGCCAGGTTCAATACCTTCGACTGCATAGACAACGCAAAGCTGATCATCGCCACGCCCCATACCGAGACCAGCACATACAGCAACAAATTACTGTGCAGGCCGGTGCGCAGCAGCAACAGGCTGGCGGCCAGGGTGCCGATGGCACTCAACAGGAAACCGCGCGGCCAGCGCAGGCCGTAGCGCGAGAACAGCACGCTGCCGAGGAAACCCATGCCGCCGAACAACAGCAGCACCAGCGTGGTCACATGCGCATCGAAGCCGCCGATCTTCTGCACGAACGGTTCGATGTAGCTGTAGCCGGTGAACTGCGCCGACACCACCACCATCACCAGCAGGTACAAGGCCATCAATGCCGGGCGTCGCAGCAGTACCGGGATGCTGCTGGCCGAGCCGCTGTTCTGGCTGGGCAGGGCCGGCAGCAGCCGGGCCAGCACCAGCATCACCAGCAGGGCGACGCCGCCGATGGCGACGAAAGTGATGCGCCAGCCCAGCAGCTCGCCGACGATACGACCCAACGGGATGCCCAGCACCATCGCCACCGAGGTGCCGGTAGCCAACAGGCCCAGCGCCTGCGGGCGTTTGTCCTGCGGCGCCACGCGCACAGCCAGCGAAGCGGTGATCGACCAGAACACCGCATGGGCCAGGGCAATGCCGACGCGGCTGGCCATCAGCACCGGGTAGCTCCAGGCGATGGCTGACAGCACGTGGCTGAGGATGAACACCGCGAACACGGCGAGCAGCAGCTTGCGGCGGTCGAAATTGCGGGTCAGCAGCATGCACGGCAGCGAGGTCAGTGCTACCACCCATGCGTAGATGGTCAGCATCAGGCCGACATGTTCGATCGGTTTGCCGAAGTCGGCGCCGATGTCGCTGAGCAGGCCTACCGGAACGAATTCACTGGTGTTGAAGACAAAGGCGGCCAGCGCCAGGGCGATGACGCTGAGCCAGCGTTGGCGGTCGGAGCGGGGTTGCTGGACGTCGGCAACGGCAAAAGCGTCGCCTGCCTGCGGGGCAGGGCAGGAAGTATTGGGAGAGGCGGACATTACGTGCGGGGGCTTGCGACCGGGCCGGTCGCTCAATACCGGCAATTTTCGCACGCACTGTGTGGACGGGAGCGGAACACTGTGGATTGGGGCGAGCGCGTGGCGGCTTTGTTCAGTTGGGTGATGCCGCTGGCGGCCCGGTCCGGCCCCGCAATGCGCTGCAGGCGCTGATTGCGAGGCGATGTTGCGGCTGTATGCGTTGTTCTGTCGCGGCCGTCATCCCCAACTCGGTGGGGATGAGGCGGCCAACCTGCAGCAGGCGTCGTGGCGGCTCAGCCGTCTCCCTGCACAGTGGTGGGCAGGGTGTCGCTGCCACGCCAGCGGCGCAGGCCGCGCTGGAAGAACAGGCTGTTGGGGATCTGCATCAGCGTGCCTTCGCTCGGCCCGCCGACTTCGTGCAGGGTGGTGTAGATCAGGTTGATGTCGGTGACCACGCCCTTCAGGCCCGGTTTCTCGCCGTTTTCCAGCAGCTCGATCTGGTCACCGAGGCGGAACGGGCGGGTAGTGAAGATCAGGAAGGTGCAGAAAATGTTGGACAGCACGCTCCAGGCCGCAAAAAACGCCACCGCACCCACTGCGGCGAAGCCCGTGAAGGCGGTCCACAGCACGCTGGCCTGGACGTTCAATGCCTGCAGGATGGCTATCAGTGCCACCGCGCCGATGATGAAGTTGGACAGGCGGCGGATCGCCATCTCGATCTGCGCCGGCAGCGTGTAGTGCTTGCCCACCCGTGCCAGCAGGCGCCGTGTGAGCAGGCGCAGCAGCCAGGCCACGACCAGGATCAGCAGGATGCTCAAGCCGGTATTGATGGGTTCAATCCATTGCTGCATCGAGGTGGGGAGGTAGTGCTTCATGCGTTTTCCTTGCGAGTGCGTCAGCGCTTCAGTGCAGCGTCGGTATGGCGGGGATTGCCGTCGTTGCTGGCCGGGGTGATGTTCAACAGGCGGGCCAGCAGCGGATAGATGTCGACATTGTCGATGGGCGCGATGGTCACGCCCTGGGCGAAGGCCGGGCCATGACCGATGAACGGTGAATACATGTCCGGCAAAGTGTTGTCGTAACCGTGCTCGCCCAATAGCTCGTGGCCCTTGCGCTTCTCGGCCTGGCGGGTGGTGACCTGCCAGCCCAGCTCGGCGCTGCAGATATAGGACGGTACACGGGGGTGATGCCCATATTCAAAGCGGGCCGGGATCTGCTCGCGGGTCATGCAGGTGATGTGCGGGTAGCTGCCCGACAGCAGCTGCTGCGCGGCGGCTTCACCGCCGGGCAGGGCATTGAACGAGGCGTAGGCGCCGGTCCAGCCGAAGTCCAGCTGGCTGACATCGACCAGGTCATCCAGGTAGATCTGCTGGGCCGGGCTGGTGTTGGTCATGCCGTGGTCGGAGGTGACCACGATGTTGATCTTCTGCTGCAGGCCCTGCGCGGCGATGCCGGCCAGCAACTCAGCCATCGCAGCGTCCACCTCGCCCAGCGCTGCGTTCAATTCGGCCGAGTCGGGTCCATGGCGGTGGCCGATGGTGTCGACCTTGTCGAAGTACAGGGTGATGAAATGCGGGCGCTGTTCGGCGGGCAGTGCCAGCCACTGCAATACCTGCTGCACGCGCTGCTGCGAGTTCACCTTGATGTCGAACGGGCGCCAGAATTCGGGCCGCGCGCCGTGCACCGGCGCCTCCGAGCCTACCCAGAACATGGCCGCGGCACGTCCGCCCTGTTCGCGTACGCTGGTCCACAGCGGCTTGCCGCCGTCCCACCAGCGCTCGTCGCCGACCGTGGCCGGGTCGAACATGCTGAAGCGCACGCCGGGAATATCCGGGTCGGTCATGAAGTTGGCGATCACGCCGTGGTGATCCGGGCGCAGGCCGGTGACCAGGGTGTAGTGGTTGGGGAAGGTAATCGACGGGTACGAGGGACGCATGTACTCGGCACGGGCACCGTTGGCGGCCATCGCCGCCAGTGTCGGGGTCAGGCCACGCTGCAGATAGTCGTTGCGGAAGCCATCGATGGAGACCAGGATCACCGGTGCCTGCGCGTCGCGCGGCAGGCCGGCTGCAGCTGTTGCCGCGTCGGTGGCGGCCTCGGTGGCGGCAGGTGTGCTGGCGCAACCGGCCAGGGCAAGGGCGGTGCAGAGCAGCAGGGCAGGGGTACGCAACATTCGGCAGCAAAGGTCTGGTAAACCACGATTGTCGGCCAGCGCGGCCTTTGCTGCCAGTCGCGGCCGGGCTGCCAGCCGCTTCGGCAAAACATTTGCGATGGCTTTAAACCTTTTTGCTGCTTGCCGCATCCAATGGATATGCTCGACACCCTTGTGACCGCTGCCGCTCCCTCACCGCCCGTCATCGACGATGCCGCGCTGGCCCGTGCCGCCGCCGAAGGCGACACCCGCGCCTACGAGCGCATCTACCGGCGGCATTCGCCGCGCCTGTATGCGTTGTTGTGGCGCCTGTGCGGCGGCAACGCCGCGCGTGCCGAGGATGTGCTGCAGGAGACCTTCATCCAGGCCTGGCGCAAGCTGCCGCAGTTCCGCTTCGAGAGCGCGCTGGCCACCTGGTTGCATCGGCTGGCGGTGAATACGGCGCTGATGGAGCTGCGCGCGGCGACGTTCGAGTCGCTGGATATTGGTGAGTCGGGGATGGACATATTGGCCGAAATGGCCGACACCCCGCGCTGCCATGCCACCGGCATGGACCTGGAACGGGCGCTGTTGACGCTGCCACCGCGTGCTCGTGCGGTGCTGGTATTGCACGACATTGAAGGCTGGAAACACCAGGAAATCGCCGTGGAACTGCAGATGGCTGTCGGCAGTTCCAAGGCACAGCTGCATCGTGCGCGCAGCTTGTTGCGCACGCGGCTTGGAGACGCATGATGAACCACCACGACAACGATCACGATGATGCGCTGGCGCAGCGCCTGCGCGGGTTGCCGTCCGAACGGGTAGCACCGGCGGCGGTATGGCAGCGCATCGCCGCCCAGCTGGAGCAGACACCGCGCTTGCTGCAGCCGCCCGTGGCAGCGGTTCCTGCCACCAGCGCCGCACCCGCAATGCGCGCCCTGCGCCGGCATTGGCCGCGCTACGCCGCTGCGGCGGGCGTAGTCGCCTTGGTCGGCGTGGCAAGCATGCTGTTGCTGCCACAGCAGCCGCCTGCCGCAGTGGCGGTGACGGAATCGGCGCTGCAGCAGCAGGCCAATACCATCACCTATCAGTACCGGCAGGCGATGGCGACGCTGCCGCAGCAGTCGCTGCCTGTCGAGCTGCAACCGGCACTGCGCGAGCTGGATGCGAGCGCCGGCAGCATCCGCAGCGCCATCGCGCAGAGCCCCGATGCCACGTTTCTACTTGGACAGTTGCAGCGTACCTATGCGCTGCGGCTGGAACTCACCCGCAAGGGCGTCAACCCGACCGGAATTTCGACTTGAAGGAGCTCCTCATGAATGTTTCTTTGCAGCGGCTATTGGCAGCAGCCCTGTTGCTTGCGCCCCTGACCAGCGCGTTCGCGCAGACCGCCGTCAACCGCAGCCTGCCGCTGTCCAGCGGTGGCCGGGTGGAATTGAGCAATATTGCCGGCTCGGTGACCGTGCGTGGCTGGGACCGCAATGAAGTGCAGCTGACCGGCTCGCTCGGCGAAGGCCAGCGCCTGGAGGTGGAAAGCAGCGCCAACCGCGTGGCGCTGAAAGTGGTCTATCCACAGAACCGCAGCAGCAATCGTGGCGCGGTGCTGGAGCTGCGGGTGCCGCGCGCGGCGCAGTTGCAGACCAGCACGGTCAGCGCGACGGTGGATGTGGCCGAGGTGGATCTGCGTCGACTGCAGAGCTCCACCGTCAGTGGCAGCATCACCGCCAATGGGCGCGCTGGTGAGGCGGAGTTGACCACGGTCAGCGGCGCGATCCGCTCGCAGCTGCAGACAACGCGCCTGGAGACCAGAACGGTCAGCGGTGGAATCAATGCGGCCGGTGGCAGCGGTGGCGAGGTTTCAGCGAACACCGTGTCGGGTGGTATCACGCTGGATCTGGCCAAGGTGCAACGGCTCAATGCCGAGTCGGTATCAGGCAGTCTGGGCGTGCGCAGCGCTGGCTTGCAGCCCGGCGGCCGGGTCAACCTGGAGACGGTGAGTGGCTCGGTCACGCTTGGCTTGCCGGCCAGTACTTCGGCGCAGTTGAAGGTCAGCACCTTCAGCGGCAGCATCCGCTCCGATGTAGGCCAGGTGGAGAGCCCGCGTTACGGGCCAGGCAAGAATCTTGATGCACGCATCGGTGGCGGCGACGGCGATATTTCGATCCAGTCGCATTCGGGCACCGTGCGGGTGAATCTGGACCGCTGATACATCCGCTCCCTCCTTTTGCCGCAGGTAAGGGGAGGTTGGGAGGGATGGCTTCAAAAGCTCCCTCCTTTTGCCGCAGGTAAGGGGAGGTTGGGAGGGATGGCTTCAAAAGCTCCCTCCCTTTGCCGCAGGCAAGGGGAGGGTTGGGGAGGGGTAGCTTCAAAAGCTCCCTCCCTTTGCCGTAGGCAAGGGGAGGGTTGGGGAGGGGTAGCTCTCGGCTTTTGAGAGCTTCAGCTTCGTGGCTTACGCCACTCCCACACCTGCGGTGTTTGCTGCCGCTGCCAACGCCAGCCCCTGCACCACGCCGAACGATGGGTCGCCGTGCACCAGCTTGGCATTCGGGAACGCCGCCGCTGCCGCCTGCTGGATGTAACCGGCGCGCGACATGCCGCCGGTCAGGAATACCGCTGCTGGATCGTGCCCGATATCAGCGCGCACCTGCTGCAGCAGAGTCTCCAGTTCGGACAGGTAGCCACCGGCCGCCGCGGTCAGATGCGGAGCATCGATGTCGACCGACAGGCCCGGCTCGATGAAGTCCAGCGCGCTGCTGTGGTTGGGCTGGCTGCTCAGGGCGATCTTGCAGTGCTCCACCGCGCGGTACAGGCGCGCGGTGTTGCCGGTGTCCTGCAATGCCTGCAGGCGCGGGCCGTACGGTAAATCCACCGCATCGTAGTTGTGCTGGCGGAAATCGCGCTGGCGGGTCATGTCCTGCACCATCGCCGCTTCCACGTAGTGGTGCGCCGGCACGCGGGTGATGCCACGGCCGAACAGCGGCATGTAGCCGGCCAGGCTCAAGGCCAGATCGATATCGGTACCGCCACGGGCGATACCCCAGGCGCGGTGGATCTGTGGCGAGGTATTGCCACCCACGCTGGCATGGGCGATGTCGGTGGTGCCGCCGCCGACGTCGACGATCACCGCTTCATGGCGCTCGCTGCTGACAGCGTGGTAGTGCATTGCGGCAGCGGCGGGTTCTTCAAGGAAATCCACTTCGTCAAAGCCGGCCGCCATTGCCGCGTTGCGCAGGATATCCAGCGCCTGGTCGTTGCCGGCCGCGCCAATCGAGCTGCGGAACTGCACCGGGCGGCCAAGCAGGGCGCTGCGCACGTTCTGCTGCAGCTGGCGCGAAGCGGTCAGGCGGATGTGTTCCAGGATGTGGGTGGCGATGCCGGTGATGGTCTGCTTGGCGCGCGGATGCAGGTTGTAGCCCAGCATCGATTTCGGGCTCTGCACCAGGTTGCCTTCGTTCTCTTCGAAGTAGGCTTCCAGCGCGTCGTCGCCATAGACCGCGTTCTGCAGCAGCGCGGTGGAGCTGCGGGGTTCGCGGATGCGCTCTTCCATCCATTGGCGGCGGACCACACGGATCGCATCGCCGCGCAGCTGCTCCTGGCTGCGCGTGGTGCCTGCTGCGCGCGCGCTGCGGCGGCCGGATTCGATCAGTTCGTCGACCTGCTGTTCCAGCGCCGGGGTCAGCTCGAAGTCGTTGGGGTCGCGCATCACCTCGGGGAAGTACACCGTGGTGCGGAATTGCTGGGCTTCACCAAAACTGACCGGTACCACCTTGCCGTCGATATGGGCGGCGGCGGCCGAGTTGCTGGTGCCAAAGTCGATGCCGAGTTTCATCATGCCTGCACGTCTTGCTGCTGAATCGGCCGCGCACTTTACTACGCGGCCGCGCCGCTGGCTTCACATGCCGTTGGCCGGCCCCGGTTTCGATTCCGGTTCCAGTGCATCCAGCCGGGCCTGCCAGGCCTGTGGGGTCTCCGGCTTGACGAACAATGCGACGATCTCCGGGTGGTGCTGGCGCGCGGCCTGCTCGATGCGGGCTACACAGGCTTCGATCTGCACGGTGGTGCAACGGTCGTCAAACGCCGCGCTGAGCGTGGCCAGCACCTGGTTCGGGCCAACCTGGATGGTCAGCACGCCGTTCGCGCTTTCAATGTCGGGATCGGCGTTGGCCCGCTGCAGCAGGGCCTGGCCCAATTCAGGATGGGCGGGCTCGCCGATCAGCAGGCCCTTGGTTTCGCGCGCCAGCAGGTAGGCCGCCACCGCCAGCACCGCGGCTATGCCGATCGATGCCAGTGCATCGAGTTCAGGAATGCCCAGCCACTGCGCGCCCGCCAGGCCGGCCAGGGCGATCAGCAGACCGAGCATCGCCGCGCTGTCTTCCAGCAGCACGGTGAAGGTGCTGGGGTCCTTGCTGCGCCGGAACGCTTCGAAATAGCCATAGCGGCCTTTGCTGGCACGGAACTCGCGCAGTGCAACCCACCACGAGGTGCCCTCGAACAGCAGCGACACGGCCAGCACGATGTAGGCGATGGTGGGGTTGGCGACCGGTTCGGGATCGCGCAGATGGACGATGCCCTGGTACAGCGAGATGCCCGCACCCATCGCAAATACCAGCACCGCAACGATGAAACTCCAGAAGTACAGCTCGCGGCCACGGCCGAACGGATGGGTCCGGTCCGGTGGTTGGCTGGCACGGTTGAGGCCGTGCAGCAACAGCACTTCATTGGTGGTGTCCACCAGCGAATGTACGCCTTCACTGAACATCGCCGAGCTGCCAGAAACCGCTGCGGCAATGAATTTGGCCACGGCAATGCCGAGATTGCCGGCGAGGGCCACATAGATGACGAATCGCGAGCCGCTTTTTTTTGCCACTTGTTGTCCTGCCAGCGCGGCGCAGGCTGCCGCGCGGCCACTTTCCCGCCCGCTGCGTGGCGGTGGTGTGAGCGACTGTGACCCCAGCGGCTAGAATAGGCGGCTATTCAATGTCCGGGAGTCCCCCATGTCTGTTGCTTCCTGCCCGCAGTGTTCGCTGGAAAACGTCTATGCCGATGGCGCGTTGTGGATCTGTGCCGATTGCGGCCATGAATGGACCGCAGGTGAAGCGGCCGAGTCGAGCCTGGTGGTACGCGACAGCAACGGCAATGTGCTGGTGGCTGGCGACACCGTCACCGTGATCAAGGACCTGAAGGTCAAGGGTTCGTCGATCCCGCTCAAGCAGGGCACGGTGATCCGCAACATCCGCCTGGTCGAGGACGATGCCGAACACATCGAAGGCAACTCGGAAAAGATCAAGGGCCTGGTGCTGAAGACCTGCTTCCTGCGCAAGGCCTGAGCCAGCTTCGCGCGGCGCAGCCACACTGCACCGCGCAGTGGCGTGCGATCAGCGCGCCGCGTGGCGCGCTTCCAGCCGGCGGATGCCGTCGAGCTTGCTCTGGTACACCGCCCGCAGTGGATCGCCGCCCAGGTCGCGGGCACGTTTCATTTCGCGCTCGGCCAGCCGGTTGTTGCCGCTTAGGAAGTAGGCGCGGGCAAGGCCGAAATGGAACTGATGGGCATTGCCGTACAGCCGCACCGCTTCGCGGTAGTAGTGCGCTGCAAGAGCATAGTCGCCGGCTGTTTCGGCGCTATTGCCCTGCATGTACTGATAGAACGGATCACGCTTGCGTACCTGTTCCAGTCGCGTCTGCAGCTGCGCGACGCGGCGTGTATCACCCATGCGCTGGTAAAGCTTGGTGGCGTTGTGCAGGGCGGGGGCGTGCGTGGCGTTGATCGCCAGTGCGGTTTCAAGATCCCTGGCGGCCGCATCCAGGTCGTTCTCGCGCGATTCGAGTACGCCCAGGTTGCTCCATGCCGGCACGAAGCGCCGATCCATCCGCAGGGATGCTTCAAAGTAGGCACGGGCGCTGGGGTAATCGTGCGCGGCCAACTGCTCGGCACCGCGGTTGTTGTAGAAATGGGCCAGGGCGCGCCTGTCACCGATGGGCTGTGGCCCGCGGCGGTCGTACAGCACATTGCTGTCCAGGTCCAAGGTGGCGCTGCGGCCGTCCACACGCATACCGACATTGACGTGGCCGGCATTGAAGATCAGACCCTGGTCCTGGTACCAGGACACCACTTGCCCGACTTCCTGCATGCGCGCGTCCAGGCCGATCTCGCGGGCCAGGGCAACAAACAACAGGGTGAAGGACAGACAGTTGGCTCGGTGCTGCTGCCAGGTCTCGGCCACCGTCAAGGTCGCCTCGGTGTCGTATTCCAGTCCCAGCCCCTCCGGGCGGAACACCAGCTCAACCAGCAGGTGCAAGCGCTGCTCGGGGGAGTTGGCGAGGTTGATCACCCGTTCCTGCAGTTGCGCACGTACTTCCGCTGGGATTGCCATTACCTGCTCCGGCGTGGGAACCGGCGCTGGGGCAGCTGCCGACACAGGAGTAGGGGAGGGCGCTGGCGCGGCCAAGGCTACGCTGCTGGCGGCGAGCAGGACTAACGCATTCCAACCGATCATGGCGATCACCCGGAGTTTGCTGCGGCATGCCCAGTGTAGGCCTGTTGCCGGTGGATGGCAGCCGGCGGGTACAAATCCACAGCGGGTGTGGACCAGCCCTGTGCAAACATGTGGATAACTACCGGCAGCCCTTGTGCGGCGTGGCTCGGTAAGTGGTGGTGAAATTTTCGCCATGGCCGGGCCGCGGCCGGCGCTGTCTGCTAGTATCCGCGGCCCCAGACAGTATTGGCCGCCGCAACGGAGCGGGTACGACGGCCGGCTTTCGATACCAGACCATGACGAAGCAGCTTTCCTCCACCGAGGCCCAGATGACGCTGGGCCTGGGCAGCGACATTCCAACCGAGCGCCTGTTCTTTGCCGTGATGCCGGACCCGATGACGGCCGAGCGCGTGGCCGAGCTGGCCGACGGCTTGCGCGAGGAACATGGCCTGCTCGGGCATCCGTTGGCGCCCGAGCGCCTGCACGTGACCCTGCACCACCTGGGTGACTACGCTGGCCTGCCGCCGAGCCTGCTGCCCAAGGTCCGCCAAGCTGCGGCGCGGGTGCGCATGCCCGAGTTCGAGGTCTGCTTTGATCAGGTGGGCAGCTTTGCCGGCGGTGCGAAGAACCCGTTCGTGCTGCGCAGTGAATACGGCGCCGAGTTGTTGAATGGCCTGCACGAGGAACTGGCGCGCTGCCTGCACGGCGTAGGCGGCAAGCTGGACCCGCGCTTCACTCCGCACATGACCCTGCTGTACGACAGGCGGCGTCTGCCGATCCAGCCGGTGCAGCCGTTCCGCTGGTTCGTGCGCGAATTCATCCTCGTGCGCAGTTTCCTCGGCCAGGGGAGATACCAGATTGAAGGCCGTTGGCAGCTGGGTTGAGCGCCTGCGGTTGAGGGAGCGCTGTGTGGTCTCAGCGTCGGCCAGCCCCCGCAAATCCTGTTTGGTGGTCACGGCTTCATGCCAAGATGCAGGCATGAACGACTTGCTGCAGACCTTGCCGCCTCCGCTGCTGGCCGAGCTGAAAACCGCTTACGCGCAGCCGCCGCGCGCTTATCACAACTTCGGCCATGTGCAGGCCTTGTTGCAGCATTACCGCGATGTCGCCGCCGGGCCCGGCTGGCAGCAGCCGTTGGAGGTGCTGCTGGCCGTGCTGTACCACGATGCGATCTATGAGGCCGGGCGGGGCGACAACGAGGCGCGTTCGGCCCAGTTGGCGGCGGCGGGTATCGAGCGCTGGTTGCCGGATACCACGGTGGATGTGGCGCGGGTGGTGGCGCTGATCGAACTCACCGCACAGCACGGCAGCCTTGGCGCGGATGCCCTGGATGCTGATGCCGCGCTGTTCCTGGACAGCGACATGGCCATCCTCGGTGCCCCGGATGCGATCTTCGACGCCTATGACCGCGGCATCGCCGAGGAGTACCAGGGCAAGGTGCCGGGCTTCCTGTTCCGGCTCAATCGGCGTCGTTTCCTGCGCAAGGTATTGGCGCAGCCGCGGATCTTCTTCAGCGATTTTTTCCATGAACGTTACGATGCACAGGCGCGGGTAAATCTGCGCCGGGTTGCGGGCTGAGCGCAGTGCTTGGCTAAACTAGCGGTTGTCCCACCGTTGATAAGGCCGCGTTGGCCGCTGTGATGAACGAACTGCCCGTCCATGATCCTGCCGCGCCGGATCCCGATCCGCGCCCGCAACCGCCTGAAGCACCGGGGCCGAATGAATGCTGCGAAAGTGGCTGCCCCATCTGCGTGATGGACATCTATGCCGACGAACTGGCCGCCTACCGGCAGCGCCTGGCCGATTGGACCGCACGGCATCCCGAAGCACAGGCCTGAGCCAGCGCTTTCGACATCTTTCTGCCAACAGCAGGCGTAGGCTGGGCCGGTTAGAAACCGGGACTGGATGGATGGCGCGTGTGATCTGGGGAAGAAGTGTGCTGGCGCTGAGCCTGCTGGTGGCACCCGTGGTGACGGCATTGGCGGCCGAACAGGTCAGCCATGGCCGTTTTCAAAACGTACCGGTGTTATTGCCCGGCACCCCAGCAGAACGGGTGGTGCTGTGGTTCGGCGATGGCCACGCGCCGGCGGCGCAGCATCAGGCGCGGCTGCAGGCGCTGCGCGATGACGGCGCCATGGTGGTCGATATCGACACCCGCCAGCTGTACCAGGTACTGGCCAAGGAAGGCGCGCATTGCGGCTTTTCGGCCGGTGACGTGGAGAACTTCTCGCGCTACGTACAAGCCTACTACCGTGTGCCCACCTACCGTCTGCCGATACTTGGCGGCGACGGTGCCGGTGCGGCCTTGGCCTATGCGGTGGCAACACAGGCCGATGCGGACGTGTTTGCCGGCTTGCTGACCGAGGATTTCTGCCCGCAACTGCACAACGCGACGATGATCTGCGGTGATGCCATCAAGGGCCGCAGTCTGCAGCCGCAGCCGCTGCGTTTCCCGTGGTTGAATGCTGCCGCCGGCACTGCGCAGGCTTGCCCGGCGACGACGGTCAATACCTTCACCGCCGCGGTGCCGTGGGCGCGGCCGTTTGCGCGTACCCGTGCGGGCAGTGCCTTGCCCGGTGAGCTTGCTGCCGCGCGGGTGCTGGGCGCGCAACACGGCGTCAGTCTGCCTGCGGTGCCAGCGGACTTGGATGGTCTGCCGCTGGTGGAAGTGCCGACCAGCGGGCCGGGCGATACCTTCGCGGTGTTCGTCTCCGGCGATGGTGGCTGGGCGGGATTGGACAAGGAGGTCGCAGGCGCCCTGGCGCAGGCCGGTATTCCGGTGGTGGGCGTGGATTCGCTGCGTTACTTCTGGAGCGAACGCACACCGGCCGGGTTTGCCACTGATCTGGATCGCATCGCGCGCTACTACGCCAACCACTGGCAGCGGCCGAAACTGCTGCTGGTCGGTTTCTCGCAGGGCGCCGACGTATTGCCTGCGGCGATCAACAAGCTGCCGCCGCCCAGCGCGCAGATGCTGAGCATGACCGCACTGATGTCGCTGGGCGAGCGCGCGGACTACGAATTCCATGTCAGCAACTGGATTTCCAGCGGCGGCGATGATGGCCTGCCGATCGCGCCGGAAATGCGCAAGCTGGCCGCCGACCGCACCTTGTGCATCTATGGCGAGGACGACGACGACGCGCTGTGCCCGAAGCTGCCAGCCGGCAGCGCGCAGTTGCTGAAGCTGCCCGGCGATCACCATTTCGAAGGCGACTACGCCGGCCTGGCCAAGGTGATCCTGCAGCACGTGCAGAGCCGATAAGGCCTGGCAGCAGCATCGATGTGCTTGTGGGAGCGGCGTAAGCCGCGAAGCCGGCAATCCCAAACGACCACCTGTAGGAGCGGCGTAAGCCGCGAAGCTGACGTCGTTTCAGTTCACCGGCTTCGCGGCTGACGCCGCTCCTACAAATGCCACCGCTACGTTGTTGAAGTGCTTGTGGGAGCGGCGTGAGCCGCGAAGCTGACGTCGTTTCGGTTCACCAGCTTCGCGGCTGACGCCGCTCCCACAAACCAGCAAACCAGCAAACCAGCAAATCAAAACGACTACTTTCTGCTTGGATCCAGCGAAATCAGCCGGGTCACATCCAGCAGTGCCGCCGGCAGATGCACACCGCCGGGGGCGGCCAGATAACGCGGCCGCCATTCCGGCGCGAACTTGGATTTGAAACGGCGCAAGCCGGTGAAACCATAGAAGCGCTCGCCATGCCGCGCGACCAGATTGGCGAAGCGATTCCAGCGGCCGGCCAGACGGTGCTGGGCCAGACCGGTCAGCGGTGCCATGCCCAGCGAGAAGCGGGTATAGCCATTGGCCGCGCCCCACAGGAACAGCTCGATGAACAGGAAATCCATCGTGCCCTTGGGCGCATCCGGGCGGTGCCGCATCAGATCGACGGAGAGCTCCTTGCCGGCCGGTGCCTGCCAGATATTGGCGAAGGCGACGATGCGTCCTTCGGCCTCGACCAACGCCACCGGGAAGCGGCTCATGTAGCCGGGCTCGAAGCTGCCCAGTGAGAAGCCTTTCTCCTCGCCGGCTTTTTCGTCCAGCCAGGCGTCCGAGATTTCGGCCAGCGCATCCAGCAGCGCCGGCACCTCGCCCGCCGCCACCAGCTTGAAGCTCAGGCCCATGCGCTTGCCCTTGTTCCATGCCTGGCGCAGGTCGGCGCGTTCGCTGCCGGCCAGGCTGAAATCATTCAGCGGCACCATCGCTTCCTCGCCCAGTTTCACCAGGGTCAGGCCCAGGTCCAGATAGTTCTGCCAGTACTTGCCGCTGGTCTGATAGAACACCGGGCGCAGGCCGAGGCGGTCCGCTTCTTCACGGAATTTCCAGATCAGCGCCGTGGCCACCTGCGCCGGCCCGACCGGGTCGCCCATGGCTACCAGTGAGCCGCCATAGCGCTGCAGCATCACGAAGCCATCGCCGGCTTCGCTGCGCAGGATCGCCTTGTCGCCGGTCATCGCCACGCAGGCCTGGGTGTCCTCGGCCTGCGCCAGGATCGGCCGCAGCTGTTCCAGCGTGGCGTCATCGGGCAAGGGCAGTGGACTGCGGGTGCTGTGCAGCAGCCGTGCCAAGCCGAAGATGACCACGGCGATGCAGACCAGCAACAGGGCACGCAGCGCACGCGGTGCATTGCCGGAGGTGGCGAACTGCCACCAGAGCTCGCTCTGGTATTCGACGTGGCTGTAGACGAAGAACAACAGCCATACCGTGGCCACCAGCACCAGCGCCACATTGCGCAGCCAGGGCCAGGACCAGGCTTCATCCAGCAACGCGCCCTCGCGGTAGAACTCGCGCCGTGCCGCCCACAAGGCCATCGCCAACAGCGGCAGGGTAAGTGCCACGGTGAGATGGCCGCCGCGCAACCAGGCCGGCAACGGCAGCGCGATGCACAGCGCGAATGCCAGCATCCAGGCGGCATGACTGCGCCGCTGCAGGCCCTGGCCGATCAACAACAGCAGGATGCCGCCGAGGCTGCCCAGCAGATGCGAGGTTTCCACGATGGGCAGCGGCGCCGGTAGAACCCGCTGATGCGGTACCGGCAAGGTGCCATCGATCAGCAGCAGCGCGCCGGCGGCGAATACCGCCAGCGCTATCAGCTGCGGCAGCCACGGCCGCACTACCGTCCAGGCGGTGCCGGCGCCACTACGCAGTGGCCGGCGCACGCTGGCCAGTGCCGCCAGCAATGCGGACAGGAACAAGGGCAGCAGGTAGTAGGTGACCCGGTAGGCCACGGCGGCGGCCAGCAGGGCCGCCGGTGCCACATGCGGCAGCAGCTTGAGCAGGCTCCATTCGAATACGCCCAGCCCGGCCGGCACGGTGGAAACCAGGCCCGCCACCACCGCCACCAGATACAGGCCAACGAAGCCGACAAAACCGACCTCGCCCTGTGCCGGCAGCAGCACATAGAACGCCGCCGATGCCAGGCATAACTCGACCACGCTCAAGGCGGTGACTTCCAGCACCGTGCGCCGGTCGGGTATCCACATGCGGTGTTGGCCCCAACCGATGCTGCGGCCCTGGCGCCCAACCAGCAGCAACATCGCAGCGAAGCCGACCAGCATGGCCACGCCCACTGCGTGTACTGCCATTGCCGGGATCGGCAAGGCCAGCGCGGCCGCGCCCGGCTCCAGCAACAGGGCAAAGCCCAGCAACAGCCAGGCGCCAAACACGAAGCCCAGCGTGCTCATCAGCACCACCTGGCCGATTTCGGCAAGGCTGAGCCCTGCGCGGCCATAGCTGCGCACGCGGACGGCACCACCGGTCAGTGCCGCAAACCCCAGCGTCTGCCCGGCGGCGTGGGCGAGGAAGGCGGTGAGAGCCACCCGGGTGGCCGGCAAGGGATGCCTGGCGCGACGCAGGCCAATGGCGTCGAACCCGATCAGGCAGGCGTAGCTGGCCATGCCCAGCAGCGTCGCCAGCCCCAGCTGCGACCATGACAGCCCGCGCACCGCCGCGCGGATCTGGTGGTAGCCGTGGTCGCTGAACTCCCCGGCCAAGGCATGCAGGGCCATTGCCATGATGGCCAGGGTTACCAGGATGGCGGCAATACGTCGCCAGCCCGGTGCGGACGGGTGCGAAGGCGTGGCAGACGCGGTCATGCAGGTTCGGCGGGCTGGGCGCTGGTACGGCGCGGAGTCATAAGACTAGCGGTAGTGCGTGATGATGGCTGCATGTCGCCTGCAGGGCGTTTCCATCGGCTTCAGTCGGCGCGGCGGTGGCAGGCGCACTAGACTGGGTGGCTCAAGGCTCAGGCGTAGGGGAGAGGGCATGGGTGGTGGTTCGCAAGGGGCCGGGTTGCCACGTCCGGCACTGGTCGTGGCGGTGGTGTTGGCATTGCTGACGTTTTTGCTGATCGCCATCGCGCTGCAGTTTGCCCGTGATGATCTGGACTGGATGCGCGCCACCCTCAGCCTTTATCTGCATGGCCCTTATGGCGTGCTGCTGCGCGTGGCCTATTGCCTGCTGGCATCGGCCATCGCCGCACTCGGCGTGATGTTGTACCGGCAGGCGAACGGGCCTGCGCGGCGGGGCTTGCCGGCAGTGCTGTTCGTGGTTGCAGGAGTGGCACTGGCAGCGGTGGCCATCGGTGACAGCTGGCTGCCGCAGCATGCGCCGCTGCTGGCACCCTTGCTGCACGGATTTGCGGCGCAGACCGCGTTCCTGTGCGTGACCGTGGCAATGCTGTTGCAGGCATGGTGGTTCGGACGCGATCCGCGCTGGCAGCATCAGCATCGACTGGCCTGGTGGTGGGCGTGGGTTGCGTTTGCCGCCTTGTGGCTGCACGTGCTGTGGCGTGACAGCCCGCGTGGGCTGGGCCAGAAGCTGGTGATTGCCACCGTGGTGGGCTGGCTGCTGCTCGTTGCGCTGGCGTCATGGCGGCGTTCACGCAAAGAAACGCCTGAAACTTCCACTTGGGGGCACAATGATGGGTACATTCACAACAGCGAGTCAGCCATGATCCAACGCTTCGATACCGGTCCGCGCATGTCCGAAATGACCATCCACCACGGCGTGGCCTACCTGGCCGGGCAGGTGCCGGAAGACACCAGCGCCGATATCGTTGGCCAGACCCAGCAGGTATTGCAGGCCATTGACGATCTGCTGCGTCTGGCGCCGACCGACAAGAGCAACATCCTGCGTGCGGAAATCTTCATCGCCGACATGGCCGACTTCGCAGGCATGAACGAAGCCTGGGACAAGTGGGTACCGCAGGGTGCGACGCCGGCGCGCGCCACCGTGCAGGCCAAGCTGGCCAACCCGGCGTGGAAGATCGAGATCGTGATTACCGCTGCAGTGCCGTAAGCAGCTGCTGCGATAGCAGTCGTCTGCCCTGGAGGCTACGGTGTCCGGGGCAGACAGCCGCTTGATTGGTTTGGTTTTTTTGCAGCGAGGCAGGGATGGAAATGATGCGTTACCTGTTGTTCGCAGCCGTGGCTGCCAGCGGTGCACTGCATGCGGCGGCACCGGCGCAAGCCGCGCTGACGAAACTGATCTACAAGCAGGCACCGTTGCAGCGCATCGAGCCGCAGGACTACCTGCAGTTCAAGCTGATCGAAGCGGAGCTGCGCAACACGGTGCGACGCCATGGCGACCGCAGCGTACCCAATCGATTCTGCGCGGTGGGTTATCAGCTGGGGAGTGGCCAGTTGGAGACAGTGCTGCTTTGGGACAACGCCCAGTGGTTGATCCGCTGGTGGGGTGGTGATGCGCTGGCCACGTCGGAGGAGCGGTATGCAGTGTCGGCCTCGTTCTCGCCGGTCACCGACCTGCGCACGGATCTGGTCGAGGATGATCGGTTCCCGCTGGGCACGCGTGCGATAGTGCGCGCGGACGCGGAGGCCTTGATCGCGGATTGTCACGCACACGGCCGCCAGTACACGGTGCCGCCGTTGCCGCCGAAAGCGGAAGACGACGAATACTGAGCAGGCGTGCCGCTTTGGCCGCTCTGCTGTTTTGTGGGAGTGGCATCAGCCGCGAAGCCGATTACAAGTGGATTGCAGTGTTCAGCATGATTCCGGGCAGCCAAGGCATCGCTAGATGCACGCCTGCGATTGGAATCTTTGTCAGCTGGATTTCCACCAGCTTCGCGGCTGACGCCGCTCCCACACTCACTCGCTGACGAAGCCGGCTCCTGTGCTTTTGTAGGAGCGGCGTCAGCCGCGAGGCCTGCGGCATTTGGATTGCAGCGTTCAACATGATCTTGGGCAGCCAAGGCTCGCCAGATACATGCCTGCGATTGGAATCTTCGCCAGCTGGATTTCCATCAGCTTCGCGGCTTACGCCGCTCCTACAAAAGCACCTGCAAGTGCAGCTGCAAGGCAGCTACCAGCGAGACTGCTAGATTGCGATCAGCTCGATGCAGTCGACCGGGCAGGGCGGGATG
>NZ_JBDJMY010000015.1:0-97687 GCF_039674165.1 Stenotrophomonas terrae
AGCAAAGCCCAAGCAAAGCCCAAGCAAAGCCCAAGCAAAGCCCAAGCAAAGCCCAAGCAAAGCCCAAGCAAAGCCCAAGCAAAGCCCAAGCAAAAGCCTGAAGTTTTTTGCGGCCGTGAGCCGAGGTGCAGCGGCAGACGCAGAAGAGTGAAAGCTAAAGCTGCGAAGCCCAAGCCCAAGCCCAAGCCCAAGCCCAAGGCCAAGCCCAAGGCCAAGGCCAAGGCCAAGCAAAAGCCTGAAGTCTTTTTGCGGCCGTAAGCCGAGGTGCCGCAGCAGACGCAGCAGAGTGAGAGCTAATCCCCTCTCCCGCGTGCGGGAGAGGGGTAGGGGTGAGGGGAGCTCTTAAGCCTCTAGAGCTTTTACAGCTTCCAAAGCTTTCGAGGCCTTTACAGCTTCAAAAGCCTCAACTCCATCACCCAGCCAACTTTCCATAAACACTGAAACCCGTGAGCCACAGCCCCAGCATGCTGCCCAGGTTGGTCAGCATGAAGGTCAGCACGATGCGCGTGACCCGGTTGCGATACCAGCCCTTGGCGCTCTGCGCATCATCACGCAGCTGCAGGAAATCCTGGTAGGTCGGCTTGCGCAGGCGGGTTTCCACCAACGCCGCAAACGCGCCAGTAGGAATGCTCAAGCGGAAAGGCTTGAACGGTGCGACAACAATCGCGGTCAAGATGCTCAACGGATGGCTGGCAGCCAACAAGGCCCCCAAACCCGCCAAACCGCCGGTATACATTGCCCAGGTCATCAGCATGTCGGCGCCCATGCCCATGCCGCCCTTCCAGAAACCAAAGCCAATGCCGCCCAGCACGATGGCCAGAATGCCCAGCGTGATCCACGGGACGTTGCGCTTCTTCGGCACCGACTCCAACTGCTCGCGCAGCGAGCCGGGCGCGTCGGTATCGGTTTCCAGGTAACGGGCCAACCCGGCCAGATGGCCTGCGCCAACCACCGCCAACACATTGCGCTGTTCACTGTTGTGTTCTTCGCGCAGGCGCGTGGCCATGTAGCGGTCGCGCTCGCCGATGATGGCCTGGTACAGCGCCGGGCTTTCATTGGCGAACTCGCCAAAGCTCGACTCCAGCATGTCGCCTTGCTTGAGTTTTTCGATCTCGTCTTCGCCGACATCCTCGGAAGAAAACAGCCCCGCACCCAGGCCCATAACCAGCTTGATCTTGCCGAAGAAGCCCAGGCTCTGCGAGGCGCGGCGGAAAGTCAGGCCAACGTCGCGGTCGATCAGGTGCACCGGCAGGTTGTTGGCCTTGGCCAGTTCCACCGCGCGCTTGAGCTCGGCACCGGGCTCGATGCCGAGCTGCTCGGCCAGGCGCCGCTGATATGCGGCTAGTGCCAGGTTGGCGGCAAACAGCGCCACGCGCCCTTTGCGGATTACTTCAACCAGATCCAGCTGCGCCAGGGCGTTGGGATTGGTCAGCGCCTGCAGGCGCTGCGGGTCCAGTTCCACCGCAACGGCGTCGTACTGGCCGGAGGCAATCGCCTGCTCAACGGCCAACACGCTGGCAGCAGAGACGTGGGCGGTGCCCAGCAGGGTGTAGCGCACGCCGTCGCGTTCAACCACGCGCACAGGCTGGCCAGCCAGCAGTTCGCCGGTGGATTCAACAGAGGAGTCAGTCATTGCTTCATTCATTGGAAGGGGCGCTGTCGGCACCGTCGCCGAGTGCGCGTTGCATCTGCACCGTATCCAACCAGCGCCCGTGCTTGCGGCCAAGGCCGCGGAAGATGCCGATCAGCTCGAAGCCGAAGCGTTCGTGCAGCTTGATCGATGCGGTATTGGTCGGCTCGCCGATCACCGCGATCATCTGCCGGAAGCCGCGAGCGGTGCATTCGTCGATCAGCGCCTGCATCAAGGCGCGGCCAACGCCTTGGCCCTGGAAGCGGCCATCCACGTAGACCGAGTTCTCCACGGTCCACTGGTAGGCAATACGCGCACGGTAGCTGTTGGCGTAGGCATAGCCGGCCACCTCGCCGTCAACAGTGGCGACGAGGTAGGGGAAGCCGCGCGTGGTGATGTCCTGCATGCGCTGCGCCATTTCCGCTTCGCTGGGCACCTCGTATTCGTAGGTGTTGACCAGTTCGCGGACTTCCACCGCGTAGATCGCGGTGATGGCCGGGATGTCGGCCGGTGTTGCTTGACGCAGTTGCAGGCTCATCGCAGGTCCAATCAGTCGATGTAACGCTTGAGCAGATCGCCGTAGGCATCGATGCGGCGATCACGCAGGAACGGCCAGATGCGGCGCACGTGCTCGCTGCGCTGCAGGTCGACTTCGCAGACCAGCAGGGTTGCATCGGTACCGGCTTCGGCAATGAACTCACCCTGCGGCCCCAGCACATGGCTGTTGCCCCAGAAGTTGATGCCCGATGCGCCCAGCGGGGAGGCTTCGTGGCCGACGCGGTTGCAGCTCAGTACCGGCACGCCGTTGGCCACGGCGTGGCCGCGATGGCTGAGCACCCAAGCATCGCGCTGGCGATTCTTCTCGTCCTGCATGTCGTCCGGATCCCAGCCGATGGCGGTGGGGTAGAGCAGCAGTTCGGCACCGGCCAGCGCCATCAGGCGCGCGGCTTCCGGATACCACTGGTCCCAGCAGACAAGCACGCCGAGGCGACCCACCGAGGTGTCGATCGGCTTGAAGCCGATGTCGCCCGGGGTGAAGTAGAACTTCTCGTAGAAGCCCGGGTCGTCGGGGATGTGCATCTTGCGGTACTTGCCCAGCAGGGTGCCATCCTTCTCGAATACCACGGCGGTGTTGTGGTACAGGCCGGCGGCACGGCGTTCGAACAGCGAGCCGACGATCACCACGCCATGCTTCCTGGCCAGTGCGCCGAGGTGTTCGGTGCTCGGGCCCGGAATCGGTTCGGCCAGATCGAATTCGTCCACCGACTCGTGCTGGCAGAAGTAAGGGCCGTTATGCAGTTCCTGCAGCAGCACCAGTTTGGCGCCCTGCGCAGCAGCCTCGGCCACACGTGCGTCGATCACCGCCAGATTGGCGGCGGCATCACCGTGGTTACGCTCCTGGACCAGAGCGACGGTAAGGGGGCTGCGCGAGTTCATGCTGCGATCCTGCGGGGGAAAACGCGCATGTTAGCGCGGATGCGCCTCTTCAATGTGGCCAGGGCTGAACAGATGGCGATGCAGGGCGCGTAGGCGCTTCGTGCCGCCTTTGGGTAGAGCCGAGCCATGCTCGGCTGAACATGTATGCGACGGATCCGGTTTGCATGCTGCTGGATCGAAATGCAGCCGGACGTGATTCGGTGCTATGGCTTGAACCCCTCTTCTACTGGCGGAAGAGGGATTGGACTGCGGCGGCTATTTTCGCCGGTGAAGCCACTGCCGAGCATGGCTCGGCACTACGCTTTGAGCCCCTCTCCCGTTTGCGGGAGAGGGGTTGGGGTGAGGGCGGCTTTTCGCTGGTGAAGCCTCTGCCGAGCATGGCTCGGCACTACAGGTGCCGCTTAGTTCTTCAGCAGGCCGGCCGGCAGTTGCATGGTGATGCAGTGCAGGCTGCCGTTCTGCCAGATCAGCGAGCGGCAGGGCACCTGCACGATTTCACGATCCGGGAAGGCCTGGGCCAGAACATCGCGCGCTGCGTCGTCTGCAACGTCACCGTAGGCGGGCATCAGCACCGCGCCGTTGACGATCAGGAAGTTTGCGTAGGACGCGGCCAGGCGGCGGCCTTCGTCCAGCACCGGTTCTGCCCACGGCAGGGGGAACAGGCGGTACGGTTTGCCGTCGCGGGTGCGCAGTGCAGCCAGTTCGGCGCCCATGGCCTGCAGCTCGGCGTAGTGCGAGTCCTGCGGGTCATCGCAGTTCTGGTAGACGATGCTGTCGACCGAGGCGAAACGGGCGAGGGTATCGATGTGGGCGTCGGTGTCGTCGCCTTCCAGGTAACCGTGGTCCAGCCACAGCACGCGTTCCTGCTGCATCCATGCCGCCATGTCGGCGCTCAGCGAGGCGCGGTCACGGTCCGGGTGGCGTTCGTGCAGGCACTTCCAGGTGGTCAGCAAGGTGCCGGCGCCGTCGGTATCGATGGCGCCACCTTCCAGTGCGAACGGAATGCTGCGCACCTGTGCGTTGTTGAACACCTGGGCCTGGTCCAGTACGCCGACCAGTTGGTCGTCGAGGCTGGCTTCGAATTTGCCACCCCAGCCGGTGAAGCGGAAATCCAGCAGCTGGAAGCTGCCGTCGGCGCGCTTGAGGGTGATCGGGCCGGAATCGCGCAGCCAGGTGTCGTCGTAGGCTGCGGTGACGAAACGCACGCGATCCATCTCCACGCGGTTGGAGCGCAGGCGCATTTCCGCGTAGGTCTCGATGTCGTCATCGGCCACGCAGATCAGCACTGGCTGGAAACGGGTGATGGCGCTGACCAGCGCGATGTAGGTTTCCTCGACCTCGGCCAAGCGCTCGGCCCAGTCGGTGTCGGCGTTCGGCCAGGCGATCAATACGCCGGACTGGGTTTCCCATTCGGCTGGAAAGCGGAGCGTTTCGTTCATTCTTCTCGGATGCAGTCGGCCCGGTCGGGCGTTGGGGGCGACAGGCCGGGCCTGCCGCCGGGAAAGGGTTCAGCGGATGGGTGGCTTCGGGCCGACTTCGTCAGGGCTGGCCTGGCGGGCCACCACGTCGATCACGCGCTGCCGTTCGAAGTACACGGTGAATGCAGGGTAGACCCAGCGGTTGATGGTCGGCCACTGGCGCTTCTGGCCGCCGCGCGGATCCATGCGCTCGCTGGGCGCACCGAAACGGGCTTCCACCTGGGCCATGCTCTGGCCGCGGGCGGGGATCGCTTCGGCAGGTTTTTCCTGCGCGCGCTCGATCAACAAGGTGTCGGCCAGTGCTGCCGGTGTGGCAGCCAGTGCGGCGATCAGGCCGAGAATCGTCAAGGTTTGCTTCATTGGTCACATCTCCCCAGAGGACAGGCTGCGATTACAGCAAAAAACGAAGCCGAAAGTACGGGTTCATGTCGTTTTTAGTGAGCACGCTCAGCATTGCGTCAGCGCTGTGTTCGGCCCGGTACGCAAAAAGCCGCCCGAGGGCGGCTTTTTGACGTTGCCCAACCCCTGCGGGTCAGGCGCTGGCTTGCGCCAGTTTGCTCAGCGCTGGCGAGCCTTGAAGCGCGGGTTCGACTTGCAGATCACGAAGATCTTGCCGCGACGGCGCACAACCTTGCAATCACGGTGACGGGTCTTCGCCGACTTCAGGGAGGACAGAACTTTCATGACATACCTCGGCGGATAACTAGTAAGGAGATCTTAGGAGCGTGGCCGCGGATATGCAGGATAACGCCCGTTCAAGCCCGCCATTCTACCGGGTAATTCCACGCCGGTTCAAGTGCTTGCGTGCAAACACCTGCCGGGATGGCGGTGCGGGGCGCTAGAATAGCCTGATTCTCGCTCCAGACAGGCCTCCAGATGAGCCAATTGCCCCCCGTTCTTACCATTGATGGCCCGTCCGGGGCCGGCAAGGGTACTGTCAGTCGCATCGTTGCCCGCCAGCTGGGCTGGCACTATCTGGACTCCGGTGCGCTTTACCGCGCGGTGGGCGTGGCCGCCAGCTGGGCGGATATCGACACTTCCGATGCGTCGGCGCTGGTGCGCTGTACCTTTGATACCAAGGTGCAGTTCGTGGAGCAGGGCGAAAACCTGCGGGTGCTGGTCAATGGTACCGATGCAACCGACGAGCTGCGGCTGGAAACCACCGGGGCGCTGGCCTCGGCCATTGCCGCCATTCCGGAGGTGCGCGCAGCGCTGAAGGAGCGTCAGCGCGCATTCAGGATTTTGCCCGGGTTGGTGGCTGATGGCCGGGACATGGGAACCGTCATCTTTCCCGACGCCCCATTCAAGGTTTTCCTGACTGCCAGCGCCGAGGAACGCGCCCAAAGGCGGCATAAACAGTTGAAAGAGAAAGGGGTTTCGGTTAACTTTGAAGACCTCCTGCGTGAGATCATGGCCCGCGACGCCCGTGATGCACAGCGCGCAGTGGCGCCCCTGAGGCCGGCCGAAGACGCCGTTCTCATCGACACCAGCGGAATTGGCATCGACGACGTCGTTGCCAAGGTGCTGGGTCTGGTTTCCAAGGAAGCCTGACCCTGGCTGCGTTGAGTGCGATCAGTTGACCGATTGCAGTCGCACCAAAGGTGTTGCAACAACCCGCTGCGCAATGGTGCGTGGTGGGCTTTTTCATTCACATGCGGCTGCCTTCATGGAGTCGTTCAACAGGCTGGACAGTACGGGTTTTCGCAACAGATCCGCTGTCCATATGTTCAACTGAGAAATCTAATGACCGAATCATTTGCAGAACTGTTTGAAGCCAGTCAGGCCAATCTGGCCAAGCTGAAGCCCGGTGCCATCGTTATCGGTACCGTCGTTGAGGTCCGCGGCGACGTGGTGATCATCAACGCCGGCCTGAAGTCCGAAGGCATCGTGCCGATCGAACAGTTCCGTAACGACGCTGGTGAGATCGACGTGGGCGTGGGCGACCAGGTGAAGGTTGCCCTCGACTCGATCGAGAACGGCTTCGGCGAAACCGTCCTGTCGCGCGAGAAAGCAAAGCGCGCCATGGTGTGGGACGAGCTGGAAGAAGCGTTGGAAAAGAACGAAACCATCACCGGCCGCATCAGCGGCAAGGTCAAGGGTGGTTTCACCGTGGACATCAAGGATGTCCGCGCATTCCTGCCCGGTTCGCTGGTCGATGTGCGCCCCGTGCGCGACCCGGCCTACCTGGAAGGCAAGGAGCTGGAATTCAAGCTCATCAAGCTGGACCGCAAGCGTAACAACGTGGTCGTGTCGCGTCGTGCAGTTGTCGAGAGCGAGCATTCGGAAGAGCGCGAGCAGCTGATGGACAAGCTGCAGGAAGGCGCCATCCTGAAGGGTGTCGTCAAGAACCTGACCGATTACGGCGCATTCGTGGACCTGGGCGGTATCGACGGCCTGCTGCACATCACCGACATGGCATGGAAGCGCGTGCGCCATCCGTCCGAAGTCGTGAACGTCGGCGACGAGCTGGACGTGCGCGTGCTGAAGTTCGACCGCGAGCGCAACCGCGTTTCGCTGGGCCTGAAGCAGCTGGGCGAAGATCCGTGGGACAACATCGCACGTCGTTACCCGGCCAACAGCCGCGTGTTCGGCAAGGTCTCCAACGTGACCGATTACGGCGCGTTCGTTGAGATCGAGCCGGGCGTTGAAGGCCTGGTGCACGTCTCCGAGATGGATTGGACCAACAAGAACGTCAACCCGTCCAAGGTTGTCCAGGTTGGTGATGAAGTCGAAGTGATGGTGCTGGACGTTGATGAAGAGCGTCGTCGTATCTCGCTGGGCATGAAGCAGGTTGCTGCCAACCCGTGGGAAACCTTCGCCGCCATCTTCAAGAAGGGCGACAAGGTTTCCGGCCAGATCAAGTCGATCACCGATTTCGGTATCTTCATCGGTCTGGACGGCGGCATCGACGGCCTGGTTCACCTGTCGGACATCAGCTGGAACACCACCGGCGAAGACGTCGTTCGCAACTTCAAGAAGGGCGACACCCTGGACGCAGTGGTCCTGGCCGTCGATCCGGAGCGCGAGCGCATCTCGCTGGGCGTCAAGCAGCTTGAGCAGGATCCGTTCGGTCAGTACATGGCTGCCAACCCGAAGGGTTCGAAGGTCGAAGGCGTTGTCAAGGAAGTTGATGCCAAGGGCGCAACCATCGAGCTGGCTGACGGCATCGAAGGTTATGTCTCGGCACGTGACGTCGCCAACGAGCGCGTTGATGACGCGACCCAGTTCCTGAAGGTCGGCGACAAGGTTGAAGCCAAGTTCGTGGGCATGGACCGTAAGGGCCGCACCCTGCAACTGTCGATCAAGGCCAAGGACGATGCCGAAATGCGCGAAGTGCTGGAGGAATACCAGTCCTCTTCGGCATCCAGCGGCACCACCCAGCTGGGCGCGCTGCTGCGTGCACAGCTGAACGGCAACAAGTCCGAGTAATCGGCCTGCTGTAAGTAGTTGTGACCTGAGCGGCCCGGACATCAGTCCGGGCCGCTTCAGGGTAAGACCCTGCCATTGACGAGTACGCAATGACCAAATCCGAATTGATCGAAATCCTCGCGCGCCACCAGGCGCACCTGAAGGCCGATGATGTCGATCTGGCGGTCAAGTCATTGCTGGAAATGATGGGTGGGGCGTTGTCCTCCGGGGATCGCATAGAGATCCGCGGTTTCGGTAGTTTCTCCCTGCATTACCGCCCGCCGCGCCTGGGCCGCAACCCGAAGACGGGTGAGTCGGTCGCGTTGCCGGGCAAGCATGTGCCGCATTTCAAGCCGGGCAAGGAGCTACGCGAGCGCGTCAGTTCGGTGGTGCCGCTGGAAAGCGACCCTGCCTGAGCGAGCTTGCGTGAAGTATCTCGCGGCAGATTGAATGCTGCGAATTCATGCGCTGAACGGTAAGCTACGGGCTCTTGTTACAGGAGTAAGCCGGCGCATGAAGATCGTTCGATTAGTGATCCTGCTGGCGGTGTTGATAGGTGGCCTGGTGATCGGCTCGCTCAACTCCCAGGCCATCGAAATCAGCCTTGCGTTCTGGGTGCTCAAAACCACGTCGGGTATCGCGATCATCGCCTCGCTGCTGCTGGGTGCATTGGTGGGCGGCGGCATGGTGATGGCCGGCCTGGTCGTGCCGATGTACGCCAAACTGCGGCGCGCCAACAAGGCCGCTGCCACCGCAGCGCCCGAACCCGCCACGCCTGCCGCGCAGGCACCTTCTCCCTTTGACGGACGCTGAGTAACGATGGCCTTCATCAGTGAATGGTTCTGGTTTTTCCTGTTCCTGCCGATCGCCGCGCTGGGCGGCTGGGTAATTGGGCGCCGTGGCGGCCAACGCCATAGCGAAAACCAGGTCAGCCGTCTTTCCAGCACCTATTTCCGTGGCTTGAACTATCTGCTCAACGAGCAGCCGGACAAGGCCATCGAGTTGTTCCTGCATATCGCCGAACTGGACAAGGAGACCTTCGAGACGCAGGTCGCCTTGGGTCATCTGTTCCGCCGTCGTGGCGAAGTGGATCGTGCGATCCGCCTGCACCAGGGGCTGGTCAACCGTAATGATCTGAGCGATGCGCAGCGCGTGCAGGCGCTGCTGGCGCTGGGCGAGGACTATATGAAGTCCGGCCTGCTGGACCGTGCCGAAACCGTGTTCACCGAGCTGGCCCAGCTGGACCAGCGTGCGCCGCAGGCCCTGAAGCACCTGATCAGCATCTACCAGGCCGAACGTGACTGGGAAAAGGCGATCGAGAACGCCACCCGCTATGAAGCGGTGACCGATGAGCCGATGGGCAAGTTGATTGGTCAGTTCGAATGCGAGCTGGCGGAGCGCTATCGCGCGGCAGGGCGTCTGGATGATGCCCGTGCGGCCATCAACCGGGCCAATGTGGCCGATGCGATGAGCGTGCGCGCGGGCATCATCGAAGGGCGCCTGGAAAGTGATTTCGGCAATGACGAGGCCGCTGTAAGGGCCTTCGAGCGGGCCGCGCGCAACGACCCGGACTATCTGCCGGAAATCCTGCCGCAGCTGATGAAGAACTACCGCAATGTGGGTGATCTGGCAGGCGCGCGTGCGTTTCTGGCGGAGATGACCGAGCACTATCGTGGGATCGCGCCGGTGCTGGCGCTGACCCATTTGATGGAAGAGCAGGAAGGGACGGCCCCGGCGCGTGCCTATCTTGGGCGCCAGCTCAAGGACCGGCCATCGGTGCGCGGCGAGTCCGCCCTGATCGACCTGACCCTGGCCGAAGGCGCCGATCCGGTTGCGACCTTGCAGGACCTGAAGCACATCACCGACCAGCTGCTGGTACGCAACCCGGCGTATCGCTGCACGCGTTGTGGGTTTGGCGCACGTACCCATCATTGGCAGTGCCCGAGCTGCAAGGAATGGGGCACGGTAAAGCCGCTATTGAACTACGCGGTGCTCTGAGTGCCGGTACTGCATTACTGGCTGTTGCTGTGGGTGTTGATCACCGCAGCCACGGTAACCTGGTTGGCAATCCGCTACGCGCATTGGCGGCGCCTGATCGACCAGCCCGGGGAGCGGCGCAGCCACAACGTATCCACGCCACGCGGCGGCGGTATCGGCATCGTTGTCTCGCAGTTGCTGGCCTGTGTGCTTGGGGCGGTGCTATTGCCGGACTATTCGGCAGCGCTGCTGGTATTCGCGCTGGGACTGCTGCTGGTTGCAGGTATCGGATGGTGGGATGACCACCGCTCTCTGCCGGCGCTGCCGCGCCTGTGTGTGCACCTGCTGGCTGGCCTGCTGCTAGGCGGAATTGTCTGGTTCGGCACTGGGAGTCTGCTCAAGGCCGTGTTCTGCTTTGGCTTGGCGGTGTCGTTGGTGAACATCTGGAATTTCATGGATGGGATCAACGGTCTGGCGACCACCCAGGCGATTCTGGTCGGGGTGGGCGCTGGCTTGCTGTTGCCTGGCAGCTATTCCTTGGCCGGCTGGGCATTGGCGGCGGGGTGTGCGGGTTTTCTGCCTTTCAACTTCCCCCGTGCCCGCATTTTCATGGGCGACGTTGGCAGCGGCGCGCTGGGTTATCTGGTGGCCGGCCTGCTGGCGTTGGGCCTGGGTGTTACCGAGACAGCGCCGGTGTTGTGGTTGGTACTGCCGGCGGTATTTTTGGCTGATGCAGGCTTCACACTTTTATCACGCATGCTCAAAGGGGAGCGCTGGATGCAACCGCATACCCAGCACCTGTATCAAGGTTTCGTGAAGCGTGAATACAGTCACACGGCTGTTACGTTGGGTTATGCCCTCTTCACCCTTGTGGGGCTTACACTTGCAGCGCAATTTTCAAGGCTTCCCCTAGGTTGGGGGTGGGCAGGGGGCGTTACCTGGCTGGCTGTTACGGCAGCGGTGTGGGCGTTCCTGCGTGCCACGGCACTTAAATAAGGACAAGGTTTTCTATGGCTTCTTGGCACGAGCGCTTTGCAGGCGGTGGCCCGCGTTACGCGGTGATGCTGCATGACCTGATGATGGTGTGGCTGTGTTGGCAGTTGTTGCTGATGGCCCGCTTCGCGCTGCTCGACGCCGGCCCTGTGCATCCATGGTTCACGCTGGACGTACTGATCGTCGTCGGCATCCAGGCGGTGGCGTTCTGGAAGGTTGGCCTGTATCGCGGTCTTTGGCGTTTTGCCTCCGTCGCTGATCTGATAAACATCTTCAAAGCCTCATTCATAGGCTTGCTGGCGATTGTGGTTGTGTTCTCCTATCGCCGCCTGGAAGGCATCCCCATCTCGGTGTTGGTGGTTTATCCATTTGCGCTGTCCGCGCTGCTGGGTGGGCCGCGCCTGCTGTACCGCGCCTGGAAGGATTATCAGGCCATGCATTCGGATGCCAGTGCGCGGCGCGTGCTGGTGCTTGGCGCAGGCCAGGCCGCCGAGTCCCTGATAAAGGACCTGCGTCGGTCCGGTGACTATGAGCCGGTGGGGTTGCTGGACGATTCGCCGCACCTGCAGGGCGCCTGGGTACACGGTGCCGCGATTCTGGGAACCTTGGACGAGGTCGCGCTGGTGGCCAAGGAAACCAGTGCCAAGTTGCTGGTGATTGCCATTCCGACGCTGGACGCCGCTGGCATGCAGCGAGTTGTGGGCTTGTGCGAAAGCACGGGTCTGCCGTTCCGTACCGTACCTCGACTTACGGATGTGCTTGAGGGCAGTTCGCTGCCCGGCCAACTCAAGGAAGTGGCCATCGAAGACCTGCTCGGGCGCAAGCCGATCCTGCCGGATTGGGAACTGCTGCGCAGCTGGTTGCGTGGGCGCACGGTGCTGGTTACCGGTGGTGGCGGCTCCATTGGTTCGGAACTGTGCAGGCAGTGTGCACGGCATGGCATATCGCGCATCGTGGTGCTGGAAATCAGCGAACTGCTGATGATCAACATCCAAGCCGAGCTGCGCAGGAGTTTCCCGGACCTGGAAGTGCATGGCGTGCTGGGTGACTGCGGTGATCCGGCCGTCATCCGTCATGCGTTGCGCAGCTACAACCCCGATACGGTGTTCCACGCGGCGGCTTACAAGCAGGTGCCGCTGCTTGAGGCGCAGCTGCGTGAAGCGGTGCGCAACAACACCTTGTCAACAGAGTGCGTCGCCTCGGCTTGCATTGAAGCCAAAGTCGAGAATTTTGTTTTCATCTCAACCGACAAGGCCGTGGATCCGGCCAACGCGCTGGGCGCGACCAAGCGCTACGCCGAGATGATCTGCCAAAGCTTGAACAAGCGCGCACCGCATACGCGCTTCGTCACAGTGCGCTTCGGCAACGTGCTCGGTTCGGTGGGCAGTGTGGTGCCCATGTTCCGCGAGCAGATCCGCAAGGGTGGCCCGATCACCGTCACCCATCCGGATGTAAGCCGCTACTTCATGACCATTCCCGAGGCTTGCCTGCTGATTCTGCAGGCAGCCGCGTCGTCATCGCGCGGGGCCATCTACATGCTGGATATGGGCGAGCCGGTGTTCATCCGCCATCTTGCCGAGCAGATGATCCGCTTGGCAGGCAAGCAGCCGGGGGTCGATATTCCGATCATCTATACCGGCTTGCGGCCCGGTGAAAAGCTGCACGAAAGCCTGTTCTATGAAGATGAGAACTGCCAGCCCACAGCCCACCCCAAGGTGATGGCTGCAGGTGTGCGCGAGTTTTCGCCCGAACTGGTATTGAACAATGTGACCGCGCTACGGAAGGCGGTTGCTGCCTACGATATCGAGGCGATGAGGCATATTCTGGGCACCACCATTCCCGAGTTCATGCCGGCCGATGATGTTGGCGCGCAGACGGGTACTGCCAATGTAGTGCCATTCCCCACCTCCAAAGAAGTCGGAAGAAACCACTGATGCAAGGTCGTATTAAAAAAGCAGTGTTTCCTGTTGCCGGGCTTGGGACGCGTTTCCTTCCTGCAACCAAGACCGTGCCGAAGGAGATGCTGCCGATCATCGATCGGCCGCTGATCCAGTACGCGGTCGATGAAGCCATCGAGGCGGGTTGTGACACCCTGATCTTCATCACCAACCGCTACAAGCATGCGGTGGCGGACTATTTCGACAAGGCCTACGAGCTGGAACAGAAGCTCGAGCGTGCCGGCAAGCACGAGCAGCTGGAGCTGATCCGTCACGTGCTGCCCAAGGGCGTGCGGGCTGTATTTGTAACCCAGACCGAAGCGTTGGGCCTGGGTCACGCAGTGCTCTGCGCAAAGGCGATTGTCGGTGACGAGCCGTTTGCGGTTCTGCTGCCCGATGACCTGATCTGGAACCGTGGCGAAGGTGCGTTGAAGCAGATGGCTGACCTCAACGAGATCAGCGGCGCCAGCGTCATTGCGGTGGAAGACGTGCCGCACGACAAGACTGGCAGCTACGGCATCGTAGCTACCGACAAGTTTGATGGTCGCAAGGGGCATATCACCCAGATCGTCGAGAAGCCCAAGCCGGAAGATGCCCCCAGTGATCTGGCCGTGGTGGGGCGTTACGTGCTCAGCCCGAAGATCTTCGGCCTGCTGGAGGCCACTGGCACCGGTGCAGGCGGCGAGATCCAGTTGACCGATGCGATCGCGCAGCTGCTCAAGACCGAGCAGGTGGATGCGTATCGTTTTGAAGGTACGCGTTTTGACTGCGGTACCCATCTGGGCTTGGTTGAGGCCACGGTGCGCTTTGCGTTGGAAAACGAGAAGCTGGCAGGCCCTGCGCGCGAGATGATGCAGAAGATGCTGGCGGAGTAAGTGCCGCGAAGCAATCTGGAAGCTGGCATTGATGCCTGCTTGGTGGAGTTGAAGGGCAGCCGAAAGGCTGCCTTTCTGCTTTTTTGCGTGGTGCCGCCGTCTTTGGTAGAGCGCAGCGATGCTGCGCTGGGGTTTTATCGGGAAGGCCTCTGTCGAGCATGGCTCGGCACTACGCGGGAAGGCCTCTGCCGAGCATGGCTCGGCACTACGCGGGAAGGCCTTTGCCGAGCATGGCTCGGCACTACGCGGGAAGGCCTTTGCCGAGCATGGCTCGGCAATACATGCTCCTGTTGGGATTGAGTAACAAAGAAGGCGGCCTTGCGGCCGCCTTCTTGAATCAACGTTGCAGCAAACCGCTTACAGCGATTCGAAGATACCCGCAGCGCCCATGCCGGTACCGATGCACATGGTGACCATGCCGTACTTCTGCTGGCGACGGCGCAGGCCGTGCAGCAGGGTGGCGGTACGGATCGCGCCGGTGGCACCCAGCGGATGGCCCAGGGCAATGGCGCCGCCCAGCGGGTTGACCTTGGACGGGTCCAGGCCGCAGTCACGGATGACCGCCAGCGACTGCGCGGCAAAGGCTTCGTTGAGTTCGATCCAATCCAGCTGGTCCTGAGTCAGGCCGGCCTGCTTCAAGGCCTTGGGAATAGCTGCGATCGGGCCGATGCCCATCACTTCCGGGCGCACACCGGCGACCGAGAAGCTGACGAAGCGGGCCAGCGGGGTCAGGCCGTAATCCTTGATCGCCTGCTCCGATGCCAGCAGCACCGCACCGGCACCATCGCTCATCTGCGAGGAGTTGCCGGCGGTAACCGAGCCGCCGAACTGACCGTTGCGAAACACCGGGCGCAGCTTGGCCAGGCCTTCAGCCGAAGAGTCCAGACGCGGGCCTTCATCGGTATCGGCCAGCTTGTTGCGGGTGATGATGCGCTTGCCGTCGGCCAGGTCAGGCAGGTGCGAGACGATGTCGTAGGGACTGATCTCGTCCTTGAACTCGCCGTTCTGGATTGCGGCAATGGCCTTCTGGTGCGAAGCCAGGGCAAAGGCGTCCTGTTCCTCGCGCGAGACCTTCCATTCTTCGGCGACCTTCTCGGCGGTGATGCCCATGCCGTAGGCAATGGCGACGTGGTCGTTGTCGAACACGCTCGGTGCCATCGCGATCTTGTTGCCCATCATCGGCACCATCGACATCGACTCGGTACCGCCGGCCAGCATCAGGTCGCTGTTGCCCAGACGGATCTGGTCAGCGGCCATCGCCACGGCCTGCAGGCCGGACGAGCAGAAGCGGTTCACCGTCTGCGCGGCGATGGTGTTCGGCAGGCCAGCCAGCAGCACGCCGATGCGCGCCACGTTCATGCCTTGCTCTGCTTCTGGCATGGCGCAGCCGATGATGGCGTCGTCGATGCGGTTGACGTCCACGCCCGGAGCCTGCGCGACCACGGAGCGGAGCACGTGGGCGAGCATGTCGTCCGGACGGGTGTTGCGGAACATGCCCTTGGGCGCCTTGCCAACCGGGGTGCGGGTGGCGGCGACGATGTAGGCGTCCTGGATTTGCTTGGTCATTGCAGTGATCTCTTCAATAGGTGTGAGCGTGAGGGCGGGCGAGGGTGGCGCTGGCAGCGCCACCCCGAAGCACGCTCACTCAGTTCCGCAGCGGCTTGCCGGTGGTCAGCATGTGCGCGATGCGGGCCTGGGTCTTTTCCTGCTGGGCCAGTTCAACGAAGTGCTTGCGCTCCAAGGTCAGCAGCCACTCCTCGTCGACCACGGTGTTGCGGTCGACCTTGCCGCCGCACAACACGGTGGCGATGCGCTCGGCAATCTCGTAGTCGTAAGGGCTGATGAAGCGGCCTTCCAACATGTTGACCAGCATCATCTTGAAGGTGGCGATGCCGACGTCGCCGGCCACACGGATGCGGCGTGCCGGCATCGGCGGACGGTAGCCGCCTTCGGCAAGTGCGGTGACTTCGGCCTTGGCGATGTGCAGCAGCTCGAAGCTGTTGAACACGACCTTGTCGGTGCCGCGCATCAGGCCCAGTTCCTTGGCGTTGACCGCCGAGTTGGAGACCTTGGCCATGGCCACGGTTTCGAAGGTCTTCTTCAGCTCGGCGAACACGTCGCCGTCCGGGCCAGCCGCCTGCGAGGCGCGCACGGCGATTTCCTTCAGGCCGCCACCGGCGGGCAGCAGGCCGACGCCGGCTTCCACCAGGCCGATATAGCTTTCCAGCGCAGCAACCGACTTGGCCGCGTGCATCTGGAACTCGCAACCGCCGCCCAGCGCCAGACCGCGGACCGCGGTGACAACCGGAACGGTGGCGTACTTGATGCGCTGGCTGGTGCGCTGGAAGTTGGCCACCATCGCCTCGAACTCGGCGAACTTGCCAGCCTTCAACGCGCCCAGCGCGCCGGACAGATCAGCACCGGCAGAGAAGGGCTCCTTGTTCTGCCAGATGACCACACCCTTGAACTGCTTTTCGGACAGGGCAATCGCGTGCTGGATGCCGTCCAACACCTGGTCGGACACGGTGTTCATCTTGGTCTTGAAGCTGATGACACCGATGCCGTCGCCGTCGGTCCACAGACGGATGCCGTCGTTTTCGAACACGGTTTCGCCCTGCGCGAACTTCTCGCCCAGCAGTGCGTCCGGGAAGCGCTGGCGCTGGTACACCGGCAGCGACGAGCGCGGCACCAGTGCATTCTGCGTCGGGCTGTAGCTACCCTCGGCGGCATGCACGCCGTCACGGCCGTCCAGCACCCAGGCCGGCAGCGGTGCATTGCTCATGCTCTTGCCAGCGGCGATGTCGTCGGCAATCCACTGCGCAACCTGCTTCCAGCCGGCGGCCTGCCAGGTCTCGAACGGGCCCAGCGACCAGCCGTAGCCCCAGCGGATGGCAAGGTCCACGTCGCGCGCGGTTTCTGCGATGTCGGCCAGGTGGTAGGCGCTGTAATGGAACAGGTCGCGGAAGGTCGCCCACAGGAACTGCGCATGCGGGTGCTGGCTCTCGCGCAGCTTGGCGAACTTTTCGGCCGGGTTCTTGATCTTCAGGATCTCGACCACTTCCGGCGCGGCAACGCGATCCGCCGGACGGTAGTCCTGCTTCTCAAGGTCGATGACCATGATGTCCTTGCCGACCTTGCGGAAGATGCCGGCGCCGGTCTTCTGGCCCAGTGCACCCTTGCCGATCAGCGCGCCCAGCCATGCCGGGGCGTTGAAATACTTGTGCCACGGGTCGTCAGGCAGGGTGTCGCCCATGGTCTTGATGACGTGGGCCATGGTGTCCAGGCCAACCACGTCGGAGGTGCGGTAGGTCGCCGACTTGGGGCGGCCGACCAGCGGGCCGGTCAGTCCGTCCACTTCATCAAAGCCCAGGCCGAACTGCTGGGTGTGGTGAATGGTGGACAGGATCGAGAACACGCCGATGCGGTTGCCGATGAAGTTCGGGGTGTCCTTGGCGTAGACCACACCCTTGCCCAGATTGGTGGTCAGGAAGGTTTCCAGGCCTTCCAGCACGGCCTTGTCGGTGGCCTTGGCCGGGATCAGCTCGGCCAGGTGCATGTAGCGCGGCGGGTTGAAGAAATGCACGCCGGTGAAGCGATGGCGCAGTTCTTCCGGCAGCACGTCGGCGAGCTTGTTGATGCCCAGGCCCGAAGTGTTGGAGGCCAGTACCGCGTGTTCGTTCACGAACGGCGCGATCTTCTTGTACAGGTCCTGCTTCCAATCCATGCGTTCAGCGATGGCTTCGATGATCAGGTCGCAGTCGCGCAGCTGCTCCAGGCCGGAGTCGTAGTTGGCCGGGGTGATGGCCTCGGCCAGCGCCTTGCTGGCCAGCGGTGCCGGGCTCAGCTTGCCCAGGTTGGCAATGGCCTTGAGCACGATGCCGTCGGCAGGACCTTCCTTGGCGGCCAGGTCGAACAACACCGTGTCGACGCCGGCATTGGTCAGGTGGGCGGCGATCTGCGCACCCATGACGCCTGCGCCAAGGACGGCGGCGCGGCGGACAAGCAGGGAATTGGACATATCGATAAACCTTTGGTCTGCGATGATGGTTGGATCAGGAAACGGCGGGGGAGGCCGGGTTGCGCACGCTGGCGCGGAAACCGGCTTCGGCGAAATGGATCAGTTCCTGCGCGGCCTTGCTGCGGTGCTCGGCCTCGCTGATGTTGGCTGGGCGCTTGATCAGCCCGAAATCGGCCATGGCGTAGGTCAGGGAACCGGCCAAAAAGTCCAGGCGCCAGTACAGCTCTTCCTTGCTAAGGCCCGGTACGCATGCGCCGATGGCCTTGCCGAACTCGCGCAATACATGGCCGTAGTGGTCGGACAGGAACTTGCGCAGGTTGTCGTTCTTCTCGGCGTAGGCGCGGGCGATGACGCGGACGAAAGCGCCGCCGCTCTGGCGGTCCTGGGCCAAGGCCAGGGCCGGCTCGACGAAGGCGGCCAATACCGCGCGCAAGTCGCCCGGATGGGCGCTGCGGGCCTGTTCCAGCTGGCCCAGGCGGGCGGCGGTCATCTCGTCCATGCGGCGGCGGAACACTTCATTGACCAGGTTGTCCTTGGACCCGAAGTGGTAGTTGACCGCAGCAATGTTTACATCGGCGTGACTGGTCACCTGGCGCAGCGAGGTGCCGGCGAAGCCGTACTGGGCGAACAGTTCCTCGGCCGCGCCGAGGATGCGGTCCTTGGTGGAGAAGCTGGCGGGTTTGCCCATGGCTGGCTCAATCAATCAAACGATTGTTTGGATCCTACGCCCGCCGGCTCGTTCAGGTCATGCTGCGGTGCAGCATCATTCATCTGCCGCTGTGCAAAGGGCAGGGGACACCGGTAGAATTAGCCACCGCAATTCAGGCTAAGCCCGCGTCCGCACGCGGGTTTTTTTAATGTACCCTCGGGCCGACCGGCCCAATATCGGAGAATTCCCATGGCGCTGGAGCGCACTCTTTCCATCATCAAGCCCGACGCCGTTGCCAAGAACGTGATCGGCGAAATCTACGCCCGCTTCGAAAAGGCCGGCCTGAAGGTGGTTGCTGCCAAGTACAAGCAGCTGTCGCGCCGTGAAGCCGAAGGCTTCTACGCCGTGCACCGCGAGCGTCCGTTCTTCAACGCGCTGGTCGAGTTCATGATCTCCGGCCCGGTGATGATCCAGGCCCTGGAAGGCGAGAACGCCGTCCTGGCCCACCGCGACCTGCTGGGCGCCACCAATCCGAAGGACGCAGCGCCGGGCACCATCCGCGCTGATTTCGCTGATTCGATCGATGCCAACGCCGCTCACGGTTCGGATTCGGTCGAGAACGCAGCCAACGAAGTGGCTTACTTCTTTGCTGCTACCGAAGTTGTTTCGCGTTAATTAGAGGTTGAAGTCGTGAACGAGGTCGTACAGACACCCGCCATCCAGCCGTTGCCGAAAACGGCAGCCAAAGCTGGCAAGCAGAACCTGCTCGACCTTGATCGCGCGGGCCTGGAGCATTTCTTCGTCGATATCCTTGGCGAAAAGAAGTTCCGTGCCCATCAGGTGATGAAGTGGATCCACCATCGCTACGTCACCGATTTCGACCAGATGACCGACCTCGGCAAGTCGCTGCGCGCCAAGCTGCAGCAGCATGCCGAGGTCGTCGTCCCGAACATCGTG
Organism: Stenotrophomonas terrae; assembly: GCF_039674165.1. Taxonomy (GTDB): domain Bacteria; phylum Pseudomonadota; class Gammaproteobacteria; order Xanthomonadales; family Xanthomonadaceae; genus Stenotrophomonas; species Stenotrophomonas terrae_A. The sequence goes on from NZ_JBDJMY010000015.1 coordinate 19,360, forward strand.
TTCGACAAGCCCTCCACCGATGGCACCCACAAGTGGTTGCTGGCGATGGGCGTGGATGGCAAGAATGCCATCGAAACCGTCTACATCCCCGACAAAACCCGCGGCACGCTATGCGTGTCCTCGCAGGTTGGTTGTGCGTTGAACTGCACGTTCTGCTCAACCGCTACCCAGGGTTTCAACCGCAACCTCAGCACTGCCGAGATCATCGGCCAGGTGTGGATTGCTGCGCGTCACCTGGGCAATGTGCCGCACCAGATGCGCCGCCTCACCAACGTGGTGATGATGGGCATGGGCGAGCCGTTGATGAATTTCGACAACGTCATCCGCGCGATGAGCATCATGCGCGATGACCTTGGTTATGGCCTGGCCAACAAGCGCGTGACCTTGTCCACCTCGGGCCTGGTGCCGCAGATCGATCGTCTCTCGGTCGAGAGCGATGTGTCGCTGGCGGTGTCGTTGCATGCGCCGAACGACGAGCTGCGCGAAACGCTGGTGCCGCTCAACAAGAAATACCCGATCGCCGAGTTGATGGCTTCCTGCGCGCGCTATCTGCGCGGCAACAAGAAACGTGACTCGGTGACTTTCGAATACACCTTGATGAAGGGCATCAACGATCAGCCCGAGCATGCGCGCCAGCTGGCCCGCTTGATGCGCCAGTTCGACAACGCGGTGCAGGCCAAGGATTCGGGCAAGGTCAATCTGATTCCGTTCAACCCGTTCCCGGGTACCCGCTACGAGCGTTCGGACGAAGAGCAGATCCGCGCCTTCCAGAAGATCCTGCTCGATTCGCAGGTGCTGACCATGGTGCGCCGCACCCGTGGCGATGACATCGATGCCGCCTGCGGCCAGCTCAAGGGCCAGGTGATGGATCGCACGCGTCGCCAGGCTGAGTTCAACCGTCTGCTGCAGGAACAGGAAGGCGGGGATGCGGTCGCCTGATCGCTGGGTATTGTTGCTGGTTCTGGTCGCGCTCACTGCAGCGTGCGGGCGCGGCGATCTCAAGTTGGGCCGGCCGCAGATCGTGGCGCCGGACTACAGCGTCAAGCAGGACAAGGCCGCGCACAAGCGCATGCGCTATCAGGAGTTCCTGCGCCTGTCCGGCGATCGCTTTGGTCGCGGCCAGCTGGACGAGGCGCTGCAGTTCGCGCGCTCGGCGCAGAAGCTGGAGCCCGCTTCGCCTGATGCCTACACCATGCAGGCCGTGATCGAAGGGCATAGTGGCCAGGCCGAGGCGGCCGGTGCGCTTTATCGCAAGGCTGCCGAATTGGCGCCGCAGCAGGGCGATGTACTCAATAATTACGGCGCCTGGCTGTGCGGTAACGGCCACCCCGCAGAGGCGCTGGTCTGGTTTGATCGCGCCTTGGCCGACCCGAACTACGCTGGGCGTGCCGATGCCTTGGCCAATGCCGGCGGCTGCGCACTGGATGCCGGTCAGCGCGAGCGCGCCGAAGAGAATCTTCGTCAGGCCCTGGCCTTGGCCCCGACCAACGCCTATGCGCTGGAGGCGATGACCCGCAATGAAGTGTTGAACGGTCGTTATTTTGAGGCCAGAGCCTTCTACCAGCGGCGTTTGGCGGCTGCGCCGGCCACGGTTTCCGTGTTACAACTTGCCATTCAGATTGAAGAGCGACTCGGCGACAGGATGGCGGCCGGTCGGTTCCAACAGCGGTTGCGCGAAGAGTTTCCTTCAGCGGCAACCTCGAATCCCCAAGGCTGACGCATTGTGATCAATGATCCGGGTGTAAATGCTTTAGAAGGTGTACTGGGTTGCGGTGAGCAGCTTCGCAAGGCGCGAGAGGCCGCCGGTTTGTCGCTGGATCAGGTGGGCGGGCAGTTGCGCATGCCGGTGCAGGTGGTGGCGGCGCTTGAAGCTGAGCAGTGGTCGCGGCTGGGCGCTCCGGTATTCGTGCGCGGCCAGCTGCGCAGTTATGCGCGTCTGTTGAAGGTCGACCTGGGTGGTTTGCTGGAGCAGGCGAAGATCGCGCCGGTCGAGCCGCCCAAGCTGGTCAGTCATACCCATACCCCGCGGCTGCGGCGTGCGGCCGAGAACATCGGCCGGCGCGCGGTCTACGTGGTGATCACCGCCGTCCTGGCCGTGCCGGTCTGGTACGTGATCAGCGGCAATTCCAATAGTGCCCCGCCAAGTACCGCGTCGTTGGACGTGGTACCGGCCACGGATGCTGGTGGCCAGCTGGCTGCGCCCGTCCAGGCGCCGGCGGCGGTGCCGGTCCCGGCGGCTGACAGCGGCCCCTATATCGCCTCGATGGCACCGCTGGCACGGCCCGCGGCGGCTGCACCGTCGGCGCTGACGCTGAATTTCAAGGGCGACAGCTGGGTGGATATTTCGGCCCCGGACGGTGCCACGGTCGAAAAGGCCCTGGTGCGGGCCGGTGAAAGGCGCAGCTTTGCCGCCGGCCAGGTAGGTCGCATGGTGCTGGGTAATGCGGCCGAGGTTGAGGTTCAGCAGGCGGCGGGTAACGTCGACCTGGCTCCGTACAAGCGCGGTAATGTGGCCCGCTTTACGGTATCCTCTGACGGCTCCGTGGCGCCGGTTTCACACTGAAACCAGGCGTCTAACAAAACAACAAGGCTCCCCGCCAGGGTGAGCGAGAGTACGCATGGCGATTGACGACCTGCTCGACGAGCACGAACAAAGCGAACGTGTCCGCACGTGGCTGCGCAAGAATGGCGCCGGGATTATCGGCGGAGTAGTTCTCGGTATTGGCGCTATTGCCGGCTGGCAGTGGTGGCAGAAAGAGCAGGTCGGCAAGCTGGCCGACGCCAATGTCCGTTATGAAGCCGTGTCGCGCAGCCTGCAATCCAAGAACCTGGACGAGGCGGCCAAAGAGGTAGCGGCGCTGGGCGGTGGCAAGGCGGGCATCTATGCCGACCTGGCTTCGCTGGAGCTGGCCAAGGCCCAGGTCGAGGCGGGCAAGAGCGAGGACGCGATCAAGACGCTGCGCGCGCTCAAGGTCGAGGGGGAGTTCAAGACCCTGATCGACCAGCGCATCGCGCGGCTGCTGATTGAAACCGGCAAGCCCCAGGACGCTGCGACCCTGCTGGGTGCGGCCGACGACAGCTCCGGTCTTGAAATCCGTGGTGATGCCTTGATCGCGCAGGGCAAGCGTGATGAAGCGCGTGATCTGTACACCCAAGCGCTGGCCAAGCTGGACGTGGCTGCACCGCAGCGCCGCTTGCTGGAAACCAAATTGATGGACGCCGGCGGCACCGTGGCTGATCCTGCAGCGGAGAAGAATTGATGAAGTTCAAGCATGTTGCAGGCATTGCCTTGATGGCAGTGGCGTTGACCGGTTGTTCAACGGTGAAGGGTTGGTTTGCCGGGAAGGACGCTGCGGCCAAGAAGGCGCTGGAGCCGGCCGAGCTGACCAAGTTCGAGCAGACCGCGCGGGTCGACAAGATCTGGTCGGCCAACGTCGGCAAGGGCGAGGGTCGTATCGGCCTGCGTCAGGGCCCGGTGGTTGCCGATGGCCGCGTCTACGCGGCAGCGGTGCAGGGCGGCGTGCATGCGCTGGACCTGCAGACCGGCAAGGAAGTCTGGGAATACAGCCCGGCCAAGGAAAAGAAGAAGCCCAAGCTGCGTCTTTCCGGTGGTCCGGGCGTTGGCGATGGCCTGGTGGTCATCGGCACGCTGGATGGGCAGGTGATTGCACTGGACGCGGCCAATGGCAGCGAAAAGTGGAAGTCCAAGGTCACCGGCGAAGTGATTGCCGCGCCGGCCGTGGCCCAGGGCCTGGTGTTCGTGCGCAGCAATGATGGCCGCACCACCGCGCTGGATGCCGCCACCGGCGAACAGCGCTGGTTCAATGCGCAGGAACTGCCTTCGCTGACCGTGCGTGGCAACGCGCCGGTGGTGACCGGCCCGGGCGTGCTGTTCATCGGCAACGACGACGGTACCGTCGCCGCGCTGTCGATGCAGGATGGTCGCCCGCTGTGGGAACAGATGGTGGGTACGCCGGAAGGCCGTACCGAGCTGGAGCGCATGGCTGATATTGACGGCGCCCCGGTGCTGGAAGGTAATACGCTGTATGTGACCAGCTTCAAGAACCAGACCATGGCCATCGAAGGCCCGACCGGTCGCCCGATGTGGTCGCGTGACCATGGCGGTGGCGGCGGTGTTGCGGTGTCCTCGGGCAATGTCGTGGTCACCGACGGCAAGGGTTCTGTATACGGGCTGGACAAGAATTCCGGCTCGGCAATGTGGTCACAGCAGGCGCTGGCGCGCCGCTCGCTGACCGGTGCCGCCATCCAGGGTGACTATGCCGTGGTGGGGGATTACAAGGGATATCTGCACTGGCTGCGGTTGAGCGATGGTGAATTGGCTGCGCGTGAGAAGAGCGGTGGTGATGCTCTGCTGGCGCAGCCGGTCGTCGCTGACGGCATCCTGCTGGCGCAGAACGTTGATGGAAAGCTGACCGCATTCCGGTTGGCCCAATAAGGAGTTATAGCGATGCTGCCTTTGGTCGCCCTGGTTGGACGACCGAACGTCGGTAAGTCCACTATTTTCAATCTGTTGACCCGTACGCGCGATGCGCTGGTCCATGACCAGCCGGGTGTTACCCGCGATCGCAATTACGGTGTCTGCCGTCTTGATGAGGACAATCCCTTCCTGATCGTCGATACCGGTGGTATCGCCGGTGAAGAGGAAGGGCTGGCTGGCGCCACCGCGCGCCAAGCCCGAGCCGCCGCCGGTGAGGCGGATCTGATCGTATTTGTTGTTGACGCGCGTGATGGCACGTCGGCCCTGGATGACGAGATCCTGTCTTGGCTGCGCAAACTTGCGCGGCCTACGTTGCTGTTGATCAACAAGATCGACGGCACGGACGAACATTCCGTTCGTTCGGAGTTTTCCCGTTATGGCTTCAGCGAGATGCTGACGGTCTCTGCCGCGCACCGGCAGGGCATCGACGATCTGGTTGAGGAAATTGTCGAGCGCATGCCCGAAGAAGGCACCGCCGAGACCCTCGACAACGATCCGGATCGCATCCGCATTGCCTTCGTTGGCCGCCCGAACGTGGGCAAGTCGACGCTGGTAAACCGCATCCTCGGCGAGGAGCGGATGATTGCGTCCGAAGTGCCCGGTACCACCCGTGACTCGATTGCGGTGGATCTGGAGCGCGAGGGCCAGCTGTACCGCCTGATCGACACCGCCGGTCTGCGTCGCAAGGCGCGGGTCGAGGAAGTGGTCGAGAAGTTCAGCGTGGTCAAAACGCTGCGCTCGATCGAGCAGTGCCAGGTGGCGGTGCTGATGCTGGACGCCCACGAGGGCGTGACCGATCAGGACGCCAGCGTGCTGGGCGCGGTGCTGGATGCCGGCCGTGCGTTGGTCATTGCGATCAACAAGTGGGACGGCTTGAGCGAGTACGACAAGCAGCAGGCTGAAACCCTGTTGTCGCTGAAGCTCGGCTTCGTGCCGTGGGCCGAGAACGTGCGGATTTCCGCACTGCACGGCTCCGGTCTGCGCGAGTTGTTCAAGGCGATTCACCGGGCGCACGCCTCGGCGACGCATGAGTTCAGCACGGCCGAGGTCAACAAGGCGCTGGAAGTGGCCTATGAGGCCAATCCGCCGCCGAGCATCCGTGGCCATGTTTCCAAGCTGCGTTACGTGCACCCGGGTGGCAGCAATCCGCCGACCTTCATCGTGCACGGTACGCGCCTGAAGGAGCTGCCGGATTCGTACAAGCGTTACCTGGAGAACTTCTTCCGCAAGCGCTTCAAGCTGGTGGGTACGCCGGTGACCTTCCTGTTCCGTGAGGGTGCCAACCCGTACGAGGGCAAGAAGAACGTATTGACCGACCGCCAGGTCAAGGCCAAGCGGCGCTTGATGAAGCACGTCAAGGGCAGGAAGTGATTCGCACCCGGGACGCGGTTCAAGTTCCCGGGGCGATGTAGACGAAAGCGGCCGAAAGGCCGCTTTTGTTTTTTGCCGCTTGGCTGTTGCGCGCGGATGGGGCGGCGTTTGCGCCGCTTGATGTCGTCGTCGCATTCGCGGGGTTTGGCGCATACAGGCGGCCCCGGCGCGGTTCGTTTCCGCTGCCCGCTGCGTTTGGCCGATAATCCAGTCATGAGCATCCGCGAACTGACACCACAACAGGCCCGGGCCTGCCACGCCAATGGCGCATTGTTGATCGACGTGCGGGAAGCGCATGAGCGCGCAGGAGGCATGGCTGAAGGTGCGGTCGGTATCGCCAAGGCCGACCTGCTTGCTGCGCCTGCGCAGCACCTGCCAGCGCTGGACCGGGACATCCTGCTCATCTGCCAAAGCGGCAAGCGCTCAGCTGACGCGGCGCAGGCGTTGCTGGGTGCCGGCTACACAAACCTGTCCTCGGTAAGCGGCGGCACCGTCGCCTGGCGCGCGCAGGGTTTGCCGCTGGTGCAGCCGTTGCTGGATGCAGGCGAGCGCGACTTCTACGATCGCTATTCGCGCCATCTGTTGCTGCCGCAGGTCGGCGAAGCGGGCCAGCGTCGCTTGCAGCAGTCCACGGTCCTGGTGTTGGGCGCCGGTGGCCTGGGCTCGCCTGCGGCCTTCTACCTGGCCGCAGCCGGCGTAGGGCGCTTGCGCATCGTCGACGACGATGTGGTCGAACGCAGCAACCTGCAGCGGCAGATCGTCCATACCGAAACGTCGTTGGGTACAGCCAAGGTGGATTCCGCGCGACAGCGGCTGCTGGCGCTGAACCCGCACATCAAGGTGGAGGCGGTCGCCGAGCGTGTGACGTCGGCCAATATCGATGTGCTGTTGCAGGACGTGGACGTGGTGCTGGATGGCTCGGACAATTTTCCGCTGCGATATCTGCTCAATGATGCCTGCATCAAGCACGCCAGACCGCTGGTCTATGCGGCTATCGAGCGTTTTGACGGGCAGGTGAGCGTGTTTGATGCCGGCCGTCAGCGCGGTGTCGCCCCGTGTTATCGCTGTCTGTTCCCGGAGCCGCCGCCGCCTGAATTCGCACCCAACTGTTCCGAGGCGGGTGTGCTTGGTGTGCTGCCCGGCCTGGCCGGGATCATGCAGGCAACCGAAGTGCTCAAGCTGTTGCTGGATATCGGCGAGCCGCTGGTGGGGCGCCTGCTGCGCTTTGATGCGTTGCAGATGCGTTTCCGCGAAACCCGCATACCTGCAGATCCCGCATGCCCGGTGTGTGCTCCTGGTACTCCGTTCCCCGGCTATATCGATTACGCCGCCTTCTGCGCGCACACCGTTTGAACTGAGCGGCGGGCAGTGACCGGATCTGCACGGTTTTTGCTTTATCGTGCGCCTACTCGATTACAAGGCGATGCGGCATGGCAGCGGAATCCTCAGCGGAACTGGTAAAGATAGTCGCCCTGCTCGGCGCAGCGGTGGTGGCCGTGCCTCTGTTCCGGCGGCTGGGGCTGGGTTCCGTGCTGGGCTACTTCGTTGCCGGTCTGGCAATCGGTCCGTTTGGTTTTGGTTGGTTCTCCGATCCGCAGGCCATCCTGCACGTGGCCGAGCTGGGCGTGGTGATGTTCCTGTTCGTGATCGGCCTGGAGATGCGGCCTTCGCATCTGTGGAGCCTGCGCGGGGAGATCTTCGGCCTGGGTACGGCGCAGATTGTTACCTGCGCGCTGGTGCTCACCGGCGTGGCGATCCTGTTTGGTTATCGCCCGCAGATTGCCTTCATCGCTGCCGCTGGTTTCGTGCTGACCTCCACGGCGGTGGTGATGCAGTTGCTTGGCGAGCGTGGTGACCTGACCCTGCCGTCCGGGCAGAAGATCGTTTCCATCCTGCTGTTCGAGGATCTGCTGATCGTGCCGCTGCTGGCGGTTGTCGCATGGATGGCGCCGGTGCAGGCGGGTGCGCACGAGGGTTCGCGCTGGTTGAGCATCGCCATCGGTGCGGGTGCGATCGTTGGCCTGGTATTGGTCGGCCGCTACCTGCTCAATCCCTTGTTCCGCATCCTCGCTGCGGCCAAGGCGCGCGAGGTGATGACGGCGGCTGCCTTGCTGGTGGTGCTGGGCGCGGCGCTGCTGATGCAACTGGGCGGGCTGTCGATGGCGATGGGCGCGTTCCTGGCAGGCGTGCTGCTGTCCGAATCGACTTTCCGGCACCAGATCGAGGCCGATATCGAACCCTTCCGCGGCATCCTGCTCGGCCTGTTCTTCCTCAGCGTGGGCATGGCGCTGGACCTGTCGGTGGTGGCATCGAACTGGAAGGTGATTGCGCTGCTGGTGCCGGCGATGATGCTGGCAAAGGCGCTGTGCATCTACGGTGTGGCGCGGGTAATGGGCAGTGATCACCGCCAGGCATTGGACCGTGGCGTGCTGATGGCCCAGGGCGGCGAGTTTGCCTTTGTGCTGTTTGCCGCTGCTGCGACAACGGGCGTGATCGACGCAAACGTCAACGCCAACCTGACCGCGGTGGTGGTGTTGTCGATGGCGCTGACACCTCTGTGCATGCTGGTGTATCGCCTGCTGGTAAAAGAAGGGCAGGTCTCCACTGAAGGCGTGGATGCGGCCGATGGGCTGACCGGTAGCGTGCTGGTAATTGGGTTTGGTCGCTTCGGTCAGGTGTCCAGCCAATCGCTGCTTGCGCGCGATGTGGACGTGACCATCATCGACAACGATATCGAGATGATCCGCAGTGCTGGCCGTTTCGGCTTCAAGATCTATTACGGTGACGGCACCCGGCTGGACGTGCTGCGCGCTTCTGGCGCCGAAACCGCGCGTGCGATTGCGGTCTGCGTGGATGACCGGGTTGCTGCCGACCGCATCGTCGAGCTGGTAAGGCATGAGTTTCCGCTGGCCAAGCTGCTGGTGCGCTCGTTCGACCGCGAGCATTCGCTGTCGCTGATACATGCCGGTGTTGATTTCCAGATCCGCGAAACCTTCGAGTCGGCGGTGGAGTTTGGCCGTGTGGCACTGATGCAGCTGGGTGTGGATGAAGACGAGGCCGACGTTGTCGCGCGCGAAATCCGCCGCCGTGACGCTGAGCGCTTCGAGCTGGAAATGGCCGGTGGCGGGCTGCAGGCCGACACCGGTCTGATGTACCGCAATACCCCCGGAGCGCCGACACCGACGCCGTTCACCCCGCCGCGGCGTGAGTCGCGCCCCCTCAACCCGGACGCGATTGCCGGGGCAGGGGAGGAGCCGGTTTCCGATTCAGGCGCCACGCCAGGACCATGACAAGGTGTGGCGCTGGCCGTAATCAGGGACAATAGCCGCCCCCGTGTTCATCGCCATGCCCCATGACTGTCCTCGCCGACGCCTCCCCGCAGACCTCCCGCATCCTTGATGGCCGCCGTATCGCCGAGGAACTGCTCGACGATTTGAAGGTGCGCGTCGACGCCCGTCTGGCGGCCGGTGGCACCCGTCCGGGGCTGGCCGTGGTGCTGGTGGGCGGCGACCCCGCCTCATCGGTGTATGTGCGCAACAAGCGTCGCGCCGCCGAGAAGGTCGGCATCGAGGCCTTTGATTACGACCTGCCCGAGGGCACCAGCGAGGCTGAGCTGCTGGATCTGATCGACCAGCTCAATGCCGACCCGAAGATCCACGGCATCCTGATCCAGCTGCCGCTGCCGGGCATTCCCGATGCCAACCGTCTTATCCAGCGCATCGACCCGCGCAAGGATGTGGATGGCTTCCACCCGCAGAACGTAGGCCACCTGGTGCTGCGCGAGTTCGGCCTGCGCCCCTGTACGCCGCGCGGCATCACCACGCTGCTCGGCCACACCGATCAGCCGGTGCGTGGCCGCAACGCCACCATTGTTGGCGTCAGCAATCACGTCGGCCGGCCGATGGGCCTGGAACTGCTGATCGCCGGCTGCACCGTGACCAGCTGCCACAAGTTCACGCCCAAGGACGTGTTGGAGCAGGCCGTGCGCAACGCCGACATCCTGGTGGTGGCGGTGGGTATCCCGCAGCTGATCCCGGGTGAATGGGTGAAGCCGGGCGCGGTGGTGATCGATGTCGGCATCAATCGGCTTGAGGATGGCCGGCTGGTCGGCGATGTCGGTTTCGAGGCCGCAGCCCAGCGCGCCAGCTGGATCACCCCGGTACCGGGCGGTGTCGGTCCGATGACTGTGGCCACGCTGATGCAGAACACGATCGAGGCGGCCGAGGCCAGCGCTGAAGGCTTGAAGTTCTGAAGCCGCGCAGTGCCGAGCCACGCTCGGCAGAGGCAGCATCACTGTAGTGCCGAGCCATGCTCGGCAGAGGCTTTCCTCGTACAGCATCACTGTAGTGCCGAGCATGGCGCGGCACTACATGGCATCCAATCCCTGAACACGTCCCCGCCAGCGCGACACTGCGTCGCACCTGCCCCCTGCCATCGGCGGCCAAATAAGGGTAAAATGTCGCGCTTCCCCACATCTACCGGGCACGCCGATGCTGCGCATCCAGGCTGAAGCACTAACGTACGATGACGTTTCTCTCGTCCCCGCTCACTCCATCGTTCTGCCTAAGGACGTTGACCTCGGCACGCGGCTGACGCGCGACCTGCGGTTGAAGTTGCCGATTGTCTCGGCTGCCATGGATACCGTTACCGAAGCACGTCTTGCCATTGCCATGGCGCAGATCGGCGGCATCGGCATCCTGCACAAGAACCTGAGCGTCGAGCAGCAGGCGGCCGAAGTGGCCAAGGTCAAGAAGTTCGAGTCCGGCGTGATCCGCGACCCGATCACCGTTGGCCCGGAAACCACGATCCGCGACGTACTGGCACTGACGCAGGCGCACAACATCTCCGGCGTGCCGGTGGTGGGCAGCGACGGCCAGCTGGCCGGCATCGTCACCCACCGTGACATGCGCTTTGAAACCGAGCTGGACGATCCGGTCCGCCACATCATGACCAAGAAGGATCGCCTGATCACGGTCAAGGAAGGCGCTGCCTCGGACGAAGTGCTGCAGCTGCTGCACCGCAACCGCATCGAAAAAGTGCTGGTGGTCAATGACGCGTTCGAACTGCGCGGCCTGATCACGGTCAAGGACATCCAGAAGAAGACCGACAACCCCAACGCTGCCAAGGACGCCGCAACGCGTCTGCTGGTGGGTGCTGCGGTTGGCGTGGGTGGCGATACCGATCGTCGCGTCGAAGCGCTGGTTGCTGCCGGTGTTGACGTGTTGGTGGTGGACACCGCGCACGGCCATTCGCAGGGCGTGCTGGACCGCGTGCGCTGGGTGAAGAAGAACTTCCCGAACGTACAGGTCGTCGGCGGCAACATCTGCACCGGCGAAGCCGCTCTGGCACTGCTCGATTGCGGTGCCGATGCGGTCAAGGTCGGCATCGGCCCGGGCTCGATCTGCACCACCCGCGTGGTTGCCGGTGTCGGCGTGCCGCAGATCACCGCGATCGACCTGGTTGCCGAAGCGCTGCAGGATCGCATCCCACTGATCGCTGACGGTGGCATCCGTTATTCCGGTGACATCGGCAAGGCGCTTGCCGCCGGTGCATCGACGGTGATGATCGGCGGCCTGCTGGCCGGTACCGAAGAATCGCCGGGCGAAACCGAACTGTTCCAGGGCCGCTCCTACAAGAGCTACCGTGGCATGGGTTCGCTGGCGGCAATGGAGAAGGGGTCCAAGGACCGCTACTTCCAGGACGCGGCTACCGCTGACAAGCTGGTGCCCGAAGGCATTGAAGGCCGCGTGCCGTATCGCGGCCCGGTCGGTGGCATCATCCATCAGCTCATCGGTGGCCTGCGCGCGACCATGGGTTATGTGGGCTGCGCCACCATCGAAGAAATGCGCACCAAGCCGAACTTCGTGAAAATCAGCGGTGCCGGCCAGCGTGAGAGCCACGTCCACGACGTGCAGATCACCAAAGAGCCGCCGAACTACCGCGCTTGAAGCGGGAGTGAGTGAAGAGGAGTGAGGAGCGAGATCAAGCTCCAAGCTCCTCTTCTTCTATACAGCGCCGGCGATGCCGCCTTTTCTCACTTCTCACTCCTATCTACTTACTTCTCGCTCATGACCAACATCCATAACGACAAGATCCTCATCCTCGATTTCGGCGCACAGTACACGCAGCTGATCGCGCGCCGCATCCGCGAATTTGGCGTGTATTGCGAAATCTGGGCGTGGGACCATGATCCGGCCGAGATCGCCGCCTTTGGTGCCAAGGGCATCATCCTGTCCGGCGGCCCGGAAACCACCACGCTGCCCGGCGCACCCGCCGCGCCGCAGGAAGTGTTCGACAGCGGCCTGCCGCTGCTGGGCATCTGCTACGGCTTGCAGACCATGGCCAAGCAGCTGGGCGGCGGTACCGAAGCCGCTGACCAGCGCGAGTTCGGCCATGCCGAAGTGAAACTGCAGGGCAACGATGCGCTGCTGGGTGGTCTGTCCGACCACAACGGCGAGCCGCGCCTGGATGTGTGGATGAGCCATGGCGACCACGTCACCCACGTGCCGCCGGGCTTCACCATTACTGCCGTTACCGACCGCATTCCGGTCGCCGCGATGGCCAATGAAGACAAGCGCTGGTACGGCGTGCAGTTCCATCCGGAAGTGACCCACACCAAGCAGGGCTCAGCGCTGCTGAAGCGTTTTGTCACCGACATCTGCGGCTGCGCCACCTTGTGGACCGCCGCCAACATCATCGACGACCAGATCGCCCGCGTGCGCGAGCAGGTTGGCAGCGATGAGGTGATCCTGGGCCTGTCCGGCGGCGTTGATTCCTCGGTGGTTGCTGCGCTGCTGCACAAGGCCATCGGTGACAAGCTGACCTGCGTGTTTGTCGACACCGGCCTGCTGCGCTTCCAGGAAGGCGACCAGGTCATGCAGATGATGGCCGACAACATGGGCGTCAAGGTCGTGCGCGTGAACGCTGCCGACCGTTATTTCAAGGCACTGGAAGGCGTCAGCGATCCGGAAGCCAAGCGCAAGGTGATCGGCAACCTGTTCGTCGAGATCTTCGACGAAGAGTCGAACAAGCTCAGCAATGCCAAGTGGCTGGCGCAGGGCACCATCTATCCGGACGTGATCGAGTCGGCCGGCAGCAAGACCGGCAAGGCACACGTCATCAAGAGCCACCACAACGTGGGTGGCCTGCCGGAAGACATGAAGCTCAAGCTTGTCGAACCACTGCGCGAGCTGTTCAAGGACGAAGTGCGTCGCCTCGGCGTCGAGCTTGGCCTGCCGCGTGCAATGGTCTATCGCCATCCGTTCCCGGGCCCGGGCCTGGGTGTGCGCATCCTCGGCGAAGTGAAGCGTGAGTACGCCGAGCTGCTGGGCAAGGCCGACGCGATCTTCATCGAAGAACTGCGCGCCGCTGACCTGTACGACAAGACCAGCCAGGCGTTCGCCGTGTTCCTGCCGGTCAAGTCGGTTGGCGTGGTGGGCGATGCGCGTGCGTATGAGTGGGTGATCGCGCTGCGTGCGGTTGAGACCATCGACTTCATGACCGCGCATTGGGCGCACCTGCCGTACGATTTCCTCGGCCGCGTTTCCAACCGCATCATCAACGAACTGCGCGGCGTCTCGCGCGTGGTCTACGACATCTCCGGCAAGCCGCCGGCGACGATCGAGTGGGAGTGATCGGGCATCTGGTGCCTCCCGGTAGCTGGCAGCAACAAGCCAACCGGCCGCGTAGTGCTTAATGCTGTTCATTTGGTCGATAGTGCGTGACCCAGAATCCGATGCCAGTCCTCTGGCATCGGATTTTGTCTTTTGTAGGAGCGGCGTAAGCCGCGAAGCTCGTACATCCTCGAATGACATGGCTGCTGAGCGGGTAATTGAGCAACGCCAGCTTCGCGGCTGACGCCGCTCCCACAGACAAGCGCCGGGCCAGCGCAGTGAGCTTCGCTACGCGCATTGCAGAAATTCGCCTCACTCAGGGCGCCGGGTTCGCTCTGCGACCTTTCACTGCATTGGCACGGGCGCGACAAGTGATTTGCCCTTCGGCATCCACCGGCAACAGGGCACTGATCCTGGCCTTGAGCAGCGTGTGCTCATCCGCCGCCATCGCGGCAAGCGTTGAACCGACGCTCGGTGCGCCGAGCGCTGTCGACCAGAAGTCCTCAAAATCAGCGAACGTGCGGCTCACTTCGATTGCGCGGGTTTCAATCGCCTCCAAACCAGCGTCGCTCCACAACTCCCGCAATGCCTCAGTGCGTGAAGCCTCCGGGCTGGGCGGCGAGGGGACTGCGTGGCCAAGCCCACGCATCTGTGCCAGCAACATTTCATAGGGAAATCCGCCACCCAGCATGTCCCAGGCGTACGCGGCGACGCTGCCACCGGGACGAACCACGCGCGCCATCTCGGCTACGCCGCGAGCGGGCTCGGGGACAAAGAAAATCACCAGCGGCATCACTGCAATATCGAAGGCAGCGTCCTCGTAGGGCAATGCCATCGCATCGCCTTCGTCAAATACTGCCGCCTGCAGTGCTGGCTGCGCTCGTGCATAGGCCAGCTGTTGCTGGGATGGATCCACACCATGCATCGAGCTTGGCGCGCAGCGCGCGATCACCCTCTCGGTGAAGGCGCCATTACCGCAGCCTACGTCCAGCCAGCGTTGGCCGGCTGCTGGCGCCAGCCAATCGAGAAACACCTCGCCGGCAAGCTGGCTCCAGATTCCCATGTAGCGCTCATAGGCGAGGCCATCGCGAAAGCGGATTTCATTGGTCTTCATATCAAGCCTCACAGAACCTGATCAGCGTAGCCGAAAGATAGAGCCCCAGCCCGAACACGGCATGCGTCGCCAAGCTGCGCAGGCAGTTCTTCAACGGCGTTGCCGTCTTCGATGCCATGAAGCCCGCGCCCATGGCCGGCTGCATGACGAACAGAGGTGCGGCAACGGTTGCCATGCCTACGGCCAAGGCGGGCATCAGCGACGGATCGCCAAGCCATGGCCAGCCTGCAACCGCCACCAATAAAGCCGCGAACGCGATGCCAATGGCGTAATGCATGGTCCAGCCAAGCAGCTGCTCGCCCGGTATCGGCGCGGCCTGTCCGATGTTGGCATGTGCGAATCTGCCCTTGGCCAGGTGTGCTGCCCAGCGCCCAAGCAATGCGTAGTCGAGCGTGGCAACGCCCAGTTGCTTGAGGGCCTGGGTCCACAGATCCATCACCAATGTCGCGCCAATTCCAACCAGCAGCACCCGCGCCATATCCATCCACGTCATAACGCCTCCTTTGCAGTCGATTCATCTGCACACGCGGGCATGGTAAAAGTTGAAGTCAACTTCAAGTCAAGAGACTGCGATGGACATTGCCGAAGTCGCCAGACGAACCGGGCTGCCGTCCTCCACGCTGCGGTATTACGAAAACAAGGGATTGATCACGGCCAGCCGCGCCGCTGGTGGCCGGCGCCACTTTGCGGCCGACGTGCTCGACCAGCTGAGCTTGATCGCGTTGGGCCAGGCCGGCGGGCTGTCGTTGGACGAGATCCGCAGCATGCTCTCGCCGCATGGCGCGCCGAACGTGGATCGGGCACTGCTGCTGAGCAAGGCCGAGGAGATCGACGCGACCATAAAACGCCTGCGGGCCATGAGCGATGGCCTGCGCCACGCCGCCGCATGCCCAGCTGACAATCATCTTCAGTGTCCGACCTTCCAGCGCCTGCTGAAGGCCGCAGCCACCGGCCGGTTGAAGCCGGACGCCGCCCGCTTGACGCCGGGCAAGCGCAGTACACGGGCTGACGTCTGAGCGGATGCGCGTCGAGACGAAGTGGCCTGCGAGGGATGCGGATGGTTGCCTGTTGGTCGTCGAACACGAACACTGAGGCCGCGCGCGTCGACGGCCTCCTCAGGCAAACGGGATGGTTCATCGCTGCAAGCCCTCCAGCTCGCGGTAGCACTGCTCCAGCGCTTTCAGTTCAGCCGCGTAATCGAAGTTTGCGTCTTCGCGCTCCTTCACCAGTTCCAGTACGTCGAAGCGCAGCCCGTCCGCGCCGCTGCGGTTCCACGCGGCTTGCAGCACGCGGTCTGCATACTTGCCCATGCCCAGCTCGAAGCGCGCGCGATTCAACGCCGCGTGCACATTGCGACTCGCGCCGAGCATGCGATATCCGCTTGCCCGGTCGTCAATGGCATAGATGCCCATTGGCGGGAAGGCGTCACGCGCCAGGCGAGCGGCCGCCCGCCGCGCTTGGCGCGATGTCTGGTTGAGGGATGCGTCCATCTTTTTTCTCCTTGTGACGGTAATAGAAGCTGTGCAGCACCAGCATGGTCAGGAATGCAGCGGGGCAGGCCCAGAACACGCCAGTGGGGCCGAAGCGGGCTTCCAGCGCCATCGCAAGCGGCCATTCGACGGCAAGGATTGCAGCCATGCTCAGCAGCGCCGGCACCAACGCGGCACCACTCGCGCGCATTGAGCCGACCAGGATGTTGCTCCAACCAAGCAACACCACGCTCCAGGCAACGGTGCGCACGATGGCGACCGACAGCTCCAGCACTGGCCCGGGCTCCAGGAAAACGCGCAGCGCGAAGGGCGCGAGCAGATGCGCAGCCAGCACGAACAGCACGGTGATTACTGCGTTCAAACGCACTCCCATCGCCACGATTGCCGGCAGCCTTTCACATCGACCCGCGCCTACCGCATGCGCGCTGAAGATGGCTGCGGCAATACCAAAGCTCATCGCCGGGAACTGCACCCAGCTCAAAAGTTGCGTCGCCGCGCCATAGGCGGCGGTCGCTGCCGACCCGTGACGGTTCACCAAGCCGAGCAACACGATCTCGGCAAGCGCCATGGCCAGCATCTGCAGTGCAGCCGGCAGGCCGATGCGCAGCATGCGGTTGGCGGTGGCCGCACTGGGTCTGCAGCCGCGCCAGCCAGCACCTGCAGCCAGCGGATGGCCGCCATGCCGCCAGCGCCGGATCAAAACAGTGAGCGCAGCCAGCTGTGCGCAGAGCGTAGAGGCGGCAACGCCAGCCGCGCCCAACGATATGCCTGCTACGAACAACGGCGTGCACACCGCACCCACCAGCGTCGCCACCAGCAAGGCCCACATCGGCGACTGCACGTCGCCGCTGCCACGGCTCAGCGACAGGCCAGCCCAGGTGACAAACACGAAGGGCATCACCAGCAACATCGCGCGTGCATACAGCACCGCGGCCGGCAGAATGTCCGGCGGCGTGCCCAGCGCCTGCATCAGCCACGGCGCAGCCCATGCCCCGGCCACCGCCACTACAAGCCCGACGCCAAGTGCAGCCACAACAGCCGTCGCAGCCACGCGCCGCAGCTGTGCGGCATCACCGGCGCCCCATGCCTGTCCGGCAAGAATGGTCGCACCGGCGCCCAGCCCGATGATCAGCGACAGCAGCAGGAAGAACACAGGAAAGAACGATGCGGCTGTCGCGATGCCGTGCACGCCCAGCAGGCTCCCCAGCCAGAAGCCATCGAGCAGCCCTCCCGCACTTTGCAGCGCGTGGGTCAGGATCAAGGGCGTCAGCAGTGCCAGATAGTGCATGCGCAGGGTTCGCGCCGGCTTGGAAGAGGAGGGGGTGTCTGGCGTGCTCATGTACGTTCTCGTGGATCGCGGGCATAGCCGTACCCGCAACGCTGCAGCCGGAGCCGCGCGCGGTTTGCAAGATCAGCAGGAAGAGGCCGGGCTTAGCCGGGCGCAGGTTCGGCGAGTTGCAGTACGTAGGCCTGTATGTCTTGCGGCCATGCGGCCATCTGCGCCAGCAGACGCTGCTGGTCGCCGGCGAACAACGCCCGCGCGGCTTCCTCGAAGCCGGCCAGGTCACCGGCCAGCGTGGACATGGCGTTGTAGGCGCGGTCGCGCGCCTGCCGTAGCTGGTCCGCGCCGCTGTCCTTGCGCCGCGCTTCGTGCACGAGCTTGCGCAAGGCTACGGATGCACCGCCGGCCTGCGCCGCCAACCAGTCCCAATGCTCGGGTAGCAGCGTTACTTCCCGCGCGGTCACACCGAGTTTGGGGCGGCCGCGCCCTTTGGGGGGTTGTGCCGGCGCAGCACGTGTGTAGCGCGCAGCGACAGCTTCCTCATCACCGCGCAGATCGAGGTCAGCAGACTGGCCGGTGGCATTGTTGAAAACCAACGGGTTCTCATCAGGCTGCGACTGCTGCGCACGCAGCACCGCCACGGCGACCTCATGCAAAGGACCGGTGGCGAGGCGCTGCCCTTTCAGGAAAGCGGTATAGGTGAGTGCAGGGTTCTGGTCCATGTGGCGAATATTATCCGGGTTAAATTGTCTGGTCAATAATATCCGGGTAAAATAGGGCGGCCGGCGTTGGCCTTTCCGGCAACGTAAGGCAGGTGCTGTCTTCACGCAGCCCGGTAGCCAGTTTGTCGTTGACGTCCATGGCCACTGCGATCCCATCGCATCGATGGTGCTCGCCCATGCGATGGCGCACTGCTCGCCAGGCGCAGGCATTGCTTGGCCGCATGTGAGGCGCTGCTCGCCTGCTTTGGAAAATTGAAAAGACATCTGCTGGCGAAGCTGCGCTTTTGAGATCGCAGCGTCTCCAAGCGAACACCCATCCGCCGCAGTTCGCGATAGATTGGCTGGATTGTGAAACAGGATCCGTTGGAACTGTCTTGAGTGAAGCCGTGAATTCAACCCGCTTCTGGCGCGATCCGGCCATGCCCTTTGTTGAGAGCAGGCGGGCCTGTGACAGCCGCGCCTGCTACCGGGCACATAGCCATCCGACCTTTTCCATCGGTGCGGTGGACAAGGGGGCAAGTGTGTTCACTGGGGCCGCTGGCGGCGCGGTTGCGCTACAGCCTGGATCATTGGTGTTCGTGCCGCCAATGCGCGTGCATGCATGCAATCCAGAAGCGGGCAGCGCCTGGAGTTACCAGATGCTGCATCTGGATGCGCAGTGGCTGACGACGGTGCGGGAAGAGAGCGGTGTTCAGTGGGGTGAGGTGGCAACAGAAACGGTTCGGATCACTCGCCAGCCCGTGCTCTACGCCCGCTTCTGCAGGCTCAACGCGTTGTTGTTCTCCGAGGCCTGCGCCGATGACAAGGAAGCTGCGCTGATCGAATTCATCGGTGATTGCGACAGTGCCGACGCTCAGGTAATTGCCGCAGCATCCAATGCAGCAGCGTACTTGCAGCTGCTGCAGCCATTGCTGGACATGCTGCGCCACGAGGGCGGCGCGGTGCGGCCACTGGCTGAACTCGCGCAGATGGCCGGCATGGGCCGCTATCAGCTGATCCGCGCTTTTCGTGCGGTTACTGGTATGACCCCGCACGCATGGCAGTTGAATCAGCGCATCAACCTCGCACGTGAACAATTACAGCGCGGGGCTGATCTGGCGGAAGTTGCGCTGCGTCTTGGCTTTGCCGACCAGAGTCATTTTCAACGCGTGTTCAAGGCTCACGCGGGTACGACGCCGGGGCGTTACCGCGCCTAGCCGCGCGCAATTTTGTTCAATACACAACGCGGCGATAGCAACACACTTCGCGGAGCCAACATCCCGAGAAGCAAGCTTGCATGCAGCAGTTCCTGTTGATCGCCACCGCGCACTTCCTGGCGCTGCTGTCGCCCGGCCCCGATTTCTTCCTGATCGCACGCAGCTCTGCATCGTCAGGTTGGCGCATTGCCAGCGGAGCATGCCTGGGCATCGCCTTGGCAAATGGGGTGTTCATCGTTGCTGCGTTCGTGGGCTTCTCTGCGTTGAGTGCAGGAAGCCCGTCATTCATCGCCCTGCAGCTTGCCGGTTGCCTTTACCTGCTCTACCTGGGCTGGTTGTTCTTTCGCCATGCGGGCAGTAATTCCCTGCAGTTCGCCCCCGGTGCTGATGTGCAGCGCAGGGAAAGCGTCGCTGCCGTGTTCTGGTTGCGTGCTGCGGGTATGGGCTTCCTGTCGGGGATCCTCAATCCAAAGAACGCGTTGTTCTACGCCAGTTTGGCAGCGATGCTCACCGGTGCCAATGCAGGCACGGGTTGGAAGGCGATCTATGGAATTTGGATGTTCACCGTGGTGCTGTTATGGGATCTGCTGGTAGCGGTGCTGATTGGCAATAAAGCCGTGCTGCGGCGCTTTTCCAACGCACTATCTTGGCTGGAAAGGTTTTCCGGCGTGGTGCTTATCCTGCTGGCCGCAGGCGTCATCACGACGCTGGCGCTGGACTATGGAACGTCACGTTGACTCTGGGGATAGGCGTGGTTGGCGATGCGCGTTCGTATGAGTGGGTGATCGCGCTGCGTGCAGTTGAGACCATCGATTTCATGACCGCGCATTGGGCGCACATGCCGTACGATTTCCTCGGCCGCGTTTCCAACCGCATCATCAACGAATTGCGCGGCGCCTCGCGCGTGGTCTACGACATCTCCGGTAAGCCGCCGGCGACGATCGAGTGGGAGTGAGTCCGCTGCGGCGGTACGGTTCACTGCTGCGCTGAAACAAGGAGCCCACGTCCTGCGTGGGCTCTTTGTTTGTGTGGCGGCACTGGGCTGGCCTGTCAGGGCGCCAGCAAACGCAGCCGCGATCAACGCGCGAGAAGGTCTGTAGTGCCGAGCCATGCTCGGCAAGGTTTTTACCCAGCCATGCTGAGCGAGGTTTTTACCCGTGAACCCCTGCCGAGCATGGCTCGGCACTACATGGATCTGCCGGTTGAACCATCGTCCGTAAGCGGAGCGTTGGTCGCGCGCATCAGCGGAAAGTGACAGTCACCGTGGCTGTCGCCGAGAACGGCCCCCACGCTGGTTTCTCATCCATCCAGAACAGCGCCGTCCTGAATTCGTGACGGTTAATGCCGTGGTTCACCGTGCCGAGGGGGATGGTCTTCTTCATCTGAATATAGCGCTCGCTGCTCGCGGGGTCGGACAACACGATGCCAAAGTTGCCGTTGCTGCGCGGCAGGATGATAGTGCCTTCGTGCACCCCGTTCGCGGTGTCGAAGGTGGCCATCAACATCTTTTGGCTGCATTGGCCGCCGGCGTTCGGGTGGGTCATGTCCACTTCAATCCAGAACGACATCTTGTGGGTCTCGCCTATATGGATGCTGGACGAGGGGATCCGGCCGAAGTCGACGGTGCTGCCGGAATTGGCCACGATCCGGATTTCGGGGTTGCAGGCAATGAAGCGAATGCGGCCCAGCCCGCCGATACCCGCGCGGAAGTTGGAGCCGGGGCTGGTATTCAAGCCGCCATCGCCGTCTACCTGGAACAGATCTAAACTGCGGCTGTTGTTGATCAGGCCATTGGCGGGCGGGGGGAATCCGGTTGCCTTGATGTAGATCGAGAAAGTGACACTCAGCACGTTGGATGTGGCGCAGCGTTCAGCCTTGGAAAGGTTCCAGTGCTTTTTGCAGTTGGCCCGGTTTGCCATAGGCATGGTGCCTGCGCCGACCAGCAGGCGCGCGGCCCCGCCGTTGATGCGGTAGTCGGTATTGGCGATGGTTACCCCGACCTCGATGGAGGGATGGAGCTGCGCGATGGTGTTGTCCGGGTCCCAATAGAAGAACGCGTACTCACCATCGGGCGCGGACTGTGCATCCAGGCAGCGGAAGCTGATGCTGAACTCCTCCGAGCGCCACAACAGCCTGCCGCGCACGGCATCGCCGCGGGAGATGACGATGTCGTTGAGCAGGTTGATCTGTTGATGGACTGTTTCGGAAAACGTTTCCTTGCAGGACATGGCCACCGCTGCCTGCGGTAGAAGCAACACGAGCAGCAGGCACAGGTTTCGAATCAGGTAAGTCATGGTCGATCTCGGGGTTGTGCACCGGATTGGGTGCATTGCAGGTCCACATGGCGATAGCCCTGGCTTTTGATGGCGCTGGCGGACAGCTGCAGCGAGGCCAGGTGCAGTTCACAGGCCTGGTAGGTTTCCTGCCCCCAGCGCACCGACAGGCTGTCGTCGGCACGCACGCCGCTGACGAACAGGGTTCCATCGGGGCCGGCCACGCCGCGCTTGTGGCCGTCGTGATCGAACACTTCCGCGCCCATCGGCACACGCTTGCCGTTGCCGAGCAGGGAATGGATCATCAGGTTGCTGCCACGGCGTGTGTCGAAATCCATGCGTACCAGAGCGCCACGGGTTGGCACCACCGTGCCGTTGATCCGGCTGGCATCGATGTCGGCACCCAGGTCATCGCTGCGCAAGGCCACGCGGTTGTTGCGGTAGGCGGCCACGCCGGAAATGACGCCATAACCGCGCCGGTCAAGGCGCACACCCGACTGGTTTTCCAGGCCGATGCCGGCGCCGTCGGTGGCATGCACCAGCACGTTGCTCGACTGCAAAGACTGCGCCAGGGTGAGGCCGTTGCCGTGCACCACCCAGGCCCCGCTGGCTCCCCAGTTCACCTGCTGGTAGTCACGCGCCCTGGTTGCGCCGAAGCTGAGGCTTCCTTTGCTGCCGGTGTAATTGGCATTGACCGCAGCGGAACCGCCGCGATCGGAACGGCCAAGGTTCAGCCCATAGCCAAGTTTTTCGCTGCGCAAGGCCGTGCCGTTGATGCCCGCCTGGTAGTTGCCACCCGAGTTGCGGGAGTGGCTGTAGGCACTGACGCCATTGGCGCGAACCGCGCCCCTGCGGCCCAGGGGAACGGTAAGCGACACCCCCAGGTTGCGATCGGAGTGTCCGTGGCGGCTGCGCGTATCACGAAAAAAAAGGCTGTAGTTGGCCGCGCCCAGGCGGCCATTGAAACCCAGATGAAGATTTCGTTCGCGTGCATGTGCGGCCCAATAGTTCTGGCTGCTGTAGCTGAAGTTGAGCGAGTAGTCGTCGAAAATGCGCTGGTCAACCGCGACTTCCAGGTGACTGCGCTTGTTCTGGTAGCGCGCGCTTGTTATTGCCTGCCGGGCCGGTGGACGCCAGACCGGCTTGGAGGATGTGGCGCTGTTGCTGGCGTCGAAGTCCTCGTCCCAGCGTTCGTAATGGTCATTGCGCCACTGTTCGCGCTCATTGGCCGCGTCGCTGAAGTCGTAGTAGCCCGAGGTGGAATAGCGGTGGCCGACGAGGCGGAACTCGGTGCCACGCGCGTTCAAGGATTTGGAGTAGAGCACGCGGTAGCTCTGGCCGCTGCGGTCGCCACCGCCGGCCAGCTGGGCGCGCGCGTGGCTGATGTCGATGGATGCCGAGCCGAAACGGCCCAGGTCATGCGCCACGCCCAATGCGATGGATTGGTAGTTCTGCGCCACCAGCAGGCCGCCATAAGGCGTGGCGCTGGAGGGAAGCCCGTGGGCGAGGGTGGCCTGCACAAACCCCGGTTGGTAGCGTTCCTCACCATTGCGCAGCGTGCCTGCGCTGAGCTCGTAGTGGGTCAGGCCTGGCCGGAGCATGGTTTCCACGGCGGAGAACGCCTGGCGATGGCGTTGCACCGCGCCGTCGGCGCCAATCACCGACACCTCCAGCTCGCCACTCATGCGATTGGGGACGATGTCCTTGATCTCGAAAGGCCCAGGGGCGACGTTGATGGAATGGATCAGGTGCCCGTCCTGCCGCACTTCGACGCGGCCGCCATTGATGGCCATGCCGCGAACCACCGGCGCATAGCTGCGTTGACTGAATGCGAGCATGTCATCGTCGTTGGCCAGTTTGGCGCCGCGGAAACGGACGCTGTCGAATACGCCGTAAGCGGTATAGCTGTCGCCGAGCACCAGTCGGCTGCGTTGCGAGCCCAGGTCGGTCTCGGCGCGGAAACTTCGTGATTGCCAGTGCGTGCGGTTGCCGGCGTTGCGGTCACTCGCCGTGCGGTTGAGGTTGGCAGTGTGACGCAGACGCCACATGCCAAGATTCAGCCCACTGTTGATCGAGGCATACAGGTAATTGCCGTTGTCGGCGTGTTCCTGCCGGTCATGCGAACCGTTCAAGGCATATTCGACCAGCAAGGCATTGATACCTTGGTCACGCAGGGCGTGACGGATGTAGCCACGCGGCAGCGTATGCAGATGCACCTGCGGCACCTGCAGGTCGAGTCGCTGCTGATTGCCGTTGTAACTCACCTGGCTCCCTGCCAACAGGGCCGGCAACGATTCACAGTGGGGTTGCCCCTGCGGGTCGCGCTGGCCGCTGGGTAAGCGAATGCTCCAGGCCCGCAAGCGTGCTTGGGTCAGGCAGGGCTGGACCTCGCCGTTGGGCAGGCGCTCGAAGTGGATATCCTCGCGGGCGATTTCATCGCCGTTGAGGTAAACCGAAAACGGGTACGTGCCGGGCAACACCGAGCCTGGGCTCGACAGCATGGCCACGTCGTCTTCGTTTTGCGCACCGCGCAGGAAGTCGAGGTTGAACTGGGGCGCCGCTACCGCAGTGCCGATACCCAGGGTATTGAGCGCGACGGCGAGCGGTGCCAAACGAGGGACAAGCATGTCCCTCCGCAGGGTGGCGCGGATTGTGCGAAGCATGGCTGGACTCTTTGACGCAGACGTCAGCGCGTCACGGCGACGTCTGCAAGTTCGGTGATGCCGCCGAAATCATTGATGTAGGAAAAGCGCAGTGTGCTGCGGCCGTGCAGATCGAGCGCCGCGGCCGGAACGCTCATCGACTGGCCGGGTGCAATCATGTCCAGGTCGACTTTCCTTTCGGGGCCGGCTGTTGCCTGGCCTTGCAGTTCAGCAAAGGTGATATGCAAGGAACTGCGATTTGTCACCTGCAGCTGGTCACCGGCCATGCGCCACTGAAGGGCATGGGCAGCCTCCTCCAGCGTGGTGTCGAGCGCGGCCGGTCGATAGAACAGCTTGATGCGGGTGCGGATGGCAACCTGCAGGACATTGCTGGCCTCGGAGCGCGGCGGTATCTCCTGCACATTTACCCAGAACAGCGATTCCCGGTCCTGCGGCAAACCGGTGCCCGAGTAGATCGCCCTGAGCACGGCCTGTTCGCCTGCGGACAACTGCATCAGCGGCGGCGTCAGCAGCATCGGCAGGTCTTTGCCTTCAGGCATGCCGTCCCCGTCATCAAGCCAGGTCTGCACCATGTAAGGCAGCGTGCTGCGGTTGCTCAGGGTGAGCGCAGCCGATGCCGCGTTGCCACTGTAGATCACGCGCGTGGTCTCAACGTGCACGGCGGCGGATGCGACCTGGCCGCCAATGCCGAAGACGATCAGCAGTGCCGTCAGCAAGTGCAGGGCAGGGCGTTGGAAGGGGAGGAAGTGTGCGGACATGGGAATGCTTGCTACCGGGAGGGACAGGGGACAACAGTGCTGCCGGACGGTGCCGGCAGCACTGGGTCTGCTTAGCGGTACTCGATCGAGAACGTCGAGTTGGCGTCCGCTGCGCCCGCGGTTACCTCTTTGGAGAAGGACTTGTAGCGCGCCTTCAGGTTGACCGTGGCAGTGCCGGTGGTACCGACGGTGACCACGGCCGGGTCCTTGATGTCCTGGTTGATCGGGAACAGGTTTTCGTTGTGGTCGAGGATTTCGATGCCGATGCCGTTCGCTGCGCTGACTGCCAGCAGTTCCGGGTGGCCGGTAGGAACAATGCCGTCAAAGCGCAGGGTGTAAGTGCCGGCGGCGCAATTCTGCAGGCCGATGCTGAAGCTCTTCGGCGCCGAGACATCACCCACGTTCTTGAACAGCGTGGTGGGGAACTTGCCGATGGTGACGGTCTGGTCGATGCTGGCGGTGGTGACGTCACAGGTGGACTGCACGATTTCGCCCTTGAAGGTGATCGAGCCCGACGCAGCCTGTGCGGAAGAGCACAGCAGTGCCGTCAACGCCAGGGCGGCGGCGCCCATCTTCAGAGCCGTGGGGGTGTTGCGCGTCATATGTAGTTCCTTTCAAAGTATTGATGCGAAGGCACGGTGGATCCGTTGCTCCGCGGGGTAGTCAGACGGAAGTGCGCAGGCAATGCCGGCGCAATCCTGTACTGAACAAGGTGATGCGCAAGGAAGGCACCCGGGGGCGGATGATGCAGAGGCCGTCTTGCATACACCCGCCTACGGAATAAGCCCGTCGGGGCAGGTGCGATGCAGTGCAGTGGCGGCGAAACGATGTCCTTGCGGTCGTAATCAGGCTGTAACCAAGCAGGTGCATAGTCTAGAAACGACAGTCGGCTTTGTTCAGCGGGATTGTTCGCCCTGCCTCACTGTGGTTTCACCCTTCTGCTCACTCCCTTCTCATCCATTGGGATGTAGGGAAACTACCCATGGCGCGTGGCCACGGCATACGCGAAAAGCGGATGGCACTCACGCCTTGTGGTCGCCGAATTCGCAGACAGAGCTTGGTGCTGCCCTGCGGTCAGTATGGCCGACGCTTTTTTCGGGCTGTAGGAAACTAGTCCGCTGGCATGGCGTCGCCATGCTGCTCTGCCACCAGTGCCAACCAGGCCTGCGCTGCGGCGGAGAGATAGCCGCCACGGCGCCAGGCCAAGGCCATCTTCCAATCAAGTTCCGGCTCATCCAGCGGCACCAGCACCACATCCGGTCGCAGCCTTGCCTGCGCGATCATCCGCGGCAGCATTGCCACGCCCAAGCCGGCCGCGACCAAGGCCACGATGAAGTCCGGTTGGGCACTACGGCTCACCTCACGCGGAGTGAAGCCGCGCGCCATGCAGGCCTGGATGATGCGGCGGTTGAGCATGAAGCCTTTTTCGAACAACACGAAGGGAACCTCAGCCAGATCCTGCAGTTGCAGGCTGGAGCGTGCTGCCAGCGCATGGTTGCCTGGCAACAGCGCGACCAGCGGCTCGGTGCGCACCGGTTGCCAATCCAGATCGTCGGCTACCGGCAGCAGGCTGGCGGCAAGCTCGATCTCGCCGGCGCGCAGGCTTTCCTCCAGTACCTCGCTGCCGCGTTCGAGCACGCGCAGTTCGATCTGCGGGTAGCGTTGACGGAAGCTGGCGAATACGGGGGCGAACAGCACATCGCTGCCCAACGAGGCCAGGCCCAGGTGAAGTTCGCCGCGCTGCAGGCCGCGCAACTCCTGCAGTTCGCGCAGCATGTCTTCGCGCTCACCCAGCACGGCCAAGGCGCGCCGGTAAACAATCTGGCCGGCCGGGGTCAGCCGCACGCCATGCCGCGAGCGTTCCAACAGTACTTCGCCCAGCTCGTCCTCCAGTTGCCGGACCGCCTTGCTGAGTGTGGGCTGGGTGGCAAAGGCCGCCTCGGCGGCAGCGGAGAAGCCGTCGTGGCGGACCACTTCGACCAACATGCGGAGCTGTCGGATATCCATTCTTAATTGGAATCCATGGGATGAATTGAATTCATTTTAATTATGGATGGCGGCGGCGTACATAGGAGGCATGGAAACGTTTCTGCTCTCGTTGCGCCGCGGTCGCCTGGGTTTGAAGCGCCGCTTGCGCCGCAGCACCTGGCTGCAGATTGGCCTGCTGGTTGGCATCTGGCTGTTGGCTGAGGGGCTGATGCGAACGTTGGGGGTTCCGGTGCCTGGCGGCATTGTCGGGCTGGTGGTGCTGCTGCTGGCGTTTGCGCTGCGCTGGCTGTCGCCGCGCTCGTTTGCGCAGGGCGCGCAATGGCTGGTTGCCGAAATGCTGCTGTTTTTCGTGCCGGCGGCAATGATCCTGCTCGACAACCGGCAGATGTTCGGTTGGCTGGGGCTGAAGTTGTTGCTGGTGGTGGTCGGTGGCACCGTGCTGGTGATGGCGGCCACCGCATTGACCGTGGAATGGTTGTTCCGTCGGAGTCAACGTAGTGAACGTTGAAGCGCTCATCACCCATCCGGCGCAGCTGCTGTGGCCGCTGTTCTGGGCCGTGGTCACGGTGGGCGCCTATGTGCTGGCCAAGGGGCTGTACCGCCGCGTCCAGCAGGGCTGGGCCTCGCCCTTGATCACCGCACCCTTGGTGTTGCTGGCGCTGGCACTGCTGCTGCATGCGAACTATCACGACTACCTGCGCGGCACGCATTGGCTGATGGCCATGCTGGGGCCGGCCACGGTTGCCTTCGCTGTGCCGATCTACGAGCAGCGGGCGTTGATCGCGCGGCATTGGAAGGTGCTCGGCGCCGGCGTGCTGGTGGGCAGTGTTACGGCGATCAGCGCGGCCTGGTTGATGGCCAGCGCGCTGCACCTGTCGCCCGAGTTGCGCCTGAGTCTGGCGCCGCGTTCGGTGACAACACCGTTTGCGATGGACGTGTCCGGACGCATTGGCGGCATCCCCGAATTGACCGCTGTGTTCGTGATCATCACCGGCATCTGCGGCTCCTTGTGCGGCCAGCTTCTGCTGAAGCTGTTGCCAGTGCGCAGTGCGATGGCGCGCGGTGCACTGTTCGGCATGGGTGCGCACGGCATGGGCGTGGCCAAGGCACGCGAGTTGGGCGAAAGCGAAGGGGCAATCGCCGGCCTGGTGATGGTGATGGCGGGCTTGGTGAATGTTGCCGCAGCGCCGTTGTTGGTGGCGCTGCTGTAACTGCTGGCTTACTCGCCGGGCTTGGCGGCGGCGATCGGGGCGTGGGTGGCCGCACGGCGGGACAGCACGGCTTCGCGATGGGCGATATAGGCGTTGGAACCCAGGATGATCAGCGCGCCAATCACCGTCCAGCGATCCAGTGTCTCGCCGAACAGCAGCCAGCCCATGACCACCACCAACGGCAACTGGGTGAAGCTGATCGGCGTGAGCGCGGACACTTCGCCCAGCTTCAGCGCCCGCGTCCAGAACAGCTGGCCGATGGTGCCCAGGACGCCCGTGGCAGCCAGCCACAACCAGGCGATTCCGGTCGGCCAGACCCAGACGAACAGCGCCGGTATCAGGGACAGTGGTACCCAGAACACATAGGTATAGAACACCACGGTATCGGGCCCGTCGATGCGGGTCAGCTGTTTGATCTGGATTGCGACCAGTGCACTGAGCACCGCCGCCAGCACCGCAACCAGACTGCCGAGTTCGAAGCCATGCGCGCCCGGGCGCACGATCACCAGCACGCCGATGAAACCGACGATCACGGCTGCCCAGCGACGGAAGCGGACCTTCTCGCCCAGCCACAGCACCGCGGCGATGGTGACGAACAGTGGCGTGGAATACGACAGCGAAATGGCCTGCGACAGCGGCAGGTGACCGATGGCCCAGAACGCGCACAGCATCGAGGCCAGGCCGATTGCGCTGCGCAGGAAATAGCGCGGCAGTTGCTGGGTTCGCAACGGCGCGTGGCCGGGGCGGATCAGCATGGGCAACAGCGCCAGCAGGCCGAAGCTGTTGCGGAAGAACGCAACCTCTTGTGTAGGCACGTAGCGGGTGGCCAGGCGGATTGCCACGGCCATCAGACCGAAGGCCATGGCGCTGCCGAACATCAGCAGGGCGGCGCGCATGGCGATGGAGCGGGGTGCGGCCAAGGCAGTGTTCACCAGCGGGCGCCGACCAACCTGGGTTCGGGTTCGATCGGTACGCCGAACTTCTCCAGCACGGCGGCTGACACGCGCCGCGCAAACGCCAGCAGTTCGCCACCGCTGGCGTTGCCATGGTTGACCAGCACCAGCGCGTGATTGGGGGACACGCCGGCATCACCGTCGCGCTGGCCCTTGAAGCCGGCCTTTTCAATCATCCATGCCGCCGAAACCTTGCGGTTGCTGTCGCCATTGCCGGGGAAAACCGGCAGCTCGGGATAGTGCTGCAGCAGCACGTCGACCTGTTCGAGCGGCAGGATTGGATTCTTGAAGAAGCTGCCGGCATTGCCCAGCACATCCGGGTCGGGCAGTTTGCGCCGCCGGATGGCGATGACCGCGTTGGCGACATCGGCCGAGACCGGGAATTCAATCCCCATGGCCTGCAGTTCCTCGCGGATGCCGGCGTAGTCCAGCTGCAGCTCGTGCAGCAGCGGCAGGCGGAACTCCACGGCTGTGATCAGGTAACGATCGGCCTCGTGCTTGAACACGCTGTCGCGGTAGGCGAACTGGCAGGCGTCCTGATCCAGGCGTACCCAGCACTGCTCCTGACGGTCCCAGGCTTCGACGGTCTGGATGAACTCGCCAACCTGGACGCCATAGGCACCGATGTTCTGGATCGGCGCGGCGCCGACCGTGCCGGGGATCAGGGCGAGGTTTTCCAGCCCGGACAGGCCTTCGTTCAACGACCACATCACCAGTTCGTGCCAGATCACCGCCGCGCCCGCGCGGACAATGGTGTGATCGGCGCGGTGTTCAAGTGCAGTGATTTCGCGGTTTTCGAATACCAGCACCACGTCTTCGGGGTCGGCGGCCAGCAACACGTTGCTGCCGCTGCCCAGCACCAGCAGGCCGGCGTCGGCTACCGCCGCCAGCGCTTCAGGCAGCGCAGCGGGGTCGGCGACACGCAGCATGCGCGGTGCGTGCGCGTCGACATGGAAGGTGTTGAGGTGGCGCAGCGATGCGTTTTCGGTCAGCGACCAGGCAGGGGTGGCAATCGTCATAGCGGTGCGACGGCGCCTCCGGACGGGGACTCGCGGCGGCGACGGATGGCATCGACGCAGTCGCCGATCAAGCCCGGGCCCTTGAAGATCAGCCCGCTATAGCACTGCACCAGGGCGGCGCCCGCCGCCATCTTTGCAACCGCATCGGCACCGGAGCTGATGCCGCCCACGCCGATCAGCGGCACCGACTCGGGCAGGCGCGCACGCAGGCGGCGCAGCACCAGGGTGGACTGGCCGAGCAAGGGCGCACCGGACAAGCCGCCGATTTCCTTGGCCAGCGGATCGGCCTCCACCGTGGGCCGGCCGATGGTGGTATTGGTGGCGATGACGCCGTCCACACCCAGTTCGCCGAGCACGCGCGCTGCGGCATCGATATCGCGGTCGCTCAGGTCCGGCGCCACCTTGACCAGCATCGGCACGCGGCGGCCATGCTTGGCGGCCAGCTGCTCCTGCGCTTCGCGCAGGCCGGCAACCAGGCGCCGCAATGCCTGCTCTTCCTGCAGCTCACGCAGGCCAGCGGTATTGGGCGAAGAGATGTTGACGGTGATGTAGTCCGCCAGGGGGTAGACCTTTTGCATGCAGATCAGGTAATCGGACAGCGCGTCTTCATTGGGCGTGTCCTTGTTCTTGCCGATATTGATGCCTAGCGGGCCGGGGCGATGCTTGACCGCCTCCACGTTCTTCACCAGCGCATCGACGCCGAGGTTGTTGAACCCCATGCGGTTGATGATGGCGTTGTGGCGCGGCAGGCGGAACAGGCGCGGTTTGGGGCTGCCTGCCTGCGGGCGCGGTGTGATGGTGCCGATTTCGACATAGCCAAAGCCCAGCGCAAACAGGGCTTCAATGTGCTCGCCGTTCTTGTCCAGGCCTGCGGCCAAGCCAACCGGGTTGGGGAAATCCAGGCCAAACACGGTGGTGTGGAGCGGCTTGATGCGGCCGGCAATCAGCGGCGTGGTGCCGGTGCGCCAGGCCAGATCCAGCGCGGACAGGCCCAGGCCGTGCGCGCGCTCGGCATCAAGGGTGAACAGGAAGGGACGGGCAATGGAATACATAAGCTCAGTTCAGCGTGCCGACAAAGGCGCGGGTTTGGTACTCGAAGGCGACCTTGCCATCGGCCGCGTGCGCGTCGAACAGACGCTGCAGGGCCTCCAGCATAGGCGCATGGCGGGGATGACCGGCTTGCGGGGCGTAGGAGGAAGACAGCAGACGACCACGCAATCCGTCGTAGTCCAGATGCTGCACATTGGGCAGATGCACCAGACCGCGCAGGCCGTCGCCGAACCATTCGCGCATGGTCTGATCGTCCTGGTAGCGCTCGGC
This sequence comes from Stenotrophomonas terrae, assembly GCF_039674165.1. Classification (GTDB taxonomy): domain Bacteria; phylum Pseudomonadota; class Gammaproteobacteria; order Xanthomonadales; family Xanthomonadaceae; genus Stenotrophomonas; species Stenotrophomonas terrae_A. Next base: position 50,832 of record NZ_JBDJMY010000015.1, read on the forward strand.
AACTTCGGTGTAATCGGTGCCGTAATCCAGCAGCAGCTGCTCATAGCCGGCCAGGAAGGGTGAGGCGTCGAGCAGGCGCGAGTTCCAGTACACCAGCGCCAATCCGCCCGGACGCAGAATGCGCGCCCATTCGCGGCGCACGGCAGCGGTGTCGAACCAATGGAAAGCCTGCGCGGCGGAGACCAGGTCGGTGCTTTGGTCGGCCAGCGTGGTGGCCTCGGCGGTGCCGGCAACCAACTGCAGTTGCGGATAATCCGATTGCAGCCTTTGCTGCGCCGCTGTGCGCATCGCGGCATTGGGTTCCACCGCGGTCACCGGATGACCGGCGGCGAGAAACAGCTCGGTGGAAATGCCGGTGCCGGCGCCGATATCGGCGACCAGCGCAGAGCGGGGCAGGCCGATCTCCTCATGCAGCCAGCGCAGCAGTGTGGACGGATAGCCCGGGCGGTAGCGGACATAGTCCGCTACCCGGCTGCTGAAACGTTCGGTTGAATCGGATTGCCCCATGCCGGCCTCAGGAGTTCAGTGCCGCGATGCCAGCCAAGCCACCGAAGAACACGATGATGGCAATGAAGAAGATGATGCCGATCAACCACAGCGCGGTAGCGAGCCAGCCTAGGACCAGCCCGGCCACGGCCAGGCCGTCACCTTCCATCTGGCCGTTGCTGCGGCGGATTTCGCCGCGTGCCATATGGCCGAAGATGATCGCGCAGATGCTGCCGATGGCCGGCAACAGGGTCCAGCCGAGGATGCCGGCGACCAGGCTGATCACGGCGTAGCTGCTGGTCTGGCGAGGTGCAGGAATGCTCATCGGAAGCTCCGTTTCTGCTGTAGAAAGCCCCTCTCCCGCAAGCGGGAGAGGGGTTGGGGTGAGGGCAGCTTTTCAGCTGAGAACTCTCCCGGTTCAACGCCCTAGCCAAGGCCAGGGCAGACAACATCAAAGATCGAACTTGATGCCCTGGGCCAGCGGCAGCGAGTCGGAGTAATTGATGGTGTTGGTCTGGCGACGCATATAGACCTTCCACGCGTCCGAACCGGACTCGCGGCCACCGCCGGTGTCCTTTTCGCCACCGAAAGCGCCACCAATCTCGGCACCGGACGTACCGATGTTGATGTTGGCGATGCCGCAGTCGCTGCCGGCTGCCGACAGGAACTTCTCGGCGGTCTTCAGGTTCTGGGTGAAGATCGACGAGGACAGGCCCTGCGGCACGCCGTTCTGCATGTCGATGGCTTCGTCCAGATTGCTGTACTTCATCACGTACAGGATCGGCGCGAAGGTCTCGTGCTGGACGATTTCATCGCTGTTCTTCAGCCCGGTGACAATGGCCGGCAGCACGAAGTTGCCGGCGCGGTCGATGGCGGTGCCGCCAGTCTCGACGGTACCGCCGGCAGCCTTGGCCTTGGCGATGGAAGCCAGGAACTGCTGCACGGCTTCCGGGCTGTTCAACGGGCCCATCAGGTTGGCCGCATCGGTCGGATCACCGATCTTGCCTTCCACCTGCTTGTAGGCCTTGATCAGCGTGGCCAGCACGTTGTCGTAGATGGATTCGTGCACGATCAGGCGGCGGGTGGTGGTGCAGCGCTGGCCGGCAGTGCCGACGGCGCCGAACACGATGCCCGGCACGGCCAGCTTCTGGTCGGCGGTCTCGTCCATGATGATGGCGTTGTTGCCACCCAGTTCCAGCAGGCAGCGGCCCAGACGCTGGGCGACCTTCTGGTTGACGGCGCGGCCGACCTGGGTGGAGCCGGTGAAGGAGATCAGCGGCACGCGGCGGTCGTCGACCATCTTCTCGGACAGGGCGGTGCCGGCGTCGTTGATCAGGAAGAACAGGTTCGGGAAGCCGGCACCTTCGAGCGCGTCATTGCAGATCTTCATCGTCGCAATGGCGGTCAGCGGGGTCTTGTTGGACGGCTTCCAGATGCAGATATCGCCGCAGATGGCAGCCAGGAACGCATTCCAGCTCCACACCGCAACCGGGAAGTTGAAGGCCGAGATGATGCCGACCAGGCCCAGCGGGTGGTACTGCTCGTACATGCGGTGGCCGGGGCGCTCCGAATGCATGGTGTAGCCGTACAGCATGCGGCTCTGGCCCAGCGCGAAGTCGGCGATGTCGATCATCTCCTGTACTTCGCCGTCGCCTTCCGGCTTGGACTTGCCCATTTCCAGCGCGACCAGCGAGCCCAGCGCGTCCTTGTGCTTGCGCAGTGCTTCACCGCACAGGCGTACGGCTTCGCCACGGCGCGGGGCCGGGGTGGTGCGCCATACCTTGTAGGCTTCCTGCGCACGGGCGATGACGGTTTCGTAATCAGCCTCAGTGGTGGCCTGGACCTCGGCGATTACTTCGCCGGTGGTCGGGTTCTGCGGCTTGAGGACGCCCGCGCCGGTGGCGGCGGACCATTCCCCGTTGCCCATGTAGGTGCCAGCGTTGGTGGCATCCAGAGCCAAGGCCTTGAGCAGCTCGGAAGACATTCAAACTCCTGTTTCTTAACGTGATTTTGGCGCCGTCGGAGACTGCGGGTGGGGCGACGGAGTGAGTGCCACATAGTATCAGAGTGAACCGATTGGCCCCGGGCGCGCTGGTCTGGGGTTTGCCGCAGGCCGCCACGGGCTGCGACGGGGGCCGGCAGGGCTGATTTCGGGACGCCGGGAGCTGTCACTGACGGCCGTTTTCAGCCATATTCGCCACCCTTGGTTGGGGCTTCCCCGGTTTGAACAGGAAAGACAGATGAACGTGAAGATTTCGGATGGGGTAGTGGTTGGCAACAACCTGCCTTTCGTGCTGTTTGGCGGCCTGAATGTGCTGGAGGACCTGGATTCCACGCTGTATGCCGCAGAGCGCTATGTGGAGGTCACCCGCAAGCTGGGTATTCCGTACGTGTTCAAGGCCTCGTTCGACAAGGCCAACCGCTCCTCGATCACCTCCTTCCGCGGCGTCGGCCTGGAAGAAGGCCTACGCATCTTCGAGCAGGTGAAGCAGCGTTTCGGCGTGCCGGTGATCACCGACGTGCATGAAGTTGCCCAGGCCGCACCGGTGGCCGAGGTGGTGGACGTACTGCAGATTCCAGCCTTCCTGGCCCGCCAGACCGATCTGGTGACCGCCATCGCCCGTACCGGCCGTGCGGTCAACATCAAGAAGCCGCAGTTCCTCAGCCCGACCCAGATCAAGCACATCGTCAGCAAGATCCGCGAAGCCGGCAATGAGCAGATCATCCTGTGTGAGCGTGGCGCCCAGTTCGGCTACGACAACCTGGTGGTGGACATGCTCGGCTTCCGCGAGATGATCGAGGCGACCGGCGGCTTGCCGGCCATCTTCGACGTCACCCACAGCCTGCAGCGCCGCGACGCCGGCAGCGAAGCCTCTGGCGGACGTCGCCGCCAAGTGGTGGAACTTGCCCGTGCCGGCATGGCGGTCGGCATCGCCGGCTTGTTCCTGGAAGCCCACCCGGACCCGGACAACGCGCGCTGTGATGGCCCAAGTGCGCTGCCGTTGGATGTGCTGGAGCCGTTCCTGGCGCAGATCAAGGCGCTGGATGAGTTGGTGAAGGGCTTCCCGGTGTTGGATATCGCCTGATCGGCGGCAGTGCCGACCGCCGGTTCTGTCAGAGCGGGTGGTCGGCAGTTTGACCTGTTGCGAGTTTGCGTTCGCGCGATAGGCCGATAGCCACGAGTTTGGTAAATAAGGTTCGTGAAGGTGCAAGCACGGCGCCACTGACAGTTTTCGGCAGCGCTTGCGGGGTGCAGTTGCCCCCTGAGGCAAGAGGGAACAACGGAAATTTCCGGGCGCGCAGTCGTAGATTCCCTGCCAGCAACAACGAGTTATTGCTGCGTCGGGAACCAACTCGGTGGCGCACGGTGCCAGCGCCACGCGCTTTCGATGATGGGAGCCAGTTCAGTCCATTGTGGCTGCCAGCCAAGCAGTTCGCGCGCTTTCTGGCTTGAGGCAACCAGACTCGGCGGGTCGCCTGCACGCCGCGGTGCAATCTCGTAAGGAATGGCCTTGCCAACCACCGACGCTGCGGCACTGATCACCTCGCGTACGGAAAAACCTTGGCCATTACCCAGGTTGAACGCGTGCGCGCCCTCATGTTTGTCCATGAAATCCAATGCCAGCGCATGCGCCTGGGCGAGGTCCTGCACATGCACGTAGTCGCGGATGCAGGTGCCGTCGTGGGTAGCGTAGTCATCACCAAAGATCTTTAGCGCCGGGCCATCGGTCAGTGCAGCGCGTAATACGTTGGGAATGAGGTGAGTTTCGCACGCGTGCGCCTCGCCGATGCCGTGTTCGGGCAGGGCACCCGCCGCATTGAAGTAGCGCAGCGCCACCGAGCGCAGCCCATAGGCATGTGCAGCATCGGCGAAGACGCGTTCTGCCATCAATTTGCTGGCGCCATAGGGGTTGATGGGGAACGTGGGGTGCTCCTCATCAATGACCTCGCGGATAGGGTTGCCGAAAACTGCCGCCGTTGAAGAAAAGACCAGGCGTTGGACGCGATGGCGGCGCATGGCTTCTAGCAGATTAAGTGTACCGGTCACGTTGGCGGCGTAGTAGCGGTAGGGTTTGGTGATGGATTCACCTACCAACGAGCGCGCACAAAAGTGCATGACAGCGTCGAAACGCTGCTGCAGGAAGGCCCGCTCCAGTGATGCCGGGTCGAGCAGGTCGGCTTGGATAAGCTCGCCCCAACGGACTGCATCCTGATGGCCGGTTGAAAGGTTGTCCAGTACGGTGACGACGTGGCCATGTGCGGCTAACCATTGCGCCATATGGCTGCCGATGTAGCCAGCACCGCCACAGATGAGTATTTTTTTTACGTCCATGTGGGTAGCTCAACGTTCGTCGAGAATGTGGCCTTCCTGGTTGTTGCAGGTGGTGCGCTGGAACTGCAGCCAACGTCGTTCCACCAAGCTGCCAAACGCGAGCCGGAATCGCGCCGCGGAAAATGACTCCGCGTGCACGCGACATGCGTCTGCTGTGATCGGTACGGGCAAGGATTCGAAGCGTTCAACCGCCGCGATGATCGAATCGGCACTTTGCTCGCCAAACAGAATTCCGGTCCGCGCGCTGTCAGGCGCTGCGCGGACCGTCTCCAGAGAGCCGCCCTTGCCGTAGGCGATCACTGGCGTTCCACAGGCTTGGGCCTCAACGGGGATGATCCCGAAATCCTCCTCTGCAGCGAATATGAAGGCCTTGGCACGTTGCATATGGCTCTGCAAGGACTCGGAGGATTGGTAGCCCAGAATGGTGACATTGGATGTCGCCATCGATTGCAGTCGGGTGAGCTCCGGCCCGTCACCAATTACCACCAGCCTGCGCTTCGGCATCTTCGAAAAAGCCTCCACGATCAGGTCCATGCGTTTGTATGGGACCAGACGTGACGCGGCCAGGTAGTAGTCCTCCTTATTACGCTGCAGCGTGAAAGCATCCACATCAACTGGCGGATGGATTACCTCCGCGTCGCGACGGTAGACTTTCTGGATGCGACGGCTGATGAAACGGGAGTTGGCGACAAAAAAATCAACGCCAGCAGATGTCCGATAGTCCCAGATCCTTATCTTGTGCAGCAGCCATCTTGCCAGCCAGGACTTCAGTCCATGCTGCAGGTTTGATTCGCGCAGATACTGATGCTGCAGATCCCAGGCATAGCGGATCGGAGAGTGGACGTAGCTTATATGCAACTGATCAGGGCCAGTAAGTACACCTTTTGCGACAGCATGCGAGCTGGAAATTACGATGTCATAGGCGGAAAGATCGAGCTGCTCGATTGCTAAGGGCATCAGTGGCAACAAACTTCTATAGTGCTTTCTGGCGCCGGGCAATTTTTGTATGAATGAGGTCCTTGTGCGCGGGGCACCCAGTAGTGCTCTATCGGCATCGGACAAGAAATCAACTACAGAAAATATGTCTGCGGTCGGGTAAATTTTAATCAACTCAGACAGCACCCGCTCCGAACCGGCATAGGTGACGAGCCATTCGTGGACTATGCAGATTTTCATGGGATGGCCGTCACTGATTCGAACAGCGCCAGAAGACTGGATGCGGCACTCGCTGGGGTATATTCGGCGGCTGAGCTGGCGGCGCCGTGCTCCTGCTGATCTATCAGTTCAGGTTGCTCCTGCAGCAGGCGGATGATCGTTACCAGCGAGCCGTTCCCTGGCGTGTAGACGTAGCCATTTGTGCCCGATCGGATGATTTCCTTCTGGCCACCATGGCTGGATACGACAACGCATTTTCCATACGCCAAGGCTTCATAGGTGATCCTGGAGAGTGGCTCGTTCCAGAGCGATGGGATGACAACTACGTCAACCCGTCGAAAGAACTCAGCGCGATCAACCCGGCCGACGAAAGTTACGTCGTCGCCAGCAAACCTTTCCCGGAGGGAGATTGCATGTTCGCCGGAGACGGTTCCTGCAATCAGGATGCGTATGCCACCTGCGGCGAGCAAAGGTGACACTTCCTGTAGGAAGAGCTCGAATCCCTTTGAGGGTTGAATCTGGCCCATCACCCCGATGCTTAGCCATGGATTGGTGTGACGGGGTGATGGATGTGATTTTCCTTGATCTTCGGGCTGGCCAGCACCTGCATAGATGACCCGCGAGGTGGCGTCAGTGAAAGTTCTCGATGCCTTGAAAGTGTCAAGCAGTGCGGTGCTGTTGGCCGCTATTCCGCTGGCACAGCCGGCAATCGACCTGCGTAGGGAACAGCCAAGCCTGCACTTGACACAAGTGCCAGTGCAGTTTTTCCCCCGTTGAAAGCGCGATTGACGCAGGCAAATCCAAGCGTAGTCGCGTAGTCCGGCCACCACAGGAATGCCCAAGACCTTGGCAAGCAAAACGGACGCTCGGCCGATGCCGGGGAGGTTGTTGACGTAGACGACATCATATTTTTCACGGTACAGCAGGCGGAAGGTATGTAACGCCGCTCCGACCTGGAGGAAGCCGCCGAATTGCCAGCCAATTCGCATGAGAGAGCTGCGCCGTGCATGCAATGGCGATCCGCTTGAGAACAGCGTCCTTAGATAGTGGGTGCTCACGCCGTTGACTCGGGTGGGGTTGCCGCTGAGTTCATGCGCAACGGTCAGTACATCGACCTTCTGACCCAATTTGATCAGTGCCTCACATTGGAGACGGAGCGATTCTTCGGCTCCTCCTACTTCGTAGGGATAATAGAAATTGTTGACTACAAGAATCTTCATCTTGGAAAGCGGAATCTAAGGGTCAGGGAAATCACGATGATCAGGGTAGTCAGCACGAAAACCCTGGCCGTGGTGGAGGGAGAAAGAATGTCCGGTGACAGCAGCAGCAGGAATGGTGCGCCTGCGGCCCACGCGACGCTGTGGCCGGATCTTGTCATTACGTAGGCAAAGAAGAGGCCTGAAATAACGCCAAAAATTGGGATTAGTATCGCGCCCCCGGTGAAGTAGGCCAGCCCGTGAGGGCCGATGGGCAGTCCCCAATTAACGCGGTCCGTATTGGCCAGTAACACCCCAATTGTGGCTGCTTCATCAGTAACCGGTTTTTCTTTCCAGACAGCCCTAGGTACCGGTGCGAGCACAGCAGAAGCAACTATCTCGTTACCGGAGAACGGCACGACATCGCGACGGAGCAGTGAGAGCAGGCTTGGAAAGTTGTCGGCCGCGCCGGTGTCCATCACTAACCTCGATAGCACACCCGCAGAAGCGTGATACTGCGCCGAAAGCTGCGCGGACCGATAGCTTCCCAGCGCACTTACGAACGCCAATGCCAAGGCGGCCATCAGCAGGACTCTGCCGACCGGGATGCGCTTTGAACCCGATATCCACAACATGCATATCGGAATAATTGTCGAGAACAAGGCATAACTGCGGCCTCCGAGAAGTGCAAGTTCGCAGAAAATTATTGTTGCCAGAAACCAGCTGAGTTTCTTTCTCCCACACAGGAACAACAGCGCGGCGCCAATAGCGCCGGCGCCGACGACGACCCGCAGAAATCCGATCCCAAAGTAAACCTCGTGACGGTTGCTCATGCTGGCGAGCATCTTCGCTGCTCCGCCGACCTCTATGGTTATCACGATGAAACCTATCTGGGACAGAGCGACCAGACCGGTAGATACGATTCCGATCCACGTTCTATTTTCATTCGCGACTTGGCTGATCTGCATTCTTAGGTAACGACCTGAGAATGCAGACGCCGTCGCTATGAAGGACGCGGTCCACAGCAACAGCATCAGCAACGCCTGGCCGCGAAGCTGCGCGGCGTCGGAGCCAATTTCCGGCGCATATCGCAAAGGACGCCCGTCGAAGATAGCCAGTGCGATATCCGCAGCGTAGAGCGCCTTCAGCGAAAGAATGATAGCCAGCCAATCGCGAGGGATATCTGATCGGACACAGGCCAATAAGATCGCGAAAAGGAGCGTCGCGCAGAGTGCCGCTGATACTGGTAGCACCAATGGGAACGATGCGGCAAGCGTGCCGACGCCAATGATGGTCGAGCACAAGGCAAGGTTGTATCGGTATCGAAAGTTGCACATCATCGTGCCATCAGCCTGGCAAGCTGCACGCCAATGCTTGTGGAGAATGCGAACAGGAGGTAGGCGAGGTCGGCTGATACTCCGAAGCTCAGTAGTCCGGAAAGAATAAGGAATGCTACGGTTCCAACGCTGTATACATACGCTGATTTTTGATTGATGTGCAGCCGGTAGGCCCACCATTGGCTGCACGCCAGTACAATGGACGCGCAGAGTATCTTTGGCAGGGCACCTTCCAGGCCAAGCCCGGCCGCTCCAGCTACCGCCATCACTCCAAAGCTGGGTCTGTCCAGCTTCCTTGACCACGGCTCAAGTTGCCCTGGATGCTTGATCCTCGGTAAAACCAAGGTAGTCAAAATTGCGCCAGCTGCAGACTGTATCGCGGCCGCCGCAAGCAGTGAATTGTGAATGAGCCCAAACGCTGCGCTAGGCGCAGCGAAGGAACGCACAAGATTCTGATCATTGCGGTAGATCGAAGAGGATGCGATGCCCAACAGCAGTGAGCGCGTCTCTGCTTTGCTCAGCGAGCGAGAAGTGGAACTGCTCCGTCTTATCGCGTTTGCGGCTGAGCGCAGTGTATGAAAGAGGTGGATGCAGCCACCGCAGATGATGATGGTATCGATACCCGGTTTATGGAAAAGGCGAGCAACTGCAACGGATACGGCAAAAATGAATACATTCCTGAGGCACATATTCTGGAAGTAACTGCTACTGTTATCGCGTGTGAGCAGATGCGCGTTCTCAAGGGAGAATCCTGCGCCCACCATCAAGCCCACGATAAAAATAACGGGAACCCCGAGGGTCGAAGAGTTGGCGGGCACGAGCGCGAGCAAGCACGCGATAGTGCCAGCTCCGGTCAGCAGAACACCGGAGACTACTGGGATCTCGTACGTCACTCCTTTTGCCAATGTCGCCTGGAATGCGGCGCTCTGGCCCACTTGGATCGCGGTCAGGAAAAAGCTCATGCCAAGGTAGAAGTCAGTACCAGCGTGCGGAATCAGCCAAGCACCCACGTGAGTGGACTGAAGGAACAAGGGCAATGCGACAGCAGCGCCGTACCAGAGGAGCTTAGCTATTGCTTTCATCGGGCCTGAGAATCGTACCGGGGGGAACTCTAGTGTTCGCAGGAATATGTACGTCGCCAATGACAGTGACGTTTGGGTAAAGGGTGGTTCGGTCGCCGATCGTTGGGTAGTTGTTTTTCAGTCTGCCAAGCGTAGTGCCGTGATACAGCGTGATGTTTGCGCCCATTCGAGTACCTTCGCCAATGACAATGCAGAGTGGATGTGGCAGATAGAGTCCGGGGCCGATTACGGCACCTTTGCCAACATCTATTCCAAAGAAAGAAAGCAGTGCATTGCGGGCGAATGAGTGCAGAAACACGTTTTCGAGCAGCGTAATCCTGATCAGGAATACTGCCCTTATCGAGGGGTTTGCCGCCACGCGAAGAAAAGTTCCGAAGCCCCTGCGCTCGGAGTAGATCCGTTCGACATCGGTTCTCACAATTGAAATTAGTTCTTTGGTGCTGGAAATCAAAGTGAATGCTCGATGTGGGTTGGCGACTGTGGTCCCATCCACTGTCAGGACGTCAGCGAGGGTGCTCCTATAGGCGACTTAGTCCGTTCCGAAAAGGTCACGGGTAAACACTTTGTGAGAGACGGCGGCAAGATCGTTAGTCATCCGGTTGGTGATTATCATGTCTGCCTCATTCGTAAAGGCATCGATGTCGTTCACCACGCGTGAATTGAAGAACGATTCGCAGGCAAGGCCTGGCTCGTAGATAACGACCTCTATGCCTTTTGCCTTCAGGCGTTTCATGACCCCTTGAATGCTTGACGCCCGAAAATTGTCTGAGCCAGCCTTCATGATCAAACGATGGATTCCGACGGTGCTCGGCTTATTGGCGGCGATGCTGTCGGCGATGAAGTCCTTACGCGTTGTATTGGAGTCCACGATCGCGCGGATCAGGTTCTGTGGAACATCGCGATAGTTGGCGAGTAGCTGCTTGGTGTCCTTCGGGAGGCAGTAACCGCCATAGCCAAACGATGGGTTGCTGTAATGCATGCCGATGCGTGGGTCGAGCCCGACACCATCGATGATCTGACGCGTATCCAGGTTGTGACTCGCAGCATAGGTGTCCAGTTCATTGAAGAACGCCACCCGCATTGCCAGATAGGTATTGGCAAACAGCTTGATAGCCTCGGCTTCTGTCGAGTTGGTATGAATCACTGGTGCAGTATCGGAAGCGGCGCCCTGCTGGAGTAGCGCGGCAAAAAGGTACGCTTGCTCGGATGTGTCGCCTATGATAATTCGGCTGGGATGAAGATTGTCGTGCAGCGCTTTCCCTTCGCGTAGGAACTCCGGCGAGAAAAACAGGGCTCCAGGTGTCGATTGGCGAAGTCGTTCAGTGTAGCCAACCGGGACCGTGGACTTGATCACGATCGTTGCCTTTGGATTTATTTCCTTAACGTCGGCGACTACCGCTTCCACCGTGCTCGTATCGAAATAATTGCTGTCCGGATCGTAGTCGGTTGGAGTTGCGATGATTACAAAGGACGCATCGGAATAGGCCTTTGATTTGTCCAGAGTGGCTCGTAAGTTGAGATTGCCCAGCTCAAGGCGGTGCTGGATGTCGGCATCCTCAATTGGAGAGCAGCCGCGGTTGATTGCGTCGACTCGCGCAGGGTCGATATCCAGCGCGGTTACGTGATGATGTTGTGCGAGTAGGACGGCGTTGGAAAGGCCAACGTAGCCTGTTCCTGCAACGGCAATTTTCAGTGGCGTGCGTATGTATTCGTGAATGGTTGTAGCTGGCTTCATGGGTGCGACTCAGTACGCGTTCTTATGTAAAAAGCCCTTGAAAAGGGTCGCAACAATGATTCGAAGGTCAAACCCCAACGACCAGTTCTCGATATAGAAAAGGTCGCACTCGATGCGCTTGTGCAGGTCGGTGGAGCCGCGCCAGCCGTTGACCTGGGCCCAGCCGGTGATGCCCGCTTTCACCATGTGCTTCTTCATGTACGCGGGAATTTCGTGCTTGAACTGGTGCACGAATACCGGCCGCTCCGGTCGCGGGCCCACAATCGACATGTCGCCGCGCAATACATTCAGGAACTGCGGCAGCTCGTCCAGGCTGGTCTTGCGCAGGAAGGCGCCAACCTTGGTCGCGCGATTCTCGCCGGCCTTGGCCCAGACTGCTCCGGTACCGGTTTCAGCATCCACCGGCATCGAGCGGAACTTGAGCATCTGGAAAGTGCTGTTGTTCCAGCTCATGCGCTCCTGGCGGTAGAACACCGGGCCGGGGGAGCTCAGCTTCACGGCGATTGCGATTGCCAGCATCAGCGGCGAAATCATCAGCAGGATCACGGCCGCCAGGAGGCGGTCTTCCAGCGCCTTGAACAGGCGTGCGCGCCCCTGCAGCGGCGTCTGCTGCAGGTTGATGACGGGCAGGCCCGCCAGCTGCTCTATCGAATGATTGAGCAGGTGAATGCCGAACATGTCGGGAACGAACTTGATGTCGGCCGTTGCATGCTGCAGTTGATTCAAGGCCAGCGCTATCTGCGCCTCGTCGCGCATCGGCAGCGCGATCCAGACCTGATCGATGGCATTGCTTTCAACGTAGCTTCCCAGGTCGTCCAGCGTGCCCAGTAGCTCGGTTGGGCCGTCGATGACGCAACGGTCGGCGCGAGTCGAAAACCAGCCGCGGATGGTGATGCCTGCCCAGCTGTTTTCACGCAGTGTGTCGATGATTTTCTGCGCATCAGGGGTGGCGCCGACCAGTACGGCGGTGCGCAGGTCGTTGCCGCGCGCGCGCGCCCACGCCGCAGCGGAACGTACCAGCAGACGTGACAGCAACACGGCGCACGCGCTCAGCCAGAACCACTTCTGTACCCAAAGCATTGCCTGGCTGTCAGCGACCTGGATCGCGATGACGTATGCGAACAAGGCGCCAAAAATCAGCAGCCATTTCAGCAGCAGTTGTGCCAGTTCTGCGAGCAGGCTGCGGCCGCGCCAGCTGGAGTAGAGCGACGAGGTGCCAAGTACGAGCAGGCTCAGCAACATCGTGATGGCGATCAGACGCCAGTAGTTGACCGACAGCAGCAGATCGCCAAATTGCAGCCGGTAAGCCGCCAGTGCGGTGCAGATCAGGAGCAGTGGGTCGCTGATTCTGAGAATGATCCCAAATGTTGTTGTCAGGCGCCCGGAAGGGGCTCTCCATTGCTCAAGATGGGATTGGGAGGAGGCGGTCCACATGGAAATCTTCTTTCTTCCTTGAATTCAACAACGGGCAGAAGTTGCAAGAAATCCAATCAAGGCCTTGATAACGCGAGGAATTTCAATCTTCGCGGGAATGCATGGTTTCACTTGCTCTCTTATTGTATCAGTTTGTTTCAGAGGGTACACTTGCGCGCTTCCCGATCCCGGCGTGCCTGTGTCCACTGCGCTTGTTTCAACACCGGCGCGTTTCAGCGGGCCGGAGGCGGGGAGGCCATGCAGTTGCCGTTTCGGCATTGCGCAACGCGGCGCGTCCGCATAGATGCTCCGAGGTTTGCAGGTGTTCAAAAAACCGTTGCTTGTCTGTGTCGGCAACATCTGTCGCAGCCCTACCGCCGAGATTCTTGTGCGTCACGCGTTGCAGGGACGGGAAGGCGTGCAGGTGGCGTCGGCCGGTCTGCATGCGTTGGCCGGCCACGCCATTGACCCGATGGCGGCGGTGCTGTTGCGCGAGCGTGGCCACGATCCGCAGGCGCATCGGGCCCGGCAGGCAACGGCGTCGATGTTGAGTGCCGCTGACCTGATCCTGGTGATGGAGCGGGCGCACGTGGTGAAGATTGCGCGCGAGTGGCCGCAGGTAAGCGGAAAAACCTTTCTGCTCGGGCATTGGGACAGCAGTGAAGTGCCTGATCCGTATCGGCAGGGGCGCATCGCCTTCGAGCACGCCTATGGCCTGATCGAACAAGGTGTTGCGCGCTGGGGCAAGTACATCGCTTAGGCGCGTGTTGGCGCAGTCATCTATCAGAACGGAAGTCATGGAAAAGGAAAAGCAATTGCGAACTACCCCGCAGGACGACGAGATCGATCTGCGCGATCTGGTGGGTGTCGTGTACGACCGCAGGTGGTGGGTTATCGCAACCACTACCGCATTTGCGGTGCTGAGCGCTGCCTACGTGCTGCTGGCAGAGCCGGTGTATCAGGCCCAGGCAATGATCCAGGTCGAGTCAAAAGTGCCTGCGATTCCAGGTTTGTCGGATCTGACCTCGTTGACTGGCGGTGGTAGTGCGGCTGCGACAACCGAAGTGGCGCTGTTGACCTCACGCATGGTTGTTGGAGCTGCGGTTGATCGCCTGCAGCTGGATATCAAGGCCGAGCCGCGCCGGTTTCCTCTGTTGGGTGGGTATTTCGCTCGACGGCACGAGCGCATGGATGCACAGCGGGTGGCTGGCCCGGCGTTGGGCTTGTCCCGGTATGGTTGGGGCGGCGAGGTGCTGAGCGTGCACCGTCTGGATGTGCCCGAAGGGCTCCTCAATGAGTCGCTTACGCTGGTTGCCGGTCCGGCCGCCGGGGGCTTCTCGCTGCTGGGGCCAGGCGGTGACGAGGTGCTGCACGGTGCTGTGGGCGTGCCTGCGGAAGCAGGCGGCTTCAAGCTTGAAGTAGCCGAGCTGCGTGCCAACCCGGGCACGCACTTCTTGTTGCAGAAGCGCCGCCGTTTGGATGTTCTGGTTGAACTCCAGAAGGAGATAAAAGTCGCCGAGCAGGGCAAGGATTCCGGCATCCTGAAGCTGGCTTACGAAGGTGGGGATGCGTTGGGTGCAGAAGCGCTGTTGCAGAACGTGGCCGAGATCTATGTTCGCCAGAACGTGGAGCGAAGCTCGGCTGAAGCGGCATCCCAGCTGCAGTTTGTAAAGGATCAGCTGCCGACGGTGCGCAAGCAGGTCGAGACCGCCCAGACTGCGATGGCCAGCTATCAGGCACGCTCGAATGCGGTGGATATCACCTTGCAGACCAAGGGGCTGTTGGAGCAGCAGGTAGCAGTGGAAACCAGTATCCAGCAGCTGCAGTTGAAGCAGGCCGAGATGGATAGGACGTTTACCCGCGAGCATCCGGCCTACCGGGCGCTGCTCAAGCAGATTGGCGGCCTGCAGGCGCGCAAGGACGGCTTCCGCAATGACGTCAGCAACCTTCCTGATACGCAGCAGGAGTTGCTGCGCTTCACCCGCGACCTGACCGTCAGCAATGAGTTGTACACCGCACTGTTGAACCAGGCGCAGCAATTGGATGTGGCGCGCGCCGGATCCGTCGGTAACGTTCGAATTGTGGATGCGGCGGTTGCTGATATGAGCAACCCGGTAGCACCGAAGAAAGCGGTGATCGTCCTTGCAATGACCCTGCTTGGCGGGATGTTGTCCATTGCGGGCGTGTTTGTTCTGCGCATGCTGAACCCCGGGATTGAGGATCCTGCCGATATCGAGGAGTTGGGCTTGCCTGTTTATGCGGCTATTCCGCTCAGCAGTGCAGCCAGCCTGGCGCAGGCGCGCAAGGCGGGTCGCGGCAAGCGCAAGGGTGTTGGTGCGGCCGCAGCGGCTCCGCTGCTAGCCAGTGCAGCGCCTGCGGACCTTGCAGTAGAAGCGCTGCGCAGCCTGCGCACCAGCCTGCATTTCGCGATGATGGAGGCCAAGAACAACATTCTGGTGGTATCGGGCCCGCGGCCCGGGATCGGCAAGACTTTCATTGCGGCCAATCTGGCGGCAGTGATCGCGCAGGCCGGCCAGAAGGTTCTTGTGATTGATGCAGATATGCGCAGGGGCACCTTGCATAAGGTGCTGGGCGTCGCGCACAAGACAGGACTGTCGGACGTGCTGTCGGGCAAGGTCGATCTGAATGCTGCAGTCCATGCGGCGCCGGGATTGAATGGCATGCACTACATCGGACGTGGCGAGGTTCCGCCTAGCCCGTCCGAGTTGCTGATGCATCCGCGCTTCGCCCAGGTATTGGAAGAACTTGCGCGCAATTACGACCTGGTCATCATCGATACGCCGCCCGTGCTGGCAGTAACAGATGCGGTGATTGTTGCCAAGCATGCCGGCTCAACGCTGATGGTCACGCGCTTTGGCGTCAATCATCCCAAGGAGATCCGGTTGGCGATGAAGCGTTTCGAGCAGAATGGGGTGCAGGTAAAGGGCGCAATCTTCAACGCGGTGGAAAGGCGCAAGACTGGCTATCACAGCTACGGGTACTACGAGTACGCCTCTGACACGCCTTGATGCCGTTGGCGCGCCACCGCGCTGTTGCGGGTGGCGCGCGGAAGGGCGCTGGATGGCTTCAGGCAGCCGGCGCCCTGTCAGTCACGCATGGCCTCGGGATGCGCGAACACTGCGTCGATGCCGTGCTCGTTGGTCATCGGATACAGCATGTAGCGGCGGCTCAATCTAGCGCCGCCATCACGGCTGAGCGGGCTCCAGGCAAGGTTGGCGCGTGTTCTGCTTGAGCGTGGCAGCATCAGGTCGAACGGCACCGAGACCAGAATCCCCTTGTCGAAACTGCCCTCGCCGAAGTCGCTTGCCGAGACGTTGGTCTTGGTTGCGTATGCGCCCATACTGGCGCCGTTGTCGAACACCCGGTTCAAGGTGAGCGTCGCGCCCCAATCCTTTGCCAGGTAGCGGCCGGCGTTGAGTGTTGCGACGATTTTTCGCGAATCTCCCCAGGTGTAATAGAGGCTGGCGTGGCCGGTGGCCACGCTGTAGTCGCGGAAGTGCAGGCGTTGATCGAAATCGCGCTGCTTGACCAGGTTGATGTCGGCACCAAACGCCCATCGGCCAAGGAATGGCCGGTACAGCACTTCGCCACCTACGCCGCCGTACATCGATTCCAGCATGCCTGCGTACGCCATTGCATAGAGATCCGGGCCCAACCGGCCAGTGGCGGTGAGCTGCAGGTTGGGCAGCGTTGCCTCGGCGGTTGTCAGGTACTGTCGGATGTCGGTGCGCACGCGTGGCAGCTTGCTGGGTGCGTCGTAGCGGAAGCGGTCGTAATTGTTGTAAAGATTGTAGTTGAGCGTGCCGCTCATCCACAGCGAGTGCGTGAACCGCAGCTCGGCGCTGTAGCTGCCGGCAAGCTGGAACAGGATGAAGTTGTCTGGCCCGCCCAGCGTTTGCTGATAGTCGAGATTGAATTCGCCTTCAAAGTGGCGCAGTGGCGCTTCATACATGATGTGTCGGGACGCAGGCGAGGGTGGCTCAAGGCCAACGCGCAGTGCAGCTGCCGCCACGCGATGATCGGAAAACGCCCGGAAAGCGGCCCGCTCAACGCTGGTTTCGATGAGTGCAATGCCCAGCCGGTTGTTCTGAATCGTGAGCCACCGGATATCTCCGGCGGCCGCCTGGTCAAGAATGCGGCTGGCGCGGCCAAAGCCTGTCGCCGGGTCCAGAAATCGCCGCTGCTCGCCGCTTACGACAAGGTCGGGGCCGCGCCGCGCTATGCGCGTCACACGCAGGCCGGCATTTTCCTCGAGCTGGCTTGAGATTGCTGCCCAGTCAGTTGAGGGGAGGTTGGCTTTCGCAGCCAGTTCGCCAGCAGGCCCGGAGCTGGCGGCGTTGTCGATGGCTGGCGGCGGGTCCAGCGGCTTGGCACTGGAGCGGGCGGTAGCCAGGTTGCCATGCAGGGTGAGGCCGAATACCGGCTTGTCACCGCGTTCCCACCCCAGCTGGAACTGGACATTGTCGTTAAACGCGTATGCCGCGCCGATGTTGAAGGGGTGACGTTGCCGTTGCTGGTTGCGCTGCGGCTCGTTGCGATAGTCGTTGCCTTCGTATTCGAGCTTGATCTGCAACGGCTCCCACGGTGTCTGGTACGCAACGCCAGCAAATACGCCGACCGGGCCCCGGAACATGCCGGCGGTGTTGAGCTCTCCGGTATGCGTGGTGTTGTGGGGGCGGTTCTCGAAACGGTCATCGATGTGCCGGAGCGGATTGCTGAAATCGCCCCGATTGCCGATGTAGCCTGTGGCCAGGCCGAGGCTGGCGTCGAACGGGCCAAACCGCTTGTTGGCCACCAGGTATTCGCTGGAGAACAAGCCGGTACCACCAATGTCGCGCGCGCCCAGTGCCAGCTCAGGCCTCCAGCGGCTTTCCTGCAGCAGGCGCAGCTTCAGGTCGATCGATTTGTCCTTGTAGTTCTGGCTGCCGCTGAGCGAGGCCGGGCCATAACGGCGATTGGCGATGGAAATATAGCGGAACGAACCTTCCAGCCACGGCAACGGCTGCAGGGTGACGGTGTAGCGGCTGTAGGGCGAGGTGTGGCTCGCGGTAATGCCCAGTTCGCCTTCGTCGGCCATGCGCGCGGTTGGGGTCTGCAGCAAGCCAATGCCGCCCCAATCGCTGGAGCTGGGAGTTGGTGCCTGTTGTGCCTGAAGGTCAGCACTTATGCCCAGGCACAGCAGGGTCAGGCTCAGGTGCATCAACGCACGCGTGTTTCGATGGGTCACGGTGCAGTTCCGGGCGCGGGCAAGAGTTGGGTGGCGAGAAAGCGGGCGGCATCCTCGTTGAATCGGGGTGCTGCCTTGCGTACCACGGCGGCGGCCAGCGGTACGAAGAGGATGGCGCCGGGTGCCAGGCTGGAAGGCGCGGCGCGGTTCCATGCGGCGATGCCCAGCGTTTCGACATGGCCATCGGCGTGGATGACGTGCACATGGTCAGCGCTGGCGCCGCTGGTCATTGGACATTGGTGTAGATAGCTGGCCGGTGACTGCAAGGCGACGTGCGCTGGGTGGCAGTCATTGGCCACCGCGCCGGTGATGGTGATCGTGGCAGGGCGCGTTGGATAGAAGACCTGATCGCCGGCTTGCACGGGCAGGTCGCGTTCGCGGCTGGCTTCCAGCGCCCGCGGCTCCAGCAGATAGCGGACGCGACCGGTGACCGGCAGCCGTGCGAATGATCGGGTCATCTGGACGAGGGTGGCCGAGAGCTCGGGTGGGTTCGGGTTGTGCCTTGAAAGTTGCTCCAGATCAAACAGGAGCCCAGCCTTCCAGCGGGTTTGTTCGATGCGAGCCTGCTCGCGAAGTAGCGCAGCGCCCAGCATGTAGGCGCCTTCAGTCGGGCCGGCGGTCAATGCCAGCTGGCTCAAGCGGCTATCGGGCGGCAGCACATGGTTGCCCGCGTTGCGAACATTGCCGCTTGCAGCCACCGGCACTGCGGTGGTGCCCGCGATGGCGGGGCTAGAAATCAGCAGGAAGAGCAGGGCGAAGGCGCGCATCATCGGTTGCGCAGATCGGCGGAAAACGGCTTGAGTTGCACAATTTCAAGCGAGGCGTCTGCGCTGATCGCCTGTACGCTTTTCCAGATGAAGCCGTTGTCTGGATCCACCCAGTAGTGGTTGCGCGTCGACCAGCCCGCGCCATGCAGCGCTTCCTCAATATGCAGCAGTTCGCGCGGTTTCCCAAGGATGCTGAGGGTCTCCCGCCCGAGCGGCTGCAAGGTGCCGGTCACGCGCATGCCGTAGTGGTAGCCGGGCATCACGTCATATCGGCGATGCACGGTGGTTCCGGCTTCTATCCTGCGCAGGTCATGGAATGGGTTGCTGCCTTCAAATGACATGCCACGCAGTTCGGACCTGCCGCCGTGGGTTGCTACCACCAAGCCATCCTGCAGGAAGACGATGCTGCGGTCAGTGCTGTACCACGCCTGGCGTTTCCCATCGAGGTTGCCCAGCACCAGGATCGCGCCGCCATCCGCACCGCTTACCTTGATCTGTGCAAAGCGGCTGGCAGCAACAGCATCCGGATCCGGCGTGATGTCGGGCTTGCCGCTGATCGCGAGGCCTAGGCTCTTGAGGCTGGCCTGGGCAAGCGAGCCGCAGCCTGCGATCAGTGCCGCGCTCAGCAGTACGCCCACAGCCCGCAGGTTGCGCAGGGGCAGTGCTGCGGTAACGGCGTCCTTGCTTGTCATGATGTGCTGCTTAGTTGCTGTCCAGGTCGCTGTGCGCGCTGGCGGCATTGCTGAGAATGGCGGTGAAGGGCAGCAACTGGTTCACGAAGCGGCTCCAGCGGGTAACGCCGGCAGCGCCGACAAACACCACATCGCCGGGATGCAGTTCAAACTGGCTGGCCACCGCAAAGGCTGCAGGCGACTTGGCCTGCAGATGGAAGACCTGCGAGGGGATGTTCTGCAGATCGCTTGAGCCACGGATGACATAGATGGCGTTGCCGTTGGCGGTGCTTTGTATCAGCCCGCGTGCACGCCCCAGCGCCTGGCTCAGGGAAATCTGCCCGGTGCGGAAGTTCATGGCGCCAGGCTGGTTCACTTCGCCCACGACAAAAACTTCCTTGCGGTCCAGGTAAGGCACGTGGATGAGGTCGTTGGCTTTCAGGAAAACAGGGCTGCCGCCATTGCGCCCGATGAGATCCAGGTCGATGGTGTAGGTGACGCCATCGCGGCCGAGGCTCACGCCGGAAAGATCTGCCTGTAGTGGGTCAAGGCCGGACTGGGCGATGGCATCGCTCAGCGTCAATGGTGCGACCGTGAGCGGAATGCTCGCCGGCTGCCGCGATGCACCGGTTACCCAGACGCGCTGGCTGGCGTAGCTGAGCATGGAAACATCAACCTGCGGCGTTTCGATGTAACGCGCCAGTTTGGTGCTGAGTTCCTCACGCAGCTCACTCGGCGTCTTGCCGGCAGCATTCAGCTTGCCGATGTAGGGGTAGAACAAGCTGCCATCCGATTGCACAAGGCGACCTGCGGCATTGAGTTGCTGCTGCGGGCCTGCCGGCACGGTGAGCTCAGGGTGGTCCCATACGGTGATATACAGCATGTCGCCCGCACCCACCCGATAAGGACCGGGCCGATAGCTGCTCAGTGCCAGCGGCATGGATTTCGCATCACGCGAAGCCCGCTCCATGGCGATAAGCTTGGGCGTGATCGGCAGAAGCTCGATAGTGCTGTCGCCAACGGAATGACCGGGTTGCGCGATTGCATCGCTGCGCAGGTGTTGGCCCGGCGCCAATACGCAGCCGGGGAGTAACAACGCGAGCGCCAGTGTGGCGACAAGACGCTTGCAGTTCATTTCTTCTTCCTGGCCTTTGCAGGCTATACGCAGCCCTCACCGGCGCGAGGGCCGGTGAGGGAATACTGGCGCTTGATGTGTTTCGAAATCAGTGAGTGCCGGTCGGGCCTGGGGCAACCGGTGCGCTGCCATTGCCACCGTCATCATTGGAGAGCACCGAATACAGCAGCACGCCAGCGGCTACGCCGCCACCAATGGCCAGGCGGCGGTTCAAGGTGCCGCGTGCGCTGTTGCCGGCCTGCTCGGTACCTGCCAATTCGGTGCTGAACTCACCATCGGCGGTGACAAACTCTTCGCTGCCGTGTTGTTCGAACGAGGCGGTTGCCTCTTCGGTGGCAGGTTGTTCGAAGGAAGCCGTTGCTTCCTGGTCGGCAGACGAGGTCAGCTCACTCTGCGCAGCCGATTCCTGCTGTTCGCCGGGGCTCTGTTCCTGGTTCGCAACTGCGTCTTCAAACGCCGGCTGTTCGATTGCTTGCGGGTCCTGGGCGACGACAGGCTGCTCAGCGAGCTGCGCGTCCTGCGCGATGGCCGGAAGCGAAAACGCGGCGAGGGTCAGAGCGTAAAAAGATTTCTTCATTGCTGGTTCTCATCTTCCGCTGGAAGCGGCTGCTTGTGTGGTTGTGCAATCCCGGCAGGCCGAAGGCCTGCGCGGTGAGTGGTGCGCTGCTGAAGCCTGTCGTCATTGGCTAGCAGGAGGCCCCGAGGATTGTAGGCACGCGGCATAGGCGCTTGGATTAGGGTTTGTCTGAAAAACGTGTTGGCGGAAGCCGGTGTCTGTGTCGTTTCGGCCTGTCGATGATTTTCGGTGCACATCAGCAGGCAGTTTGTTGCTGGCAACGGCTGGCGCGCTTGCGAGCAAGCTGATTGCGGTGAGGAGCAGTGCATGGCCTGCCGAAGACCGTTTCCGGCACTGCCACGGCTGAGCGGCAGCTTCAGCCGCAGCCGGAAAAGCTGGCTGGGCGGGGCGCTTGCCTGTAATCTTGGCGTCCATATTTTGGCCCCGTAGCTCAGCTGGATAGAGCGGTCCCCTCCTAAGGGACAGGTCGCACGTTCGAATCGTGTCGGGGTCACCATCTTTCAACGCAGTCTGTGGCAGCTGCTGCAGGTGCCAGCCAGCCCCGGTATTGATGCCGATGCAGTGCGGTGATGCCCTCAGTTTTCGCAGTTATGGCCCCGCAGGTCATTCGCACAGTCACGCTCACCTGCAGCTGGTGCTGCCGGTGCACGGCAGCCTGGAGCTGGAGATCGAGGGGCGCGGCGGTCACTTGGACGCGCAGCGCGGGGCCTTGGTAGTGCCCGGTGCGGCCCATGTGCAGTCCGGCAACGGGCGCAACCGGTTTCTGATCGTGGACTGTGACAGTGCCTTGCTGGCGCGAGCACAGTTGGAGCGGGCACAGCAACGCCCGTTCCTGCAGATTTCCGCTGCTGCCCGCAGCTTGCTCGAATTCATCCATATCCGGACCGGCACGCAGCCCACCGTGACCACCGCACTGGCCCAGCACGCACTGCCGTTGTTGCTGGATGCCTTGTTTGCCGCGCCGGTGGCGGTGGCTCCTGGCCGAGCGGCAATGCAGCGCCTGTGCGCACAGGTTCTGCAGGCGCCGGGCCAGGCTTGGCCGTTGGCGCGAATGGCGCAGGTAGCTGGTATCGGTTTGACCGCCTTGCACGGCCTGTTCAAGCGCGAATACGGGCTTACCCCGGCGCAATGGCTGTTGCAGCAGCGGCTGCTGCTTGCGCAGCGGCAATTGGCGGGCGGTAGCCAGTCGCTGGCGCAGATTGCCCAACAGGTTGGCTTCTCCGACCAGGGCGCCCTGACCCGCGCCATGCGCCGTTCGCTGGGCACCACGCCGGGCCGCTATCGTCGTCGTTTCGATGCGTAGTTTCAGCCCATCGCCGCGTAGGTTGGGACAATACAAACCAGGCCGGCACATGGATGCTGGTGGGGTATCTGGGCGTCGGGTGGCGTGATGAAAGATCGGATGTGGTTCGGTATCGGCAATGGCGTGGCGTCCGGTGCGCTTTGGGGCCTGGTGTTCCTGGCACCGGCGGTGTTGGCGGATTTTTCGCCGATGCAGTTGGCGGCGGCGCGTTACCTGATTTACGGCCTGGTTGCGGTGATCCTGCTGGTACCGCGTTGGCCGGCGCTGCGCGCGCGCATCGGCAAGGCCGAGTGGACCGCGCTGACCTGGTTGAGCTTGCTGGGCAATCTGCTCTATTTCGTCATGCTTTCCATCTGCGTGCAGTGGAGCGGGGGCGGGGCCGCCGCGTTGATCGTCGGCATGGTGCCGGTATTGGTGGCGGTGGTGGGCGCGCGTGAGCCGGGCGCGGTGCCCTTGTCCCGGCTGGCACCGGCGCTGGCCTTGTGCATGGCCGGGGTGGTGCTGATGGGCTATGAGGCCATCGTTTCGTCACATGTACAGGCCAGCACCACGCAGCGCTTGCTTGGCCTGCTGTGCGGAGTGGGCGCGCTGCTGTCCTGGACGGCTTATTCGGTGGGTAATACACGTTGGTTGGCCAAGGTGCCGGATGTGTCCGGGCATGATTGGTCACTGCTGACCGGAGTGGCAACCGGTGGCTTGGCCCTGCTGCTGGCGCCGGTGGCCTTCGCCGACGGTGGAGCAGGGCATACGGGCCGCGAATGGAGCGGCTTCTGGATGATGGCCGCGGCGGTGGCGGTGTTCGCCTCGATCCTGGGCAATGCCTGCTGGAACCGCGCCAGCCGCGCCCTGCCATTGACCCTGGGCGGGCAGATGATCGTGTTCGAGACCTTGTTTGGTCTGCTCTACGGCTTTGTCTGGCAGCAGCGCTGGCCGGTGGCCATCGAGGTGATTGCCGCGCTGTGCCTGATTGCCGGGGTTGCATGGAGTGCGGCGGCACACCGCCCGGCGGCGCCGGCCGCGGATCCGGCCTGAGCGATTCCGCGCAGTCAGCTGGCGAAAGGCCGCTTGCGGCGATTCTTTCGAATGCTTTGGAAACCGGCACGCCGGTATCCACGGGCAACTGCCTGCCCTGCACCGGGCAAGGCATTGGCAGCTGCTTAGCCGTGAAATGCACGACGTTCGTGCTTGGTGACATTTGCAACTTTTAACTGCCGCTTCGGCGACGTTGCCTTCAATTGGGTTTTTGCATCGCAGCACTTGACAGTCTGATCCCGGCTGTTGTCTCTTGAAGGCCATGAGCAGCCCCCAGTCCATCGCCACCACCTCGCAGACGCCCTTGGGCGCTCGGGGCAGCGCGTCTGGCTGCGGCGGCACCATTACCACCACCACTATTACCGTCACCATTCGTCCGGTGCGGTCCGTCGTCTTCGCGTAATTTCCGAAAACCACGGCCCCGCACCCGGATCAGGATGCGGGGGAACTCCATCCAGATGCGTGTCGGGGCCTCCAGCCGAGGTTCTTCCGATGTCGTCAGTTGCTGCTCCACTCGCCGATCCTGCCGCGGACGCTGCCGTCCGTACCGTCGTGCACAAATTCGGCGGCACGTCCGTCGCTGACGCCGAGCGTTACCGCCATGTCGCCAAGCTGCTGCTTGACCGCGACGAGCAGCAGCAGGTGACCGTGGTATCGGCAATGAAGGGCGTGACCGATGCGCTGATCGATCTGGCCAGGGCTGCAGCTGCCGCCGATCCCGCCTGGGATGAGCGCTGGCACGACTTGCGGGCGCGACATCGCGGCGCGGCCGCTGCGCTGCTGGGCGAGCATTCCGGGGCGACCATCGAATGGCTGGATGCGCGTTTCGAACGTCTGCGCGAAATCCTTGCCGCATTGGCGGTGATCGGTGAGCTGCCGCAGGAAGTGCTGGACCGCGTGCAGGGCCTGGGCGAGGTTTTCTCCGCACATCTGTTGGGCCATCACCTGCAGATCCTGGGCGAAGATGCTGATGTACTGGACGCCCGCGATGTGCTGGTGGTCAATCATGGCGAGCTGGGTGTGGATGTGGACTGGAAGTCCAGCGCGGCCAACCTGGCGTTGTGGCGTGAAACGCACCCGGCGCGGCGATTGGTCGTGACCGGTTTTGTCGCCCGTGATCGCAAGGGCAACATCACCACCCTGGGCCGCAACGGCAGTGATTTCTCCGGCGCTATCTTTGCTGCCTTGTTTGCCGCCGACGAGCTGCATATCTGGACCGATGTTGATGGCGTGCTTTCGGCCGACCCGCGGGTGGTGCCCGAAGCGGTGCAGCTGGATGCGCTCAGCTATGACGAAGCCTGCGAATTGGCGTATTTCGGTGCAAAGGTCGTGCATCCGCAGACCATGTCGCCGGCAATCGAACGTGGCCTGCCCATCATCATCCGCAACACCTTCCAGCCCGATCATCCGGGTACCCGCATCACCGCCGAAAGTTCCAGCAGTGGCCCGATCAAAGGCTTGACGCTGAGCTCGGAGCTGGCCGTGCTGAACCTGGAAGGTACCGGCCTGATGGGTGTGCCGGGCACCGCCGAGCGTGTCTTCGCCGCGCTGCGCAATGCGCATGTATCGGTGGTGATGATCTCGCAAGGCTCGTCCGAACATTCAATCTGTTGCGTGGTCAAACAGGCCGAGTGCGAGCGCGCACGCGATGCCTTGTTGCAGGGCTTCTCTCACGAGCTGGCGGCCGGCCAGGTGCAGCGGGTGCAGCTGACCGAGCAGGTGAGCGTGCTCGCTGCGGTCGGCGACGGCATGGCCGGGCAGCCGGGCGTGGCCGCACGCCTGTTCGAGGCGCTGGGCCGGGCCCAGGTCAATATTCTCGCCATCGCGCAGGGTTCGTCCGAGCGCAATATCTCGGTTGCGATCGAGGCGCGCGATGCTACCAAGGCCTTGCGCGCTGCACATGCCGGTTTCTGGCTGTCGCCGCAGACCTTCTCGGTAGGCGTGATCGGGCCAGGCAACGTAGGTGCGGCTTTGCTGGAGCAGCTGTATGCGTCCGAAGCGGCGCTGCTGGCCAGGGCGAAACTGGACTTGCGTCTGCGTGCGGTAGCCTCGCGCAACCGCATGGTGCTCGACCAGCGCGGCATGCACGGCAACTGGAAGGCGGCATTCGATTCGGCCGCGCTGCCCAACGATCTGGACCTGTTCACCGAGCATCTGTTGTCGGCGCGGCTGCCGCATACCTTGATCATCGATTGCAGTGGCAGCGCCGAAGTGGCTGACCGCTACGCGGGCTGGCTGGCTGCGGGCATCCATGTGGTGACGCCGAACAAACAGGCCGGTTCCGGGCCATTGGCGCGCTATCAGGCCATCCGCGAGGCGGCCGCATCGACCGGCGCGCGCTTCCGCTATGAGGCCACGGTGGGCGCTGGCCTGCCGGTGATCACCACCTTGCGGGATCTCGTTGATACCGGTGATGAAGTGACTGCGATAGCCGGCATTTTCTCCGGCACGCTGGCGTGGTTGTTCAACAAATACGATGGCAGCGTACCGTTCTCCGAGCTGGTCACGCAGGCGCGCGGCATGGGGTATACCGAGCCGGATCCGCGCGATGATCTGTCCGGTGTGGACGTGGCGCGCAAGCTGGTCATCCTGGCGCGCGAGGCCGGTTACGCGCTGAGCCTTGAAGACGTGGCCGTGGAAAGTCTGGTGCCGGCAGCGCTGCAGCAGGCCAGTGTTGAAGACTTCATGGCGCGACTGTCCGAAGTGGATGCCGGCTTTGCGCAGCGCTTGGAAGAAGCCCGGGCGCGCGGCAACGTGCTGCGCTACGTGGCCCAGTTCAGGCCCGGCCAGCAGCCCAGCGTGGGCCTGGTTGAATTGCCGGGCGACCATGCGTTCGCCAACCTGCGCCTGACTGACAATGTCGTGCAGTTCACCACCCGTCGCTACTGCGACAACCCCTTGGTGGTGCAAGGTCCGGGCGCAGGCCCGGAGGTGACGGCGGCCGGTGTGTTTGCTGATGTGCTGCGGGTTGCAGCGGGCGAGGGAGCGCGATTGTGAGTGATGGTTTGAAGGATTCAGGACGGCGTGAAGCACGGGCGTTCTCTCCGGCATCGGTAGCCAATGTGGCAGTCGGTTTTGATCTGCTCGGTTATGCGGTGCCGGATGTCGGCGACACCGTAACCGTACGCCGCATAGACGCGCCGGAAGTGCGCATCGCCGCCATTCGTGGCGCTGCGGTGGAGCTGCCGTTGGATGCACCCAGCAATACTGCCGGTGCGGCATTGATCGCATTGCGCCAGGCGTTGGGGCTGACGTACGGCTTCGAAGTGGAGATCGACAAGGGCATTCCGCTCAGTTCCGGAATGGGCGGGTCGGCGGCCTCGTGCGTGGCCGCGCTGGTGGCGGCCAATGCGCTGCTGGATGTGCCTTTGAGTCGCGAGCAGCTGTATCTGTATTCGTTGGAAGGCGAAGCCGTGGCCAGTGGCAGCCGCCACGGCGACAACCTGGGGCCGATGTTTCTTGGCGGCTTGGTGCTGTCCACTTTGGAGCGGCTGGTGCCGGTGCCGGTGCCTGCACAATGGCATAGCCTGCTGGTGCATCCGGACGCCTTGCTGGAAACGCGCCGCGCCCGCGCCGCCTTGCAGGGAAGTTATGCATTGAAGGAGTTCGTCGCACAGAGCAGCAATCTGGCCTTGGTGCTGGCTGGTTGCCATGCCGGCGATGCCGCCTTGGTGCGGGCTGGCCTGGCCGACGTGCTGATCGAGCCGCGGCGTGCGCCGCTGATCATCGGTTTTGATGCCGCCAAGGCGGCGGCGCTGGCAGGCGGGGCGATGGGCGCCAGCATCTCCGGTGCCGGCCCCAGCGTGTTTGCCTGGTTTGAGGACCCTGACACCGCGCTTGCGGCCGCGCCCAAGGTGCAGGCGGCATTTGCTGCGGCAGGATTCGACAGCCAGAGCTGGGTGAGCCCGGTCAACAGCCCCGGCGCACGCTTGCTATGAGCCAGCAGCGGCCTGGGTGCGCGGCCTCTCATTACGCTTGCGTCGCATGCAGCACTTCAACCCTTTCGCGGATTTTCGAATGAACTTCATCTCCACCCGCAACGCTTCCCCCGCCGTCACCTTGAGCCAGGCCATCGCCGCCGGGTTGGCACCGGACGGTGGCCTGTACGTGCCGCAGCAGATGCCTGCAGCACGCACCCTGCAGCCCGGCGCTACGCTGGCGGCGAGCGCTGCCGAGCTGCTGCAGCCGTTCTTCGCAGCCGATGCATTGGCGCCAGAACTGCCGGCGATCTGCGCCGAGGCTTTTGATTTCCCAGCGCCGCTGCAGGCCTTGGCTACGCCCAATGATCATGTGCTGGAGCTGTTTCACGGCCCCACTGCAGCGTTCAAGGATTTCGGTGCGCGCTTCCTCGCGGCCAGCCTTTCGCGTGTGCGGGCAGGGCAGGAGCGGCCGCTGACGATCGTGGTTGCGACCTCCGGTGATACCGGCGCCGCGGTCGCGGCGGCCTTCCATAACCAGCCCAATCTGCAAGTGGTGGTGCTGTACCCGGATGGGCGCGTATCGCCGCGGCAGGCGCATCAGCTGGGTTGCCTGGGTGGCAATATCCGCGCACTGCGCGTGGCCGGATCGTTTGATGATTGCCAGGCCATGGCCAAGCAGGCGCTGGGCGACACCGAGCTGCAGGCACGTGTGCCGTTGAGCTCGGCCAACAGCATCAGCCTGGGCAGATTGCTGCCGCAGATGAGCTATTACGCGCATGCGGCGCTAAGCCATCGGGCCGTGCACGGCGGCGTGCTGAACTTCGTCATTCCCACCGGCAACCTGGGCAACGCGATGGCGGCGGTGATGGCGCGAGCGCTGGGTGTGCCATTGGGGCGGATCGTATTGGCGACCAATGCAAATCGTGTGTTGCCGGATTACTTCAGTGGCGCCGACTACACGCCCAAGGCCAGCGTTGCCACCTTGGCCAACGCCATGGACGTTGGCGCTCCGAGCAACTTCGAGCGGCTGCGTTGGCTGTACAGGGGCGATGATGCGGCCTTGCGCACGGCATTCACCGCGCAGGCGGTGAGCGACGCCACCATCCGCGACACGATTGCTGCGCGCTATCGTGATCATGGTGAAGTGTTCTGTCCGCACACCGCAACGGCGGTGCATGTGCTGGAGCAGCTGCGCGCCAGTGGCAATGCGGCAGCCAACGAACATTGGGCGGTTGCGGCGACCGCACACCCGGCCAAGTTCGAATCCGTAGTCGAGCCGCTGATAGGCCGCGAGGTAGAGATGCCGCCAGCCCTGGCCGAACTGCTCCAGCGCCCGGCCCATGCCGAACCCTGCGCCCCGGCATACACCGCCCTGCGCGAAAAACTGCTGTAACCCACCGCCCGTAGTGCCGAGCCACGCTCGGCAGGGGCGTCACCGATAGACCAGATGCAGGAGCGGCGTAAGCCGCGAAGCCCGCATCGCTTCGCGGCCAGCACCTTCTGCAATCTGGAAATGCACCAGCTTCGCGGCTGACGCCGCTCCCACAGACAAGCCTCAACCGCATTTGTAGTGCCGTGCCATGCTCGGCAGAGGCGTTACCGGTAACGCATCGGCCGAGCATGGCTCGGCTCTACAGGTGATCAGGTGATCAGCTTCTGAGTCAGAACTCGTCGTTGGCCAGCTGCTGCAACTCGGCGAAATCCAGTATCTCCACCACATTCAGGTGGGGCAGAGCGATCAGGCCCTGCTGGCGCAGCTTGGTGAATGTGCGGCTCACCGTTTCCATGGTCAGGCCGAGATGGTCGGCGATATCGCCGCGGCCCATCGGCAACGAGACCCGGTTGCTGCTGCGGCCATTCAAGGTGACCTCGCGTGCGGCCAAACGCAGGAGGAAATCCGCCAGCCGTTCCGGTGGCTGCAGACGAGCCAGCGCCAGTGCATTGTCCTGTGCGGCGTCCAGTTCCTGGCAGGCGCGCTGTAACAGCTTGCGCTCCAGGTGTGGGTAGCGTTGGCGCAGGTCGCGCATCTGTGTGGTCGGCACCCGGCAGACGCGGCTGTCCGCAATTGCCTCGATGTCGTAACGGTGGTGATCGCTGCCACTGAGCCCCAGGTAATCACCTGGCAGAACGAAGCCGTTCACCTGCCGGCGGCCATCGGCCAGGGTCCGGACCAGGCGCAGCGCGCCCTCGGTTACTGTATAGACATAAGTGCGCGGCTCGCCGGCACGGGCCAGCGTAGTGCCCATTGCCACTGCAGTGGAGACGGTGATCTGCTCCAGCGCATGTACTTCATCACAGGACAGGGCCGAGCACACCGACAGGTGACGGACCGAGCATTGCAGGCACTCGCGCCCGCCATTGCCTTCTGCCGCAATGGACGAAACGGGGGATTGCTCGGTGCCTTGGGCTGGCCGGGACATGTCTTGGATGGGCGAGAAGTTGTCCTAAATGATACTTCATGCGGCCAGACGGGCGGTGTGCGGCTAGAATTGGCAATCGTTTCCCACATTGAGTTGCAGGAGTTTTGCCCGTGATCAAGCCCCGTACCCCGCCCGGCATCATGGAATTGTTGCCGCGCGAGCAGATCGCGTTCCAGCGCATGCTGGACGTCATCCGCCGCAATTACGAGCGCTTCGGGTTCCTGCCGGTGGAGACCCCGGTGTTTGAACTGTCCGATGTATTGCTGACCAAGTCCGGCGGCGAGACCGAGCGCCAGGTGTATTTCGTGCAGTCCACCGGTGCGCTGGCCAATGCCGCCGAATCGGCCGACAAGGGCGGGCTGCCGGAAATGGCGCTGCGTTTCGACCTGACCGTGCCGCTGGCCCGTTACGTGGCCGAGCACGAGCATGACCTGACTTTCCCGTTCCGCCGCTATCAGATGCAGCGCGTCTACCGGGGTGAGCGTGCCCAGCGCGGCCGCTTCCGCGAGTTCTATCAGTGCGACGTCGATGTGATCGGCAAGGACAGCTTGAGCATCCGCTACGACGCCGAGGTGCTGGCGGTGATCCATGCGGTGTTCTCCGAGCTGCGCATCGGCAACTTTGCCGTGCAGCTGAACAACCGCAAGTTGATGCGCGGTTTCTTTGAAGCGCAGGGCGTGGTGGATGCCGAGCAGCAGGCGCTGGTGCTGCGCGAGGTCGACAAGCTCGACAAGCGTGGCCCCGACTACGTGCGTGAGACCCTGGTTGGCCCGGATTTCGGTCTGCCTGCCGATGCGGTTGAGCGCATCCTGTCCTTTGTCGAAGTGCGCTCCAGCTCGCACGCCGATGCGCTGGCGCAGATCGACGCGGTGTTGGCGGCGGCCGGGGAATCGGCCAGCGAGTCGCTGCGCACCGGTGCAACCGAGCTGCGTGAAGTGCTTGAGCTGGTGAAGGCGCTGGGCGTGCCGGAAACCGCCTATTGCCTGAATTTCTCCATCGCCCGCGGCCTGGACTACTACACCGGCACGGTTTACGAGACCAGCCTGGTCGACCACCCGCAGATCGGCTCCATCTGCTCGGGCGGCCGCTACGAGGACCTGGCCAGCCACTACACCAAGTCCAAGCTGCCGGGCGTGGGCATTTCCATTGGCCTGACCCGCCTGTTCTGGCAGTTGCGCGAGGCCAATCTGATCGATGGCATCGCCGAAAGCAGCGTGCACGCGATGGTGGCCTTGATGGACGAGGCGGCCATGCCGCAGTCGCTGGATATCGCCCGCCGCCTGCGTGCTGGCGGCATCAATACCGAAGTGCAGATGGAGCCGAAGAAGATCGGCAAGCAGTTCCAGTACGCCGCCAAGGCAGGCATCCGCTTCGTGGTGCTGGCCGGTGAGGATGAGTTGGCGCGTGGGGTGGTTGCGGTCAAGGACCTGCTGCGTGAACAGCAGTTCGAAGTAGCCAGGGATGAACTTGCATCTACCCTCCAGGTAGAGCTGGAACAGACCCGCGCAATGGCGCGCTGATTGAAAAGCCCCGCATAGCGGGGCTTTTTTTATGCCTTCGCGATGAAGGCGGCCAGCGAGGTAGTGGGGGGGCCTCCTCCGCACGCGGGGGGAAAAGGCCACCCCCCCCCCCCCCAAACGCAGGCCCAAAAAATGCTCGGCAAGGGGCGTTACCGGGCAAGCCCCAGCCGCGCATGGCTCGGCACTACTGCTTCTGCCCCCTCCCTTTTCCCGCAGCGAAGGGGAGGGCTGGGGAGGGGTAAGCCTTTCGCGATAGCAGCAGGCGGCTGACACCGCGCCCACACGCGAACCCTTGTAGAGCCGAGCCATGCTCGGCAGAAGCCTTCCCGGTAATGCCTCAGCCGAGCATGTTTGGGCAGAAGCCTTCCCGGTAAACCCCCAGCCGAGCATGGCTCGGCACTACGGGCCAGCGGGTTTGACTCGGGGCCTGTTTCGCACTAATGTATTAGCACGCTATTACATTGATGCATGATGAAGCCACGTCCCGACATTGAACGCGAAAAGCCCTCCGACGCCCCATTGAAGGCGCTGGCACGTGCTTTGGCCGCTTTGGACAAGCCGCAGGATGTGCAGGCCTTCCTGCGCGATCTGTGCACACCAGCCGAGCTGGAAGCCATGGCGGACCGCTGGCGGGTGGTGCCGCTGCTGCGCAAGGGCGTCCCCTACCGTGAGATCTACGACCTGACCGGGGTGAGCGTCACCACCATCGGCCGGGTCGCGCGCTCGCTCGAGCACGGTGCCGGTGGCTATGCCGCCGCCATCGAACGCCTCGCCACGCGCAAAACCGAATCCAACTGAGATAACCGCATGAGTGCTTCAACCACCGCCCCGGCACGTGACCGGCTGCGTATCGCCATCCAGAAAAGCGGCCGCTTGGCCGACCCCGCGCGCAGCTTGTTGGCGGCCTGTGGTCTGAGCTGGCGGCAGAGCCGCGACAAGCTGTTCTGCTTCGGCGAATCGCTGCCGGTGGACCTGCTGCTGGTGCGCGACGACGACATCCCGGGGCTGATCGCCGACGGTGTCTGCGATCTGGGCGTGGTTGGCCTGAACGAACTGGACGAGCAGGCCAAGGCGCGCCGCCAGATCGGCCTGCCGGATGCCTACCAGCCCTTGCGCGGCCTCGGCTTCGGTTCCTGCCGGCTGATGATCGCGGTGCCGGAAGAATGGGATTGGCAGGGCGTGCAGATGCTGCAGGGCAAGCGCATCGCCACCAGCTACCCGGCCATCCTGGCCGCATGGCTGAAGGAAAAGGGCGTGGATGCGCAGGTCGTCGAGCTGTCCGGTTCGGTGGAAATCGCGCCGAAGCTGGGCACCGCCGAGCTGATCTGCGATCTGGTCTCCAGCGGCGCCACGCTGGCCGCCAACCAGCTCAAGCCGGTGGAAGTGTTGCTTGAAAGCGAGGCCGTGCTGGCTGGCCCGGTCCGGGAGTTGGATGACGCCCGCGCCGGCCTGATGGCGATGCTGCTGCGTCGTCTGGATGGGCTGAGCAAGGTGCAGGACCAGAAGCTGCTGATGTTCAGCGCCAGCGAAGACCGCGTGGAAGCGCTGGCCAGTCTGCTGCCCGACGCCGAGCCGCTGCTGCGGCTGCCGGGGCAGGGTGGTGCGGTGCGCCTGCAGACCATGTGCAGCGGTGCGCTCAGCTGGCAGCGCCTGGAAGAACTGGAACGTGCCGGTGCCCAAGGCCTGATGGTATTGGCGGTGGAGAAGTCGCTGGTATGAACATCCTCGATTGGAACGCGCTCGACGCCGATGCACAGGGGCGTGCATTGACCCGCCCGGTGCAGACCGTTGCCGCCCAGACCCGCGATTCGGTCGCTGGCCTGATCGAGCAGGTACGCAGCCGTGGCGACGCCGCATTGCGTGAAATCACCGAGCGTTTCGACGGCATCGCGCCGGAGCGCTTTGAAGTCGGCGAAGCCGAATTTGCCGCCGCCGAGCTGGCGGTGCCGGCGGAACTGCGCATCGCCATGCAGCAGGCTGCCGATCGCATCGACCGCTTCCACCGCGCCGGCATGGCCCAGCCCTATAGCGTGGAAACCGCGCCGGGCGTGGTCTGCGAAAAGGTCATCCGCCCGATCTCCCGCGTGGGCCTGTATGTGCCAGCAGGCAGCGCACCGTTGCCTTCAACCGCACTGATGTTGGGCGTGCCGGCCAAGCTGGCCGGCTGTCGCGAAGTGGTGCTGTGCACGCCGCCACGCAAGGACGGCACTGCCGATCCGGCCGTATTGGTGGCCGCGCGCCTGACTGGCGTGCACCGCGTGTTCAAGATCGGTGGTGCGCAGGCCATTGCCGCCATGGCATATGGCACCGAATCGGTCCCGGCCTGCGACAAGATTTTCGGGCCGGGCAATAGCTTCGTGACCGAGGCCAAGCAGCAGGTTGCCCAGTCCGGCGCCGCTGCCATCGACATGCCGGCCGGCCCATCGGAAGTGCTGGTGATCGCCGATGCCGGCGCCAACGCCGCCTTCGTTGCCGCCGACCTGCTGTCGCAGGCCGAGCACGGCCCCGATTCGCAGGTACTGCTGCTGTGCGATGACGTCTCAATGATTGCCGCCGTGCAGGACGAAGTGGAAGCACAGGTCGCGCAGCTCGCGCGTGAGTCCATCGCCCGCCAGGCATTGACGGCCTCGTTGCTGGTCAAGGTTGAATCGATCGCGCAGGCATTTGAAATTTCCAATCGCTATGCGCCTGAACACCTGATCCTGGCCCTGCGCGAGCCGCGCCAGTGGCTGGACAAGGTGGAAGCCGCTGGTTCGGTATTCCTGGGTGATTACACGCCTGAGGCACTGGGTGACTACTGCTCCGGCACCAACCACGTGTTGCCCACTGCCGGTGCTGCCCGCGCCTACAGCGGCGTCAGCGTGGCCAGTTACCAGAACCAGATCAGCGTGCAGGCTGCCAGCCGCGCCGGTATCGCCGCCATCGGCCCGTGTGCGCTGACCATGGCGCGCGCCGAGGGCCTGGGTGCGCATGCCAACGCGGTTGCACTGCGGCTGGGGGTTGCGCCGTGAGCAGCTTGCTTGATCTGGTCCGCGATGATCTGCGTGACTTCGGTGGTTACTCGTCTGCGCGCAGCGCCAAGCTGCAGGGCGAAATCTGGCTCAATGCCAATGAATCGGCGTGGGGCAATCCAGGCGACACCCAGGCCAGTTGCCGCCGTTATCCCGACCCGCAACCGCAGGCGCTGCGCGAGCGGCTGGCCAGCCTTTATGGCTGCCAGCCCGAACAGTTGTTGATCGGTCGCGGCAGTGATGAAGCCATCGATCTGCTGGTGCGCGCCCTGTGCGTACCCGGCCGCGATGCGGTGCTGTACACGCCACCGGTGTTCGGCATGTACGCAGTCAGTGCACGGCTGCAGAACGCGGCGGCGCTGGAAGTGCCGCTGCTCGACACCGAGGCAGGCTTGGTGCCGGATATCGATCGCATCATCGCCACGGCGAAGCAGGGCAGCGCCAAGCTGGTGTTCCTGTGCTCACCTTCCAATCCCGGCGGCCTGAGCATCACGTTGGATCAGGTCGAAACCGTGGCCCAGGCGCTGCGCGGCCAAGCCTTGGTGGTGGTGGACGAAGCCTATGCCGAATTTGCCGATGAACCCTCTGCCACCAGCCTTATGACGCGGTTCGACAATGTCGCCGTACTGCGAACCTTGTCGAAGGCGCATGCGCTGGCGGCCGCACGCATTGGCTGCGTGATTGCCGATGCGGCGCTGGTCAGCGTGCTGCGCTGCTGCCAGGCGCCGTATCCGATCCCCACGCCGTGCTCCACGCTTGCACTTGCAGGCTTGGACGCCGCCGCGCTGGTGCAGACCCGGGCACGTATCGCCACCGTACGCAGTGAACGCGACCGCCTGCGCATTGCTTTGTCGCTGCTGCGCTGTGTACGCCATGTTTATGGCTCGGATGCGAACTTCCTGCTGGTGCGCTTCAACGATGCCGAAGCGGCCTTCCAGGCCTTGCTGAAAGCTGGCGTGGTGGTGCGCGATCAGCGTGCCGCGCCGCAGTTGCACGACGCCCTGCGTATCACCTTGGGCACCCCCGAACAAAACGACCGCGTCCTTGACGCACTTGCCACGCTGGAGCCGTCCGCATGACCCCCATCCTGTTTGTCGATCGCGATGGCACCCTGATCGAGGAGCCGGCCGACTTCCAGATCGACGCCTACGAGAAGATCCGCTTCGTCAAGAACGTGATCCCGGCCATGCTCAAGCTGCGGGATGCCGGCTACCAGTTCGTCATCGTCTCCAACCAGGACGGGCTGGGCGGCGAAGGCTATCCGCAGGCCAGTTTTGACGGCCCCAATGACCTGATGCTGCAGATCTTCGCCAGCCAGGGCATCCGCTTCCGCGACGTGCTGATCGACCCGAGCTGGCCGCAGGACAACAGCCCCAACCGCAAACCGGGCATCGGCATGATGGTGCCCTACCTGCAGGACCGCAGCATCGACTGGGCGCGTTCGGGCATGGTGGGTGATCGCCCGACCGACATCCAGTTCGCCGACAACATGAAGATCCGTGGCTTCCAGCTGCGCACCGAACAATTCGGCGGCGAGTGGGACTGGGACGCGATTGCCCACGAGTTGGCCGACGCCCCGCGCCGCGCCACCGTGCAGCGCGATACCAAGGAAACCCAGATCCGTGTCTTCGTCGACCTGGACAAGGTGGCCAGCTCCAGGATCAATACCGGCCTCCCATTCTTCGACCACATGCTGGACCAGATCGGCCGCCATGGCGGTTTCGCGCTGGAGGTGGAAGCCAAGGGCGACCTGCATATCGACGAACACCACACCATCGAAGACACCGGCCTTGCGCTGGGCCAGGCATTGCGCGAGGCGCTGGGCGACAAGCGCGGCATCGGCCGCTACGGCTTTACTTTGCCAATGGATGAAACCCTGGCCAGCGCCGCGCTGGATTTCAGTGGCCGGCCGTACTTCGTGTTCGATGGCGAATTCAAGCGCGAGCGCGTGGGTGACATGCCGACCGAGCTGGTGCCGCATTTCTTCCGTTCGCTATGCGATGCCAGCGGGCTGAACCTCAACCTCAAGGTGGAAGGCGAGAACGACCACCACAAGGTAGAAGCCTGCTTCAAGGCACTGGCCCGCGCACTGCGCCAGGCCATCCGCAAGGAAGGCACCGAGCTGCCGTCCACCAAGGGGGCCTTGTGAGCAAGGTCGGTCTGGTTGATGCCGGTGGTGCCAATCTGGGCTCGGTGCGCTATGCATTGGAGCGGCTGCAGGTCGAGGTGCAGATGGTGCGCGAAGCGGGCGATCTGGTCGGTCTGGAGCGGGTGATACTGCCAGGTGTGGGGGCTGCAGCCGAGGGTATGCGGCGCCTGCATGCACAGGGCCTGGTGCAACCGCTGCGCGAGCTGCAGGTGCCGTTGATCGGCATCTGCCTGGGCATGCAGTTGCTGTTCGAGCGCTCGGAAGAGGGCGATGTGGAATGCCTGGGACTGCTGCCGGGCATCGTCCGCCGCCTGCACCCTGGTGTGGGCGTACGCGTGCCGCATATGGGTTGGAACAAGCTGCTGGCGCTGCGTGAGTCGCCCCTGCTTGATGGCGTGCCGCTCGGTTCCAGTGCTTACTTCGTGCACAGCTATGCAGCACCGGTCACCTCCGACACGGTTGCCGCCTGCCACCACGGGGGCCTGTTTACTGCGGTGGTACAGCGGGGCCGTTTGTGCGGCGCGCAGTTCCACCCCGAGCGTTCGGCCGGCCCGGGCGCACGCATTCTGCAGAACTTTCTTGAGATCGCCGCATGAGCTTTACCGTTTACCCCGCGCTGGATATCCGTGACGGCCGTGTAGTGCGCCTGCTGCAGGGCGACTATGCCAAGCAGACCACCTACGGCGACGACGCCCTGCCGCGTGCGCAGGTATTTGCTGCCACCGGCGCCAGCTGGATGCATTTGGTCGATCTGGATGCGGCCAAGGCCGGCGGCTACACACTGGCGCCGTTGCTGCAACAGATAACCTCGACCACCGCGTTGAAGGTGCAGACCGGCGGCGGCGTGCGTGGCCGCGATGACGTCGCCCGCATCCTTGATGCAGGCGCCAGCCGCGTGGTGATCGGCTCGCTGGCGGTGCGTGAGCCTGAGCAGGTGCTGGCATGGCTGGCCGAGTTTGGTGCCGAGCGGCTGACCATTGCATTGGATACCCGGCAGGGCGAAGACGGCGTCTGGCGCCTGCCGGTACACGGCTGGACCGAAACCGCTGATGTCACCCTGGATGCGCTGGCCAGCCGCTACGCGCAGGCAGGCATGAAGCACCTGTTATGCACCGATATTTCCCGCGACGGCATGCTGTCCGGCCCGAATGTGGAGCTCTACGCGCACCTGGCCAAGCTGCTGCCTGGTGTTGCCGTGCAGGCTTCCGGCGGTGTGCGTGATGCTGCGGACATCCGCGCTGCCAAGGCCGCCGGCTGCGGCGGTGCGGTACTGGGCAAGGCGCTGCTGGAAGGGCGCCTGCAACTGGACGAGGCCTTGTCATGTTGAGCCGTCGCATCATTCCCTGTCTGGACGTGCGCGAAGGGCGGGTGGTCAAGGGCGTCAAGTTCCGCGACCACATCGACATGGGCGATATCACCGAACTGGCACTGCGTTACCGCGACCAGGGCGCTGACGAACTGGTGTTCTATGACATTTCCGCCAGCCCGGAAGGCCGTTCGGTGGACCGCGCCTGGATCGAAAGGGTGGCGCGGCTGATCGATATTCCGTTCTGCGTGGCCGGCGGCATCCGTGATGTGGAAACCGCACGTGCCGTGCTCAATGCCGGTGCCGACAAGATTTCAATCAATACTCCGGCGCTTGAACGCCCCCACCTGATTGCCGAGCTGGCCGAGGCGTTTGGCCAGCAATGCGTGGTGGTCGGCATCGACTCCATCGCCGAGCCCGACGGGCAGTGGCGGGTGCGCTCGTATACCGGCGATCCGAGCAAGACCCGCGCCGAGGCCCGGCTGACCTTGAACTGGGTGCGTGAAGTACAGGCTCACGGCGCAGGTGAAATAGTGCTGAACTGCATGGACAGCGACGGGGTGCGCAAGGGGTACGATATCGCACAGTTGCGCCAGGCCCGGGCGCTGTGCACGGTTCCGTTGGTCGCCTCTGGCGGCGCGGGCACGCCGCAGCATTTCGCCGATGTATTCGTACAGGCTGACGTTGACGGGGCTTTGGCTGCCAGTGTTTTCCATTCCGGCGCCATTGCAATTCCGGAACTGAAGCAGTTCCTGCGCGAACAACAAATCGAGGTTAGGGATGTCTACTGAATTCAAACCGGTTGATCCGGCCGCACTGGACTGGGACAAGGTCAACGGGATGATGCCTGTCATCATCCAGGACCAGGCCACGCTGCGCGTGCTGATGCTGGGCTATATGGACCGCGAGGCGCTGGACACCACCCGCGCCAGCGGCAAGGTCACCTTCTTCAGCCGTAGCAAGAAGCGCCTGTGGATGAAGGGCGAGACCTCGGGCAATCACCTGGATCTGGTCGATATCCGCAGCGATTGCGACAACGACACGCTGCTGGTCACCGTGCGCCCGCACGGCCCGACCTGCCATACCGGCAGCAGCAGCTGCTTCAGCGCGGCGCCGGGCAATTTCCTCGGTGCGCTGGATGCCTTGATCAAGCAGCGCGAGCATGATCGCCCGCTCAACAGTTACACCACCAAGTTGTTCGAGAAAGGCGCACGCCATATCGCGCAGAAAGTGGGCGAAGAGGGCGTGGAAACGGCTCTCGCCGGGGTCGTACAGCGTGACGACGAACTGCTGGGCGAATCGGCGGATCTGCTGTTCCACCTGATCGTATTGCTGCGCGCCCGTGGCCTGTCGCTGGACGATGCCATCGCCGTGCTGGAAGACCGCCACGCCAAGGCCGCAGAAAAAGCCGCCAGCTGAGCAACTGTAGTGCCGAGCCATGCTCGGCAAGGGGCTTTACAGGGGTTCTCTGTAGTGCCGAGCCTTGCTCGGCAAGGGGCTGTACCGGTATGCCCAGCCGAGCATGGCTCGGCTCTACAGGTATCGCTGGTGCCGCCCGCCACCTGCCGCAATGCCTTTGCAGCATCCCGCGGCGATAATGGGCACCTGCCCATCGTTGCCGAGGAACCCATGCGCCCATCCCTGCTGACCGCCGTGCTGCTGGCCTGCGCGCCGTTTGCTGCCAGCGCTTCGTGCCTTGAAGGTGCGGTCTTCCTCGACCGCAACGGCAATGGTCAGCAGGACGCAGGCGAGAAGCCCTTGGCGGACATCCGCGTCTCCGATGGCGAGCATATTGTCAGCACCGGCAAGGACGGCCGCTATCAGCTGCCCGCATCCAGCCAGCCGAATGTCTTCCTCATCAAGCCGGCCGGCTATAGCGCTGCAAAGCGCGCCGATGGCCTGCCGGATATCTGGCGGCCGCAGACGGGCGAGGGCGATGCGCAGTGCCGCCCGTTCGCGCTGACGCCGGACAAGAACGCACCCAGCAGCTTCCAGGCCTTGCTTGTAGCTGACAGCCAGACCAGCAACGCGCTGGACGTGAGCTACTTCGAGCGCGACATCATCGAACCGCTGCGCGGCAAACATCAGGCGCGCCTGGGCATGACCCTGGGCGATATCACCAACGATGACCCCGCTCTGTACCCGGCGTTGACCAAGGCGGTCACCTCGCTGGGCGTGCCGTGGCTGCACGTACCGGGCAACCACGACATGGATCTGGCAGCCAGCAGCGATGCCAACTCGCTGGACAGCTACCATCGTGCGCTGGGCCCGGATACCTATGCCTGGGAAGAGGCGTCGATGGTCTTCATCGGAATGGACGACATCCTCGCCCAGCCCGGGCAGAAGCCCGCCTATATCGGCGGCCTGCGCGAGGATCAATTCGCCTTCCTTGAGGCCTACCTGCCAACCGTCCCGAAGGACAAACTGGTGGTGCTCGGCTTCCATATCCCGCTGTTCGACCACGTCTATCGCGCCGAAGACCGGGCCCGGCTGTTCAAGCTGCTGGAGCAGCTGCCGCACCCCTTGATCGTCAGTGGCCACACCCACAACCAGAGCCAGAAGTTCTGGGGAGCGCAGGACGGTTGGAACGGTGCCAAGCCGCTGCACGAATACAATGTCGGCGCAGCCTGCGGTGCCTTCTGGTCGGGGGTGAAGGATGCGCAGGGCATTCCGGATACCACCATGGCGGACGGCACTCCCAATGGTTATGGCTTGCTCAACATCCGCCCGCAGGGCCAGTACAGCGTCGAGTACCGCGTTGCCCGCGCCCCGGCCGACCAGCAGATCGCGTTGCATGCACCCAAGGTGCTGCGACAGGGCGCGTACCCGGCCTGGGGCATCTACGCCAATGTGTTCATGGGCTACGAGGGCTTGCCGGTGGAGTTCCGCGTCGATGGCGGTGAATGGCAGGCGATGAAGCAGGTCAAGCAGGCTGATCCGCGCTTGTTGGTGGAAAACATCGCCGATGATCTGGCCAGTGAGCTACGTGGCTACGACCGTTCGCCGGAAGCCGTGCCATCCAGCCATCTGTGGCGCGCTGCATTGCCGACCAAGCTCGCCGAAGGCGAACATGCGGTGGAAGTACGTACCGTGTTGAATGGCGTGGAGTACCGCAGCCAGGCCAGCTACCGGCTGCAAAGCGCTACGCCGTAACGGCAAGCGCCGTTGTTGTAGGAGCGGCGTAAGCCGCGAAGCTGACAATGCTTCGCGGCCCCAAATTTCGGCAACCTGAAAATCTACGAGCTTCGCGGCTTACGCCGCTCCCACATTGCGGGGTGGCCGGCTGTTTTTTTGTAGGAGCGGCGTCAGCCGCGAAGCTCGCGGTGCTTGGCGGCCAGAGATTTCTGCAGCCTGACAATCCATGAGCTTCGCGGCTTACGCCGCTCCTACATGCTGATGTTGTCGCGCTGAAGATGCATAAAAAAACCTCCCTGTTGCCAGGGAGGTTTGT
The DNA here is from genome assembly GCF_039674165.1 of Stenotrophomonas terrae. Lineage (GTDB taxonomy): Bacteria > Pseudomonadota > Gammaproteobacteria > Xanthomonadales > Xanthomonadaceae > Stenotrophomonas > Stenotrophomonas terrae_A. The sequence goes on from NZ_JBDJMY010000015.1 coordinate 92,079, forward strand.
GGGTGTCACGCAGCCTGTGTCAGGCCGCCGGAATCAAGCTTCCGGCTTGGCGTCGCGCAGTTCGCGGCGCAGGATCTTGCCGACGTTGGTTTTGGGCAGTTCCTTTCGGAACTCGACGATGCGCGGGTGCTTGTAGCCGGTGAGGTTGGCGCGGGCGAATTCCTTCACCTGCTCCTCGGTGAGGTTGGGGTCCTTCTTTACGATGACCACCTTCACCACTTCGCCCGACTTCTCGTTGGGTGCGCCAACGGCAGCCACTTCCAGAATGCCCGGCATCATCGCCAGCACGTCTTCGATTTCATTCGGGTAGACGTTGAAGCCGGAGACCAGAATCATGTCCTTCTTGCGGTCGACGATATAGAAGAAGCCGTTCTCGTCCATCCGCGCCATGTCGCCGGTATGCAGCCAGCCTTCGGCGTCCATGACCTTGTCGGTCTCGTCCTGGCGGTGCCAGTAGCCTTTCATCACCTGCGGGCCGCGGATGCACAGCTCGCCCACTTCGCCCATTGCCACCATCTGGCCGTCGTCGTTCTTGACGCAGGCGTCGGTGGAGGGAATCGGCAGGCCGATGGCACCGTTGTATTCCTTCAGGTCCAGCGGATTGATGCAGGCCGCCGGCGAGGTTTCGGTCAGGCCGTAGGCTTCCACCAGGGTGACGCCGGTGACCTTCTTCCACTTGTCGGCAACGGCGCGCTGCACAGCCATGCCGCCACCGAGCGCGACCTTCAAATTGGAGAAGTCGACCTCATCGAAACCTTCGGTATTGAGCAGGCCGTTGAACAAGGTGTTGACGCCGGTGATGGCGGTGAAGCGGTTGTTCTTCAGCTCCTTGACGAAGCCCTTCATGTCACGCGGGTTGGTGATCAGGTAGTTCAGGCCGCCGAGCTTCATGAAGACCAGGCCGTTCGCCGTCAACGCGAAGATGTGGTACAGCGGCAGCGCGGTGATGATCACTTCCTCGCCGGGCTTGACGCCCGAGGCGCTGATCCAGGCCGAGGCCTGCTGCATGTTGGCGATCAGGTTGCGGTGGGTCAGCATCGCACCCTTGGCCACGCCGGTGGTACCGCCGGTGTACTGCAGGAAGGCGATGTCTTCGTGGTCGACTTCAACCACCGGCATGCTGTGGCGCTTGCCAAGGTTCAACGCATCCTTGAAGCGGATGGCGTTGGGCAGATCGTAATCCGGCACCATCTTCTTCACGTACTTCAGTACGAAGTTGACGATGGCGCCCTTGGGGAAGCCGAGCATGTCGCCCAGGCCGGTGGTGATGACCTGCTTGACCGGCGTATCGGCAATCACCTGCTGCACGGTATCGCCGAAGTTGTCGACCACCAGCAGCACGGCGACGCCGGCATCCACCAGCTGATGCTTGAGCTCACGCGCGGTGTACAGCGGGTTGACGTTCACCACGGTCAGGCCAGCGCGCAGGATGCCGAAGATGGCAATCGGGTACTGCAGGCAGTTGGGCATCATGATCGCAACGCGGTCGCCCTTCTTCAGCTGCAGCTCGCCCAGCAGGTAGGCGGCGAACTGGGTGACCAGCACGTCGGCTTCGCCATAGGTCAGGACCTTGCCGAAGTTGGAATAGGCCGGGCGATCACGGAACTTGGTAACCGAGGCATTGAAGACGTCGGCGACGGAGTGGAATTCGTTGACGTCGATTTCAGCTGGTACGCCAGCCGGGTAGCTCTGCAGCCAAGGACGTTCTTGAGTCATCTTCCCCTCCAGGAAATGGGATGTTCTAGTGGTCAGGCCCGTTTCGCGGGCGCCGGCGTTATTGTTGCCAGCATACCGTTCCGAATTGAAAAGGCGAAGGGATAGATGATCCGATCAGTCTTCAACTGCATGCTTTGTGCGGTGATCATGCTTTTGCTGGCCGCTTGTGGCCGTGAGCCGCCGGAGCAGCGCCTGCGTACAACTTTTGCTGCAATGCAGGAAAACGTCGAGGCGGGCAGGCCGGGTGACTTCATGGATGCGGTCGCCGTGGATTTCGTTGGTAATGGCGGTTTGGACCGGCCTGGCCTGGAGCGGTTGCTGAAAGGGCAGCTGCTGCTCAATGCCAAGGTGGGTATCCAGACCGGACCGTTGCGGGTGGAGATGGGCGAGGGTGGAACCGCAACCGTGCGCTTCACTGTGTTGTTGACTGGCGGCAATCGCGGGCTGCTGCCTGAGCGCGGGCAGATGCAGGAAGTAGTTACCGGCTGGCGTGAGCAGGACGGGGAGTGGCAGGTGTACAGCGCGGATTGGGAGCCGGTGGGTGGGGATGGGTGAGATTTGGCGGCACGTTGGGTGGTTGAGGGTTTTGAAGCCTTGGAGCTTGAAGGCACCCCTCCCCAACCCTCCCCTTGGTTACGCCAAAGGGAGGGAGACAAGCGAGGCTGCAGCTCTGCCCCCTCCCTTTGGCGTAGCCAAGGGGAGGGCTGGGGAGGGGTGCTGTTACTCTGGCTGTAAAAACTCCAGCCCTCCCGCCAAAAAAAACGCCCCAAAAGGGGCGTTCTTTATGTTCAACACTCAACGCAGCAAATCAAGCGACCTTCTTCGCCGCCAACTGCCGCAGCACGTACTGCAGCAGGCCACCATTGCGGAAGTACTCCACTTCCTTCGGCGTGAGCAGCAATACCTTGGTGGTGAACACCTTCTTGCTGCCGTCGGCCTTGGTGGCGGTGACGGTGGCGCGCTTGGCCTTGCCGTCGTCCAGGCCGGTGATGTCGAACACTTCGGAGCCATCCAGGCCCAGGGTCTGGGCGTTCTCGCCGTCATGGAACTGCAGCGGCAGCACGCCCATGCCGACCAGGTTGGAGCGGTGGATGCGCTCGAAGCTCTCGGCGATGACCGCCTTGACGCCCAGCAGGTTGGTGCCCTTGGCCGCCCAGTCACGCGAGGAGCCTGTGCCGTATTCCTTGCCCGCCATCACCACCAGCGGCACGCCATCGGCCTTGTACTTCATCGCCGCGTCGTAGATGGCCAGCTTCTCGCCGGTGCTGCTGCCCGGTGGGTAATACAGCGTATTACCACCTTCTTCACCGCCAAACATCAGGTTCTTGATGCGGATGTTGGCGAAGGTGCCGCGCACCATCACATCGTCGTTGCCGCGACGGCTGCCGTAGCTGTTGAAGTCGGCCGGCTGCACGCCGCGCGACTGCAGGAAGCGGCCTGCCGGCGAATCCTTCTTGATGTTGCCGGCCGGGGAAATATGGTCGGTGGTGATCGAGTCACCAAACAAGCCCATTACCCGTGCGCCGTGGATGTCGCTGATGTTGCCGACCTGCATGGTCATGCCGTCGAAGTAGGGCGGGTTCTTGATGTAGGTCGAGTCGCCACTCCAGGCATAGGCCTGGCCTTCCGGCGATTCGATCTGCGCCCAGCGGCTGTCGCCCTTGAACACATCGGCGTAGTTCTGCTTGAACATCTCCGGGCCGACGGTGGCGGCGATGGTGTCGCCGATTTCCTTGTTGCTCGGCCAGATGTCGCGCAGGTAGACATCCTTGCCATCGCTGCCCTTGCCAAGCGGTTCCTTGGTCAGGTCGATGTTGACCGTGCCGGCAATGGCATAGGCCACCACCAGCGGCGGCGAGGCCAGGTAGTTGGCCTTCACTTCCGGGTGCACGCGGCCTTCGAAGTTGCGGTTGCCGGACAGCACCGACGCCACCACCAGTTCGTTCTCGGCGATGCCGGCGGACACGGCTTCCGGCAGCGGGCCGGAGTTGCCGATACAGGTGGTACAGCCGTAGCCGACGACGAAGAAGCCCAGCTTCTCCAGGTCGGTCAGCACGCCGGCCTTTTCAAGATAGTCGGTAACCACGCGCGAGCCTGGGCCGAGCGAGGTCTTCACCCACGGCTTGGCCTTCAGGCCGATGCGCGCGGCATTGCGCGCGAGCAGGCCGGCGCCCAGCATCACCGCCGGGTTGGAGGTGTTGGTGCACGAGGTGATGGCGGCGATCACCACCGAGCCGTCGGACAGTTCGGTGTCTTCGTCGTTGATGCGGATCTTGGAGATGGGCTTGGCTGCCAGGCGCTTGGCCTGCGGCTGATCGCCACCTTCCTCGTCGAACTCCTGCACCGCGCAGCCAACCTTGGATTTACGGTTGGCTGTGAGGGTGGTCAGGGCCTCGGCGAAGTTGCTGTGCACGTCTTCCAGCAGCACGCGGTCCTGCGGGCGCTTGGGGCCGGCCATCGACGGTTTGACGTCGGCCATGTCCAGTTCCAGCGTGGCGCTGTATTGCGCATGCGCGCTGTTGGCGTCGTGCCACAGGCCCTGGGCCTTGGCATAGGCTTCGACCAGGTTGATCTGCGCCTCGCTGCGGCCGGACAGGCGCAGGTAGGTCAGTGACTCGGCATCGATCGGGAAAATGCCGCAGGTGGCGCCGTATTCCGGGGCCATGTTGGCAATGGTGGCGCGGTCGGCCAATGGCAGATGCTGCAGGCCCTCGCCGTAGAACTCGACGAACTTGCCGACCACGCCGAGCTTGCGCAGCATCTGCGTGACGGTCAGCACCAGATCAGTGGCGGTGGTGCCTTCGGGCAGCTTGCCGGTCAGCTTGAAACCCACCACCTGCGGGATCAGCATAGACGAGGGCTGGCCCAGCATCGCGGCCTCGGCCTCGATGCCACCCACGCCCCAGCCCAGCACGCCGATGCCGTTGATCATGGTGGTGTGCGAGTCGGTGCCGAACACGGTGTCCGGGAAGGCCCAGTTGGTGCCGTCGATCTGCCGCTCCATCACCACGCGGGCGAGGTTTTCCAGGTTCACCTGGTGGACGATGCCGGTGTTCGGCGGCACCACCTTGAAGTTCTCGAAGGCCTTCTGGCCCCAGCGCAGGAAGCTGTAGCGCTCCTGGTTGCGCTCGAATTCGATCTTGCCGTTGAGGTCCAGCGCATCGGGGCGGCCGAACACGTCCACCTGCACGGAGTGGTCGATGACCAGCTCGGAGGGGATCAGCGGGTTGATCTGTGCGGCATTGCCGCCCAGCTTGGTCACCGCATCGCGCATTGCGGCCAGGTCAACCACGCAGGGCACGCCGGTGAAATCCTGCAGTACGACGCGGGCCGGCATGAAGGCGATTTCGGTATCGGGCTCGGCCTTGGGGTTCCAGCGGGCTACCGCTTCGATGTGGTCCGGGCCAACGGTCTGGCCGCCGTCCTCGTGCCGGAGCAGGTTCTCCAGCAGGATCTTCATCGAATAGGGAAGGTGGGAGATGTCGAACTTCTCGCTGAGCTTGGGAAGGCTGCAGTACGTGTACTGCTGGCCGCCAACCTCCAGTTGGCTACGGGTGGAGAATGTATCGCTCATATGGCTGACTCCTCTTGGTGCAGATGGCTTGCGGCGGTGCGTGGGCATCGCGCGGGCTTTGCAGAGCCATGGGCCCTGTCAGTGAATGCCATCCGAGTATGGACGAAGCACCCACCTTCCGGCGCACGGCGGCTGGGGCCAGTTTAGGCAACGGCATGTTGCGCCCATGTACATGCGCCGGTGTTGAGTGAGGTGAGGGGTACAAGCAGCAGCGGCTGTGCCGAGCCACGCTCGGCACAGGCTTTAATATGTCGTGCCGAGCAATGCTCGGCACAGGCTGCACGTGTAGTGCCGAGCCATGCTCGGCTGGGGCTCTACC
>NZ_JBDJMY010000016.1:0-91483 GCF_039674165.1 Stenotrophomonas terrae
TGTTGTGCCTCGCATTGCTGGGCTGGGGCGTCGTTGTTGTTGGGCCGTGCAATGCTGGGAAGTGGATTTACCAGTAATCAAAACTTGTTGGAGCGGGTTACGCCGCGAAGCTGGTGGTCTACCCGTTTGCAGGCATCGCTTCTATTTCATTGCTGCCGGCTTCGCGGCTTACGCCGCTCCTACAAGATTGCTTGTAAGGCCCCTGCCGAGCATGGCTTGGCACTACCGGTCGTGGTGCTGCTTGTAAGGCCCTTTGCCGAGCATGGCTCGGCACTACCGGTCGTGGTGCTGCTTGTAGGGCCCTTGCCGAGCATGGCTCGGCACTACCGGTCGTGGTGCTGCTTGTATGGCCCCTGCCGAGCATGGCTCGGCACTACGGAGCTAGGCCAGCCAATCTCTTGGTACCAGGTACTCGGCCAGGCGCGCTTCGTCGCTGCCGTTGTCGGGCTGGTAGCCGTATTCCCAGCGCACGCGGGGTGGCAGGCTCATCAGGATGCTTTCGCTGCGGCCGCCACTCTGCAGGCCGAACAGGGTGCCACGGTCGTAGACCAGGTTGAACTCGACGTAGCGGCCACGGCGGTAGAGCTGGAACTCGCGCTCGCGCTCGCCATGCGGGGTGTCCTTGCGGCGTTCGACGATGGGCAGGTAGGCATCCAGGAAGCCATCGCCAACGGCCTGCATATAAGCGAAGTCGGTTTCAAAATCACCGTGCAGGTCATCAAAGAACAGCCCGCCAACGCCGCGTGTTTCGTTGCGGTGCTTGATGAAGAAGTAGTCATCGCACCAGCGCTTGTGCGCGGCATAGCGATCGGCGCCGTAAGGCGCGCACAGATCGCGGGCAACCGTATGCCAATGCTGCACGTCTTCGTCGAACGGATAGAACGGGGTCAGGTCGAAGCCGCCACCGAACCAGGCTGCCACGGTCTTGCCATCCAGTTCGGCCTGGAAATAGCGCACGTTGGCGTGGGTGGTGGGCAGGTAGGGGTTGTTGGGGTGGAACACCAGCGACACGCCACAGGCGCGCCAGGACGCTCCTGCGAGCTCCGGGCGGTTGGCCGAGGCCGAGGGTGGCAGGCGGGTGCCGGCGACGTCGGAGAAGCCGATACCGGCCTGCTCGAACACCGCGCCATCGCGCAGGATGCGGGTGCGGCCACCGCCGCCTTCGGCGCGCTGCCAGCGGTCTTCGTTGAAACGGGCCTGGCCGTCGGCCTGCTCGATGGCGGCGCAGATGCGGTCCTGCAGGCCGGTCAGATAGTCGCGTACGCGGTCGAATTCGTTCATGTGCGTACTGTAGCGCAGGCCGCCGTGGTGGCCTGCGCTCAAGGCCTTACTTGCGCAGCGATTTGCCCTTGCTGGGCGTCGCCGGTGCTTCAGCCTCTTCTTCGTTGTCGAGGTCTTCGGCGGCACGCATCAGCTGTGCGCCCAAACCGGCCATTGCCCAGTTGGTGGTCTCGTAGACATCGCAGGCCACATGCGTGCCCTTGCCATCGCGCTTGCAGATGGACAGCAGCTTGCCGGGGATGTCTTCGTCACCGGTGTTCTCGTAGACAGTGCGCAGGTTCTCGCAGCCCACGCGGACGCCAGCCTGGCACAGCTTCTGGTAGGACGGCGCTGCGGCCTGCCAGTCGCCGGCCAGCGAATGGCGGTGGCCGACGGCGTTGCAGCCCTGCAGCTTGCCGCTGTCACAGCAGGCCTGCGGGTCATTGCCCAGCGGGCAGTCCTGCGGCAGCGGCAGTTCGACGAATACCTTCGGCGCGCTGCACTGGGTGCTGCCGCCGGTACGCTGATAGACGGCGTAGCGGTTCCAGCTATCGATGCCGAGCAGGCCGCCGTTGCGCAGCGGCTTGAACACGAAATCGCCGCCCTTGTCGTGGCGGATGTGGATGCGGCCGTCCTGCAGGCGCGCGCGCAGCTCGCTGCCCATGCTGACGCTGACCAGGCCGTTGTCGCCGAAGCCAAGCTCGTCCATCAGGCCGGTGCTGGCCTTGTAGTCGCCGCAGGGCAGGCTGCTGGCGGGGCCGGCAGCGAGGTCGGCGGCGCTCAGCGCGGCCAGGCTCTGTGCGCGTTTGCAGGTCATCTCATCCGCGCCGGCCTTGCAGGCCAGCTGCAGCGCATCGCGTGCAGGCAGGTAGCGCTCGGCGTCCCATTGCGCGTCGGCGACCTTGCCGCAGAAGCCTGCGTCCGGGTGGCTGCGGCACAGCTGCTGCAGTTCATCCAGACGAGCGGGGGGCAGGACCACCGTGTCGCTGCTCAGCGCGCCGGCCAGCGCCTTGGCCATGGCGATGCCCAGCATTTCCTTGGCCGCTGCCAGACAGGCAGTCTCGTTGTACTGCGGGTTGCCTTCCTTGCAGACAGCAGGCTCTTCCAGGTCCGGATCGGGTTCGGCCGCCTGTTGTGCGGCCTGGGCTTCATCGCGGTAGCTGGACAGCAGGCGTTCGCAGGCGAAGGGCAGGTCTTCCTGGCACCACTGGCTCAGCTGCTGCGGCGTCGCAGAACTGGCGTTGTCGATGCAGCTGTCGATATCGGCACGGCAGCTGTTCGCGGCGGGCGTGGGCGCAGTTTTGCAGCTGCTGCTTGAATCAAGCACATAGTCGCCGAGGCTGCCGGTGATGCGCTTGCCGTCACGGCTGAGGCTGTACTCGGTGCTGAAGCCATTGGAGACGTCGGCGGCATGCAGGGTACTGCCCTGCTGGCGGATCACGTACTGGGTGGGGGCCAGGCCTTCATAGCGCATCGAGGCCTGGCTGCTGCTCTCAATCACGAAGCGGGCCGAGCCCTCTTCGGCGGTATAGCTGCCGCAGCTCAAGGTGGCGGCGGCGGCCGGCAGCGCACTCAGCGCGAGCAAGCCGCTGGCGAAGGCGGATAGATAACGTGGGACGGACATGCAAACTCCGGGGTACTCAACGAAACAGGGCGCGAACGTCGGGGCGACGCAGCTTGATCACCAACCATCCATGCAACCCGGCCACGGCCAGGGCGGCAGCGGTGCCGGTGATCAGCGAGGTCCACAGGCCGACGCGCAGTTGCACGCGCATCTCCAGACCTTGTGGCGAATTGAGGAAGTCGGCAGGCACCATCGCCTGCATGCCTTCAAACATGCCGTGTATCAGCGGCAGGAAGGCGAAGTTGGCCACGGCCAACAGCACCAGGAAGACGATGAAGCCGATGCGGCCCCATTCGCGGTGTTTGAGCAAGGCCCACGACACTGCCAGAAACGCGAACGACAGCAGCAGACCGAGCACGCTCAGCGAGAGTGCGTGTTCACCGAGCCAAAGCATGCCTGGCGTTACCGGCAGGCCTTCGTTCTGCATTGCGCCGAGGATGTCCAGGCGGCCTACCAATGCCACCACCAGCACTTGCAGCAGGCTCCAGACAATGGCCAGCACCGACATCACCAGTGACAGTTTGGCGGTGACGGCAATGAAAGAGGCCGCTGCGGAAGGAGGAGGCGGGAGCTGGGGTGGAGTCACGGTGGCTCGCTACGGATGTGGTGGTGGACTATTGCGGGATTCAGTCGGCTTTCGCAGCGGGGAACAGCACTGCGCGCGCTGCAGGCAGGACATGCAATGCACTCAGCGGCGCCAGCTTCACGCCGTGCGGTGGCTGCAGCGGGATCCATGCCAGCTCGGCGATCTCTGCCTGCACCTGCGGGATGCCGGCAATGTTCACCAGAAAGGATTCGCCCTGCACACGGCGGCCGGGTTCATTGACGGCGGCGTCTTCGAAAGTGCCGAGGGCCTGTGCATTGTCGGTGTCGACGTGCACACCGAGTTCTTCGTGCAGCTCACGCGCCAGGGTCTGCAATGCCTCCTCGCCGGGTTCGCGTTTGCCACCGGGCTGGATGAAGGTGTTCGAGCCGTGTTTGCGCACGACCAGCACGCGCTGCTGTGGGTCGAGGATGACGGCGGTGACGATGCGGATGGGGATTTCGATGTTGGACATGTGCTTCCAGCGGGTGGGGCTCCGTGCGGGGAATGGTACTGGAGGCTTGGGGTGTGGTGGGTGCTGCGGGAGCAAGATCAAGATCAAGATCAAGAGCACCCCTCCCCAGCCCTCCCCTGCGCGTTGCGCAAGGGAGGGTGGCAAAGCCGCCCCCTCCCTTTGGCGTAGCCAAGGGGAGGGTTGGGGAGGGGTGCTCTCTTCGCAGTACACAAAAAGCATCCACACCCACAAACAACAAGGGCGCCTCGCGGCGCCCTTGTTGATGCTTACTTCAGTTCCTGCTCGAACAGCTTGAGGATGCGCTTGTACTGGTCCAGCCAGGAGTCGGCACGCGTATAGCTGTGACGTTCCAGCGGATAGGGCGCGATCGACCAGTTGTCCTTGTGCAGCTCGATCAACTTCTGCGTCATGTTGACCGAGTCCTGGAAGAACACGTTGTCATCCATCATGCCGTGCGCGATCAGCAGGTTGTCCTGCAGGCCTTCGGCATACTCGATCGGCGAGGAGATGCGGTAAGCCTCCGGGTCGATGTCCGGGGTGTTGAGGATGTTGCTGGTGTAGGCATGGTTGTACTGATGCCAGTCGCCCACCGGGCGCAACGCGGCGCCGGCCTTGAACGTGCCCGGCGAACGGAACAGCGCCATGTAGGTCATGAAGCCGCCGTAGGAGCCGCCGTAGATACCGGCATGGGCGCGGTCACCCTGCTTGGTCTCGACCAACCAATCCAGGCCGTCCAGGTAGTCTTCCAGCTCCGGGTGGCCCATGTTGCGGTAGATGGCGGTGCGCCAGTTGCGACCATAGCCTTCGCTGCCGCGGTAATCCATGTCCAGCACGATGTAACCCTTCTGCACCAGCAGGTTGTGGAACATCTGCTCGCGGAAGTAGTTGGAATAACGCGCATGCACGTTCTGCAGGTAGCCGGCGCCGTGCACGAACATGGCGATCGGGTACTGCTTGCCCGCTTCAAGCTTTTCCGGGCCGTAGTACTTGGCCCAGACGTGGCCGGCGCCGTGCTTGGACGGGACCTGCACCATCTGCGGCTGCACCCACTCACGTGCCTTGAATTCGGCGCTGCGGGTGTCAGTGAGCTTGCGCGCTTCGCCGCCGCTGACCGGCAGCACGGCAGCCTGGGCGGGCAGATACGGTGCGGAGTAACGCACCAGCAGCTGCTGGCCGTCCGGCGACAGGCTGAAGTCTTCCACACCGTCGAGTGCGGTGACTTCGCGCACGGCACCGCCATTGGCGTTGACGTTGCAGACTTCGTAATCGCCCGGCCACTTCTGGTTGCAGACGAAGTAGAAGCTGTTGCCGTCGGCGCTGACTACCGGCGCCGAGGTTTCCCAGTTGCCCGAGGTGATGGCCTTGGGCTTGCTGCCGCCACTCTGCGTGTACAGGTGCGAGTAGCCGGATTCTTCGGACAGCAGCCACAGGGTGCGGCCATCGGGCATCCAGCCGTAGTCGTTGTAGTTCCAGTTGATCCAGGCGCCATCGGTGAGGCGATGGCGGGACTCCAACCTGGTGTTGCTGACACTGGCAGTGGCGATCCAGCGGTCCTTGTTGTCAATTGCGCGGAGCAGGATGGCCACTTGGCTACCGTCGTTGCTCCAGCGGATTGATTCATAGCCACCACCCCAGCCATCAATGCCGATACGCACAGGGCGATTGCCCTTCAGCGCGTCCTTGCCGGCCTTGCGCCGCAATTCGGCCAGGGGATCGGTGGCGATTCCGGGCAGAGCGTCCAACGACATCGGCTGCACCTTGCCGGTGCTTGCATCAACCAGCCACAACGATTGCGGAACGGGATCGTTGCGGCCAACGCGGGTGCGGGTGTCTTCGGCGTCTTCGTAGCCGGACTCGGTAACGTACAGCGGCATTTTGCCGCCCCTACCTTCTTCATAGCTTTTCGGCGAGGTGATTACGATCAGATGGCGCGCGTCAGGAGAGAGCACGCTGGTCACGATCTCGACGTCGGCACCGAGGAAGATCGGCGCCGATGCACGGGTCGGATCGGCTTGGCGCCAACGCTCGCCCTGCTCGCGCAGTTCTTCGCGCTGGGCGCGGTCGCTGCGCAGGGTGGACAGGGTGCGCATCTGCTGGTCGCGCAGCACGTCAGCCTTGGGTGCATCGGCCGGATTCTTGTCGGCCTTGAGCTGGGCGACCTGGCTGGTGATGCTGGTGCGCGGGTTCCAATGGAACCAGTTGTTGCCCACTGCCCAGATTACGCCGCCATCGTTGGCGAAGTTGACGCCGCTGGCGCGTTCATTGCTGCGGGTCAGCTGGGTCAGGTTGCCGTTGCGCAGGTCGCGCACGAAGACGTCGCCATTGCGGACGAAGGCCATGCGCTGGCGGCTGCTGTCATAGACGCGATCAGCCGCGTCGAGGGTGCCGCGCTGATCATCGGCAACCTGCTGGGCGACACCGCCGGCCAGCGGCAGGCGGAAGCTGTCGCGCACCGCGCTGCCCTGGCGCTTGAGCGTGTATTCGACCTGCTGGCCGTTCCACGACCACCAGGCGGACTCCACCGGCGGCCCGATCCAGTCCGGGTCGGCCATCGCCTGTTCGATGGTGATCGGCGTGGGCGCGGCATGGGCGTTGCCGAAAGCGGTCAACAACAGCAGGGACAGGGGCAGCAGCTTGGGCATCATTCGGCACCGTGTAGAGAACCGGGCAAGGGTAGCAGCAGGCCCGCGCTGCGGGCTGGGCCACAGGTCATGGGCACAGGGTTCGGCGGCTGAGCTGCCGGAATCGGCAATGTTTGCGGTCCCGTACGAATTGCGCGGACGGCGGCTCTGCCCCCTCCCTTGCGCCATAGGCGCAGGGGAGGGTTGGGGAGGGGTGCTTTTGGGCTTTTGCTGTTCTGGCATTGAAATGTTGCCGTAGAGCCAAAGGCAAAAGCGCACCCCTCCCCAACCCTCCCCCTGGCTGCGCCAAAGGGAGGGAGCAAAGCTCACCCCTCCCCAACCCTCCCCTTGGCTGCGCCAAAGGGAGGGGGCTACAGCTGCTGCGACTTTTTGACGCACTGCGACATCAGGTCACATCCGTTCTTAACCAATACAGGACCAGAATCGCCCCAATTAATGAGAACGGAGACGCGCCCGTGGAAGCGCTGCTGTTGTCGCGGATCCAATTCGGGTTCGTCGTGAGTTTTCATGTGCTGTTCCCTGCCTTCACCATCGGCACGGCCAGCTGGTTGGCCTTCGTCGAATGGCGTTGGCTGCGCACCCGCAATCCGGTCTGGCGCGAGCTGTTCTTCTTCTGGCAGAAGATCTTCGCGGTGTCCTTCGGCATGGGCGTGGTCAGCGGCATCGTGATGGCCTTCCAGTTCGGTACCAACTGGCCGCGCCTGAGCGAAGTGGCCGGCACGGTAATCGGGCCCTTGCTGACCTACGAGGTGTTGACCGCGTTCTTCCTGGAAGCCAGCTTCCTGGGTGTGATGTTGTTTGGCTGGGAAAAGGTCTCGCCGCGTCTGCACTTCTTTTCCACCTGCATGGTGGCGTTGGGAACGTTGTTCTCCACCTTCTGGATCCTGTCGTCCAACAGCTGGCTGCACACGCCGGCCGGCTACACGCTGGTCGATGGCATCGTGCATCCGCAGGACTGGTGGCAGGTGGTGTTCAACCCCTCGTTCCCGTACCGGTTGGCGCATATGGCGCTGGGTTCGTTCATCACCACCTGCTTTGTCATCGGTGGTGTTGGCGCCTGGTATCTGCGTCGCGGCGTGCATGTGGAAGCCGGTCGCAAGATGCTGGTGGCAGCCGTGGCTTTCGCCGCGTTGACGGTGCCGGTGCAGATATTCGTTGGCGACATGCACGGCTTGAACACGCTCGAACATCAGCCGATGAAGATCGCCGCGATGGAAGCGCACTGGCATGAGACCAAGCCGGGCGAAGGTGTGCCGCTGGTGGTGTTCGCGGTGCCCAACGAAAAGGAAGAACGCAACGATTACGAGATCGCCATCCCCAAGCTGGGCAGCGTGATCCTGACCCACAGCCTGGACGGCACGTTTGCGCCGCTGACCTCCGTGCCGGCCAGCGAACGGCCGCCGGTGGTGCCGGTGTTCTATGCATTCCGCATCATGGTCGGGCTGGGCTCGTTGATGCTGGTGCTGGCGTGGATATCGGCGTTCCAGCTGTGGCGGGGGCGTCTGTTGCAGTCGAAGTGGCTGCTGCGTGGCTGGAACTGGATGTTGCCCAGCGGCTTCATCGCGCTGGTTGCCGGCTGGTTCGTCACCGAGATGGGCCGGCAACCGTGGGTGGTCTATGGCTTGCTGCGCACTGCAGATGCGGTGGGCACGCAGAGCGTGTGGATGACCGTGTTGTCGTTGAGCGTGTACGTGATCGGTTACCTGTTCGTGTTTGGCTGGGGCATCTGGTACCTGGTCAAGATCATGCGCAGCGGGCCGGCGCCACATGAGCAACCGCCGCGCGACGACGGCATGCATACCCCGGCGCGGCCGCTGTCCGGCGTCAACGAACCGCTGGAGGAGCGCTGACATGGAAATGACAACCTGGCTGCCGGTGGCATGGTTCGCGGTGATTGGTTTCGGCGTGCTGATGTATGTGGTGCTGGACGGTTTCGTGCTTGGCATCGGCATCCTGGCGCCGTTTGCCGAGGATGAGCAGCAGCTCGATGTGATGATGAATACCGCCGCGCCGATCTGGGACGGCAACGAAACCTGGCTGGTGCTGGGCGGCGCAGGGCTGATGACGGCCTTCCCCAAGGCTTACGCGGTGCTGCTGTCGGGTCTGTATCTGCCGGTGCTGCTGCTGGTGATGGCGCTGGTGTTCCGCGGCGTGGCCTTCGAGTTCCGTTTCAAGGCGCATCGTTCGCGGGCGATCTGGAGCGTGGCCTTCGCCTTGGGCTCGCTGCTGGCCGCGTTCGCGCAAGGTGTGATCTTGGGCGCGCTGGTGCAGGGCCTGCCGATGCAGGACGGGCATTACAGCGGTGGCGCGTTTGGCTGGTTCAGCCCGTTCTCGATGCTGACCGGGGTGGCGGTGGTGACCGGCTATGCGCTGCTCGGCAGCACCTGGCTGATCCTCAAGACCGAGGGCCGCGAGCAGGCCCTGGCACGCTCGTTGACCCGGCCGCTGATGGTGGCGGTGATCGTGTTCATGGGCCTGGTCAGCACCTGGCTGCCGTTCCTGCAGTCGCGGGTGATGGAGCGCTGGTTCAGCGACGGCAACTTCTGGTGGCTGTCGCCGGTGCCGCTGCTGACCCTGGCGGTGGCGGTGGCGCTGTGGCGAAGCGCCATGCATCCGCGCCGCGACCTGCCGCCCTTCCTGCTCACCCTGGCCTTGTTCGTGCTGGGCTTCATCGGCCTGGTGCTGGGCATGTGGCCTTACCTGCTGCCGCCCACCCTGACCCTGTGGCAGGCGGCCGCGCCGGTCTCCTCGCTGGCCTTCAGCCTGGTCGGGCTGGCGCTGCTGCTGCCGGTGATCCTTGGCTATACGGTGTGGTCCTACCGGGTTTTCCGCGGCAAGGTGACTGCTGATACCGGCTATCACTGATCCTGCCCCTGCTTAACCACAATGCCCGTTCCGGCTTGCCAGCCGGGCCGGGCAGCGCCAAGCTGGCCGCCCTGTCGTGGCTGCAGCCGCGACGGACACTCCTTCGAACGAGGTCGTCGCAGTCGCATGTCGGTTGTTTCTGAGCAGTTGCCCTCCACCACGCGCCATCCGCTGGCCCGGGGTCCGTTGCACCGGTTGTTGGCCAGTGGCGGCGGCCAGTCGGTCGATCTGCAGACGTTCTTTGAACATGTGCGGGGCTTGGCGGCCGTGCTGCCATCCGGTCAACACGCGGTCAATCTATGCGACGACCGCTATCGTTTTCTGGTGGCGTTCTGCGCCGTGGCGTTGCGCGGGCAGGTGAACCTGCTGCCGTCTTCACGCGCCCATGCGGTGGTGGCCGATGTGCAGCAGCGTTACCCGCAGACCTATTGCCTGGGCGACGATGCGCAGCAGCCGTTGCCGCCGGGCGGGTTCCTGTTGCCGGCGGTATTGCCGCGCCTGGCCGGCGAAACGCCGACGCTGGGCGAGGATCAGCTGGTGGCGATCGGTTTCACCTCGGGCAGTACCGGCACGCCCTGCGCCAACAGCAAAACCTGGGGCTCGTTCCTGGCCAGCACCGCGCAGAACCTGCAGGCCCTGCGCAGCCTGTGGGGCGACGCGCAGCCGGCGCTGGTGGCGACGGTGCCTTCGCAGCATATGTACGGCATGGAGATGGCGGTGCTGATGCCCTTGCTGGCACCGGCCACCTTGCAGGCCGGGCGGCCGTTCTTTCCGCAGGATGTGGCGCTGGCATTGGCTGAAGTGAGCGCGCCACGGGTGCTGATCACCACCCCGGTGCATCTCAAGGCGCTGGTTGAATCCGGCGTGCAGCTGCCGCCACTGGCCGGCATCGTCACCGCCACCGCGCCGTTGGCGCAGGAACTGGCCGCAGCCGCCGAGCAGGCCTTCGCCACCGAGGTGCGGGAGATGTTCGGCTCCACCGAAACCTGCATCTTCGCCCGTCGCCGCACCGCCCTGGAGACGGCCTGGACGCTGCTGCCCGGCGTGCGGCTGGAGCCGCAGCCGGACGGCACGCGGGTGCATGCAGCCCACCTGGCCGCGCCGGTGGTGCTGGCCGATCTGGTGGAACTGTTGCCCGATGAACGCTTCGTGCTGCGTGGCCGCCGCGCCGATCTGCTGGAAATCGCCGGCAAGCGCGCCTCGCTGGGTGACCTGACGCGCAAGCTGCAGGCCGTGCCGGGCGTGGTCGACGCGGTGGTGGTGCAGCTGGCGCCCGAACCCGGCCATGCGGTCGGGCGTATCGCCGCGCTGGTGGTGGCGCCGGACCGCGAAGAGGCGGAAATACTGCGCGATCTGCGCGAGCTGATGGACCCGGTGTTCCTGCCGCGGCCGCTGCGCAAGGTGGCGGTATTGCCGCGCAACGATACCGGCAAGCTGCCGCGCGATGCGGTGCTGGCGCTGCTGCGCCACTGAACCATCGGAGTTGCCGGCGCGCTTGTCGCCGGCGGCCTGCTCAGGCGTCGTGGACGCCGTCGATCTCAACTCGCAGATCGCGCCGGCACACTGCGGCGTGCAACACGATGTAGGGCACCTGCGGCGGCAGAAGCTCGGCCAGCATGGTGCGCACGCTGGCCACTTCGGCCGCGTCGCGCACGTACACCTTGAGCCGGCTGCCGGTGCCGAAATGCGCAGGCAGGCCGGGCCGCTGCGCACGTGCCGCACCGATCAGGGCATCGAAATTGGCAAAGGTTTCCTGCAGCTGGCGCTGCGTGCAGTCGCCATGCAGGGTGGCGTGGCCGACCACGCTGGCGGTGCCCGACAACAGCAGCGGCAGGCGGCTGCCGGTGGCGGCCAGCATGGCCCGGGCAAAACTGGGTGACTGCCGGCCGTACTGGCGCGGATAGCGGTAGGCGCTGACCTGGCGCGGGTTTTCCAGCGGCGTGCCGGCGCTGCGCGCGGCCAGCCAATACACCTGCAGCACGCGCACGCCATCGAGCCGGCCGATCGCGGTGGCTGCCGGCAGGGTGCCGGTGTCGATGTCGCCGATGCCGCGCGCACGGCCGACACAGAATTCGCGGTAGCGCTCGTTGTCGCCTTCACCCTCGGTGATGGCGTCCAGGTAGTTCCAGATGCGCAGCAGGTGCGGGTAAGCGTGTGCCGGCAAGGTCTGCAGCAACTGCGCGTAGGCGTGCTCGGCGGCGCCAATGATGCCGCCATGCGCGTTTTCCTCGACCTGCAGCGCGCCGAACATCAACACGCCATCGCTGGCCCAGGCCACGCCGTTGGCATCGCGGCCACAACTGACGGGCTTGTCGCTGCGCCAGACTTCCAGCTGCGCCACGCCATCGGCCTGCAGGCCTACCTGCAGGTAACGCGGGTCATCGCTGGGCGGCGCTGCGTTGCCGGCGTGGAAACCGAAGATGGCCAGCACCTGCGGGTCAGCCAGCAAGGCCGGCAACAGGGCCGGGTCGGCATAGTCGATCTGCAGCGAGGCGGCAGCCGCCGGCGAGGTCTGGGCGTTCATCTCAGTCCCCCGTGACATTGGCAGGCAAGCAGGCGGAGCACGGCTGGCTGAGGTAGCTGGAATGGAACGGGAACGTCATTGCACGGCGTATCGGGCATCGCAGAGACGGCAATGATACCCCGCGTGCCCAAGCTGTAATGCTTGCGCAACAGTCGGCGATGCCGGATCGTTGCGGCTCTATTTGCCGTAGGTATGGAAATGTCGCAACAGAATGAAGCCGAGCGCGAGCTGGCCGGCTTGCTGGTCGAAAGCCTGAACCTGGAAGACGTGGACCCGGCCCAGATCGATCCGGAAGCCGCATTGTTCAATGACGGCCTGGGCCTGGATTCGATCGATGCGCTGGAGCTGGCCCTGGCCATCAGCAAGCGCTATGGCTTCCAGCTGCGCTCGGACAACGAGGACAACCGCCGCATCTTCGGCTCGCTGCGCGCCCTGTCGGCGCACGTCCAAGCCAACAAGACGATTTGAACGCGGTGAGCGCTGACCGCCCTGAACCCGGCCAAGGGCCGGTGGCGTTGGCGCTGCGGGTGCTGCTGCTGCTGGCCTACCCGGTGCTGTCGCACGTGGCCAGCCTGCGCAACGAGGGCCTGTGGGCGGCCGCGGCCTTGGCCGGGCTGGTGCTGTTGTGCCTGCTCGAGCCGCTGGCGCGGCTGCGGCCGTGGGCCTGGGCCGTATTGCTGGCATCGTGTGCGCTGTTGTGGTGGCTGGGCGGCTCGGTATGGGCGTGGATGCTGCTGCTGGCGCCGCCGGTGGTGTTCCCGCTGCTGGTGGCCTGGGGTTTCGCGCGTTCGCTGCTGCCGGGGCAGATTCCCTTGATCACCCGCATCGTGCGCGCGCTGTATGCGCGTGCCGGCATGCCGGTGACGGTGCCGCTGGAGCGCTACACCCGGCGTCTGAGCGGTGCCTGGGCGGTGGTGTTGCTGGTGTTGGCACTGATCAACCTGGTGCTGGCGATGAGTGCCGTGCCCGACGGCCTGCTGGCTGCCTTCGGCATCCAGCCGTGGTGGCCGGTGACCCATGAGCAATGGTCGTGGTGCGCCAACATCGCCGATTGGGGGCTGATTGGCGGTTTTTTCGCGCTGGAATATGCGGTGCGCTCGCAGTTGTTTCCGCAGCGCCCGTACCGCAATGCCTGGGATTTCATGCGCCAGATGGGCCAACTGGGCCCGGCATTCTGGCGCGACCTGCTGCGCTGAACGCCAAGGCTGCCGGTATCCTGTCGTCAAAAATAGCGGGTACAGCACGCCATGCGCTTCAGCATTCCTTCCGATCACCCCTGTTTGCCCGGGCACTTCCCGGGCCGGCCATTGGTGCCCGGCGTGGTGTTGCTGGAGCAGGTATTGCTGGCGGTCGCCGCCGATAGCGGGCACGCCATTGGCGCCCTGCGCCTGCCGCAGGTGAAATTCATGGCGCCGCTGCTGCCCGATGAGGAGGCCAGGGTGGAACTGGAGGGGCAGTCGCCACGCTGGAAATTCCGCGTCCTGCGTGAGGACCGGTTGCTGGTGCGCGGCGAACTGGTGCTGGCCGGGGCCGGCCTGCGGGCATGAACGAGACTGACTGGAAGCACCGTCCCGAAGGCGGCGGACGCGCTGCGATCCGTCTGATCGGCGGCATCGCCCGCCATGGCGGCCGCGGTATCGCCCGTGCCTGCCTGTATCCGATCACCCTGTATTTCTACTGCGTGCGCGGAGCCGAGCGGCGTGCCTCGCGCGACTACCTGCAGCGCCTGCGTGGTCACCGCGCAGGCGCCTGGCAGGTCGCCCGCCACATCCATACCTTCGCCGCCACCATTCTTGACCGGGTATTCCTGCTGGCCGGCCGTACCGCCCTGTTCGATATCCGCAGCAGCGGTACCGAGCCGTTGCTGCAGCTGCTGGACGAAGGCCGTGGCGTGCTGGTGTTCGGCTCCCATCTGGGCAGCTTTGATGCCCTGCGGGTGCTGGCCAGGATGCGCCCGGACCTGAAGCTGCGGGTGCTGATGGACCGCGCGCACAACGCGGCCATCACCGAGCTGCTGGCCGAACTCGACCCCAAGCTCGCGGACTGCATCATCGATGCCGGGCAGGATGGCACCGCGATCGTGCTGGCCATCCAGCAGGCGCTGCAGGATGGCGCGATGGTGGCCTTGCTGGTGGACCGCGCGCGGCCGGGCGAGCCCAGCATCGCCGCGCCGCTGCTGGGCAGCGATGCCGCGTTCCCCGCCGCGCCGTGGTTGATTGCCAGTGCGCTGAAGGCCCCGGTGATGCTGGCGTTCGGCCTGTATCGCGGCGGCAACCGCTATGACCTGCGCTTCGAATCGTTTGCCGAGGTCGTGGATGTCCCACGCCCGCGTCGCAATGAGCTGTTGTCCGCGCTTATCCACCGTTATGCCGGCAGGCTGGAGCATCACCTGCGGCAAGCTCCCTACAACTGGTTCAACTTCTATGATTTCTGGCATTCCAACGACCCTGCAACATCGGCTCGCCTGCCTGCTGACCGGCCTGCTGCTCAGCAGCCCGGCCCTGGCCAGCGGCATTGATGCGGCCTGGATCCTGCGTCAGCTGGCGCAACCGGCACCAAGCCAGACCAACTTCCTCGAACTGCGTGGCTCGGCGCTGCTGAAGGAGCCGCTGCGGGTCGAAGGCCAATACCGCCGCCCCGATGCCGACACCCTGGTGCGCGAGGTGCGCGCGCCGTATG
This sequence comes from Stenotrophomonas terrae, assembly GCF_039674165.1. Classification (GTDB taxonomy): domain Bacteria; phylum Pseudomonadota; class Gammaproteobacteria; order Xanthomonadales; family Xanthomonadaceae; genus Stenotrophomonas; species Stenotrophomonas terrae_A. Next base: position 14,653 of record NZ_JBDJMY010000016.1, read on the forward strand.
CCGAAACCACCACCATTGCCAGTGGCCAGGTCAGCATTGCCCGTGCCGGCAAGCCGCCGCGTGTGTTCGCACTGCAGCGGGTGCCCGAACTTGCCGATCTGCAGGCCAGCTTTGGCGCCATGCTGGCCGGTGACCTGGCCGCGCTTGAACAGAACTATCGGCTGCAGGCCTCGGGCAGCGCGCAACACTGGCAGCTGCAACTCACACCCAAGGCCGATGCCTTGGCGCGGCGCGTGCGTGCGGTGACCCTGCATGGGCAGAACGCGGAACTGCGCTGCATTGAAACCCAGCCGGCCAAGGGCGATGTGCAACGCACCCTGTTGGGCGGCGCGGCCACGGCTGCGGCCAACGTGACGCAAGCGGCGGCATTGAACGGCCTGTGCGCTGCCGGTGCTTCGCGTTGAAGCTGACCTCCACCGGGCGCATCGGCCTGGCCATTGTCTGGTTGCTGCTGCTCGGCGTGCTGGGCATGTGGATCAGCAGCCGCATCCAGGTCAGTGGTGACCTGCGCAAGTTCATGCCCGATGCGCGCACGCCTGCACAGAAGCTGCTGCTGGACGAGCTGGGTGAAGGCCCGGGCGCGCGGCTGCTGCTGGTGGCGCTGTCTGGTGCCGCGCCCGAGCAGCTGGCACAGCAATCGCGCGCGCTGCGTGAGGCGCTGGCCAGCGACGCCCAGTTCGAGCTGGTCGCCAATGGCGAACAGGCCGGGCTGGAGGCGTTTCCCGAGCAGCTGCTGCCTTATCGCTACCTGATCGAAGCATTGCCGGCGGATGCGTTTTCCAGCGCCAACCTGGGCGAGGAACTGCAGGCGCGCCTGCAGGACCTGGGCTCACCTGCCGGCGGCCTGATCGAGCCGCTGCTGCCATCCGATCCCACCCTGCAGGTGCTGCGCGTTGCCGAAGCGCTGCAGCCGGCCAACGCGCCGCAGCGTATCGACGATGTGTGGTTCGACCGCGCCGGCAAGCAGGCATTGCTGCTGGTGCAGACCCATGCCGCCGGTTTTGATCCCGGCGCGCAGCAGTTGGCGGTGGACACCATCAACGGCAGTTTCGCCGCCATTGCCGCCGGCAGTGGCAGCCGCATCGAGCTGAGCGGGCCGGGCGCGTTCTCGGTGAAGATCGGCAACCGCACCGCCAGCGAAGCCGGCATGATCGGCACGCTGGACACCATCGGCATGATCCTGCTGCTGTGGTTTGCCTACCGCAGCTGGAAGATGCCGATTCTCGGTTTCCTGCCGCTGGCCAGCGCTGGCCTTGCCGGCCTGTGCGCGGTGGCGCTGGGCTTTGATGGCGTGCACGGCATCACCATCGCCTTCGGCTTCACCCTGATCGGCGTGGTGCAGGATTACCCCATCCATTTCTTCAGCCACCAGCGGCCGGGCCGCTCGGCATGGGACAACGTGCGCGCGCTGTGGCCCACGCTGGGCACCGGCGTGATCGCCACCTGCATCGCCTATCTCACGTTTCTGTTTTCCGGCGTCGATGGCTTGAAGCAGCTCTCGGTGTTCACCATCACCGCGCTGGCCACGGCCGCATTGGCCACCCGTTATCTGCTGCCGGCGCTGATCGATCCGGCCACGCGCGATTTCGCCGACTCCGCACGGTTGGCGCGTCTGTGGCAGCACACCCAACGGCTGCCACGGCCGCGCTGGTCATTGGCCTTGCTCGCCGGTTTGGCGTTGGCGGTGATGGCTTTGGCTCCCGGTGCGTTCTGGCAGAACGATCTGGGCCGGCTGACGCCGGTGGATCCGCAGGACTTGGCGCGTGATGCGCAGCTGCGCAGTGAGCTGGGTGCGCCGGACGTGCGTTACCTGATCACCGTGCGCGGCGACGACACGCAGTCCGCGCTTGCCGCCAGCGAGCAGTTGCGGCCTGCGCTGGATGCGCTGGTCGCCAATGGCGAGCTAGAGCGTTACGACATGGCAGCGCGCTACCTGCCCAGCGCCGCCACCCAGCGCCAACGCCAACAGCGGTTGCCCGACGAGGCCACATTGCGTGCGGCATTGGCCAGCGCGGTGGCAGGCACACCCTTCATCGATGATGCTTTCGCTCCGTTCGTCGCCGACGTTATGCGCGCGCGCACCGCGCCACCACTGCAGCCCGCCGATCTGCACGGCACGCCGCTGGCCACAGCGGTCGAGGGCCTGCTGGTGCAGGGCGAGGGCCATGCCATCGCATTGGTATCGCTCAGCGGCCTGCACGACGTGGCCGCCGTCGCCAGCACCGCACGCCTGCATGGCGCGCAGCTGCTGGACATGAAGCAGGCCTCCGAATCGCTGGTGGCCGACTACCGCAGCCGTGTGCTGCTGGCGCTGGCCGTTGCCGTGCTGTTGCTGGCACTGACCGTGGGCATCGCACTGCGCTCGCCACGACGGGTGTTGCGGGTGCTGCTGCCGATGTTGCTGACCACCTTGCTGGTGCTGGCGGTACTGCGCGGACTGGGTGTGGAATTGAACCTGTTCCATCTGATCGGGCTGATCCTGGCTGCCGGGCTTGGCCTGGATTACGGGTTGTTCTTCGAGCATGCCGGTGACAGCCATGCCGACCAGCTGCGCACCCTGCACGGCCTGCTGGTGTGCAGCGTGATGACCCTGCTGGTGTTCAGCCTGCTTGGTCTTTCGTCGATCCCGGTGCTGCGCGCGATCGGCAGCACGGTGGCGCTGGGCGTGGTCTGCAACTTCATATTGGCCTTGTTGATATCGCGGCATCCGCTGCAGGAGGGTGGCAATGCTGGGGCGTGATGAAATCCTGCAACTGGTTCCACACCAGGGCGGCATGTGCCTGTGGGACGAGGTAGTGGACTGGTCGCCGCAGGAGATCGCGCTGCGTGCTTTCAATCACCGCGATGTCCTGCATCCGCTGCGGCGTGGCGATCAACTGGCAGCTATCCATTTGTGCGAATACGGCGCGCAGGCGATGGCCGTGCACGGTGGCCTGCGCGGCCGCGAACAAGGCGGCGCGGTGAAACCGGGGGTGCTGGTGGCGCTGCGTGATGTGCAGCTGCATGTGGCGCGTATCGATGATCTGGCCGGTGCGCTGGAGGCCAGCGCGCAGGTGCTGGCGGAAGCCGAAGGCAGCCAGCAATATGCATTCCGCATCCATCACCAGGGGCAGCTGCTGGCAGAAGGGCGCGCTGCGGTGATGTTGCAGTTGCCGTGACAATAAATGAGATACAGCGGAGCAATCGCATCATGAGCAAGCAACGACGTGCGCTGGTAACCGGCGGCAGTGGCGACCTTGGCGGAGCGATCTGCCAGAAGCTGGCTGCGGACGGCGCGCATGTGATCGTGCACGCCAACACAAACCTGGCGCGTGCCGAGGCGGTGGTGGCGCAGATCCTTGCCGATGGCGGCAGCGCGCAGGCGGTGGCGTTCGATGTCGCCGATTGCGCGGCAGTCAGTGCTGCACTGGAAGTGCTACTGGTCGATGGCCCGATCCAGATCGTGGTCAACAACGCCGGCATCCACGATGACGCGCCGATGGCCGGCATGGACGCGCAGCGCTGGCAGCGGGTGATCGATGTCAGTCTCAACGGCTTTTTCCACGTCACCCAGCCGCTGCTGCTGCCGATGGCGCGCACCCGCTGGGGGCGCATCGTCAGCGTCTCGTCGGTGGCGGCGGTGCTGGGCAATCGCGGCCAGACCAACTACGCCGCTGCCAAGGCAGGCCTGCACGGCGCCAGCAAGTCACTGGCGCGGGAAATGGCCAGCCGCGGCATCAGCGTCAATGTGGTCGCACCCGGGGTGATCGAAGGACAGATGGCGGCCGATGCATTTCCGCCGGAGCTGATCAAGCAGACCGTGCCGGCCGCACGCGCCGGCAAACCGGAGGAAGTGGCGGCACTGGTGGCCTTCCTGTGCAGCGATGCGGCCGGCTACATCAACGGCCAGGTGATCGGCATCAACGGCGGCATGGGCTGAGGGCTGGCCTCAGTTGCCGACGTCGGTGCTGTCGATGACCGGCGGGTGCTTGCGGATGGTGCGGTAGACGCGCCAGATGTGGCCATGCCGCAGTGCCAACAGCACGATGTGGCTGGTGATGCAGTACAGGTCCTGCAGCGGTTTGAAGTGGCTGGGACGGAACTGCTCGTCGCTGTCGGCGCAGCGGTAACGCGATTCGATCGGCACCGACACGCAGCGCGTGCCCAGCTGCCGCGCCGCTGCGATCACCACCTGTGCCTCGAACACGAAACCCTCGGCCGAGATGTCGCGCAGGGCGATAACCTCGGCCGGGTAAAAACGCTGTCCGCTCTGGCTGTCGGCCACCTGGTAGTGCGTGCCCCAGGCGATGCCCCAATCACCGAATTCGTTGGCCAGGCGCCGGTACAGCGGCTGCGAGGCGCGCTTGCGCAGGCGCGCACCAATGATGATGCAGCCGGGGTGGCGATTGGCGCTGGCAAGCAGGCGCGGCAGGTCTGCGGCAACGTGCTGGCCATCGCCATCCAGGGTCAGGACACCTTGCAGGCCACGGCGGCTGGCTTCGGCAAAGCCGGTGCGCAGCGCGTGGCCCTTGCCCATGCGCTGCGGGTGCCGCATCACGCTGACCGGCAGGTCGGCAATGCAGTCGGCAGTGCGGTCGGTGGAGCCGTCATCGATGACGATCACGTGCGGGAAATAGCGCAGCGCGTCTTCGACCACCTGGCGGATGCGCAGTTCTTCGTTCAATGCCGGAATGACGACGGCGACGTTGTCTGCTGAAAGCGGGCGCGGCTCACTCATGGCGGATGCCGATTTCCAGCCACTGCTCAGCGCCGGCGCGAAGCCACAGGCTTTCCTGGTCCATCGCCAAAGCCTCCAGCAAGGGCAGCGCCGGGTGCATCGCATTGTTGCCGAACAACTGCAGCAGCGGCCCTTCCTCACTGCGCTGCACAGGCGCTGCAGGCATCTGCGTATGCAGGGTGAGCTGCAATGCAGGCAGCCCTGCACAGGCCTCGCGTGAGAGCACAAACGCCGCGCCGAGCAGGCCGGTGCTGGGCGATACCTCGGCCGCCGGTCCGCTGGCGTTGCCGTCATAGGCCACCAACAGCACCGCTTCCTCGCCGGCATGCAGCTGCACCATCGCTTCCAGCAGGCCCTGCGCAAAACTGCAGTTGCCGGCGCTGATGGCGGTGGCCGCCACATGCGCACCGGCGCCGATGGTCCAGTAACCGGCTGCAGCGTTGTGTACAGAATTGTGGAATTTGGTGGGCGAGATGGCGCGCGGATCCTCCGCCAGCGTGGCGCACATGTAATCGGTGATGGTCAGCTCGCCATGGGTGGAGGTGAACACCGCAGGCAGCCCGGCCGGTGCCCGATCGGCCGCTTCACAGGCCGCCAGTGCAGCCTCCAATGCCACCGCCACGGTGCCGGGCGCGCGGCGCCGCTCATTGGCCGCCAGCAGCTGCGGCGAAGGCCGCGCTGGCGGGTCGAGCGGGCGTTCGCCCTTGCGCATCCAGGCGCAGGCGCTGTCCCAGTCGGGCAGCCCACTGCCCCAGAAACCGATACCTTCCACGCTTGCTTGCAGCATCTGCTTCATCCTGCCCTGCCGAACACCAGCGAGCAGTTGTTGCCGCCGAAGCCGAAGGAATTGTTCATTGCGTAGTTGATCTGCGCCTGGGCGTTTTCAAAGCGGATCTGCGGGCCGCAGGCGGCATCGGCAATCTCGCTGTTGAGCGTGCCCGGCAACAGACCGTCATCCAGTGCCAGCAGGGCGAACACCGACTCGACGATGCCAGCCGCGCCCAGCGTGTGGCCGGTCCAGCCTTTGGTCGAGCTTGCATGCAGGGTGGCCGGGAACAGTGCCGCCACTGCCGCCGCTTCGATGCTGTCGTTGGCCGGCGTCGAGGTGCCGTGCAGGTTCAGGTAACCCACCGCGTCGGCATCGATGCCGGCGCGCTGCAGCGCGGCCTGCATGGCCAGGCGTGCACCCAGCCCTTGCGGGTGCGGGGCCGACATATGGTGGGCGTCGCTGGATTCGCCATAGCCGGACAGCTGCAGCGGGGTGGGCGGGCCGGCGTCGGCGCGTTCCAGTACCGCATAACCGCCGGCTTCACCCAGCGACAGGCCAACCCGGCGCGCGTCGAAGGGCTGGCACGGTGTTGGCGCCACCAGCTGCAAGGCGTTGAAACCGAACAGCACGCTGCCGCACAAGGTGTCCACACCGCCGACCAGGGCCGCGTCCGCCAGGCCGGCATTGATCAGGCGCGCGGCCTGGGCAAAGACCTTGGCGCTGGATGAGCAGGCGGTGGCGACGGTCACGCAGGGGCCGCCCAGGCCGGTTGCGGCCTGCACGAAATCGCCCAGCGAATGCGGAGTATGAATGCGGGGGCGGTTCAGTGCCTGCGGAAAATGCTGGCTGCCATCAGCTGCCGTTTCCAGCTGGCTGTAGGCCTGTTCAGTGGCACCAATACTGGACGTGGAGGTGCCCATGACCACCGCCACGCGGCCTGCACCATGGCGCAGGCGGACTTGCTGCAGCGCGGCCAGCACGCCGTCCTGCTGCAAGGCGTGCCATGCCAGGATGTTGTTTCTGCAGGAAAATTCTGCAAGATCCGGCGGCAGCGCCTGATCTTCCAGTGCGTCCACCCGGCCAATCCAGCAGGTCAGCGGCGCATCGCCGAAATCATTCGGGCGCAGCCCGCTGCGCTTTTCACGCAGGGCTTGCCGTTGCGCATCCAAGCCCGCCCCCAACGCCGTGGTGGCGGTGTAGGCAAGGATGTTCAGCGGCGCCAGAAGCGGCGGTGAGGCAGACGTCACGTGATCTTCCATGGGTTCGACGGGGCGCGAGTATATCGGCAGGGCGCGGCCAGGCCATCCGGCGGGCGGCCCGTACAGCCGCGTCTCGACAAAATCTTGATGTAAATGAATGTATAAGAGCCTTGCGAATTCATTTGCTCGTTGACGCTCCGCCTTTCAACAGCGCCGGATTTCCGACACAATCTCCGATTCCCGATGCAGGGCCAAGCCCGCTGGCATGCAAGCTTACGTCTATAAAAGCCAACGCAAGCAGGACACCTACGTGTACCTCGCCAAGCGTGATGATTTCGATGTGATCCCGGCTTCGCTGGGTAACACTTTGGCGCCGTATACCTTCGTATTGGAGGTGGCCCTGACCCCCGAACGTCGCCTGGCCCAGGCTGATGTCGCGCTGGTGCGCGCCAATCTGGCCGAGCGCGGTTTCCACCTGCAGGCGCCGCCGTTGCCATTGGCACCGGTGAAGATCGCCCGCATCGACGGTCGCGATGACTGAAGCATTACGTAGCCGCGTAGTTGCCGCCGCGCTGGGCTTGGGGGTGTTGTTGACCCTGGCCACGGCGTTCGGTGGCGTGGTCGCGGCTGTGTGCGGCGTGCTGGCCCAGCCCGCGTTCGCACTGGCGGTGTCGTGGTGGCGGCGCAGCCGCACCGTGACCCCGTCGCTGGCAGTGTTCAAACGCGAGCTTCCCGGCCTGTTGGGGCTGTGGGCCGGCGGTGCGGCGGTGGTGGCGGTATTGGTGTCCTGGCCGCTGGCAGCGCTGCATGACAGCGGCAGCCTGGCGGCGGTGCTGGCATTGAGCATCGCGGTCAGCGTGGCGCTGCTCGCGCTGTGGCGCACCTGGCCGCTGTGGCACGCGATGGAGCGTGAAGACAGCTCGCTGCGGACGCAGTGGCAGGCATTGAGTGGCCGCAGCCTGGATTCCTGGCATGGGCTGGGCGCAGCCGCCCTGGTGCTGCTGCTGTGCGCGGCCATCGTTGCACCGGCCTGGCCGGGCCTGGTCAGCGCTGGCCTGCGCTGGCCGCTGGCCATTGCCACCGCCTTGATCGCCCCGCTGCTGCATCAGCTGCTGCAGTCCATGCGCAGCGCGCCGGTGGCTGGGGCAGGCAAGAACAGCAGCGTGCAGCAGCCGGCGTTTGATCCGTTTGCCGAGGCGCTGGCCGAGCCGGCACCGCTGGAACCCATCGCCCAGCACGAGCTGGTGCCGCAGCTATATGACGCCGCCCGCGGCGGCCGCATTGATCGTGCCCTGCAACTGCTGGACGCCGGTGCGGATCCGCATGCGCCGGCCCCGGCTGACTCGCGCGACCAGCGCAGCCTGGCGGTGCTGGCGGCGGTATTGCCGGACCTGCGCCTGCTGCGTGCGCTGATCAGCCGTGGCGTCGACGTCAACCAGGCCCATCGCGGCATGACCCCGTTGCTGGCGGCAACCCGCGACAGCTGGCACGGTCGCCCCGAAGCGGTGATGACCCTGCTGGCCAACGGTGCCGATCCGCGCACCCCCGATGCCGATGGCAATACGCCGCTGCATCACGCCGCACGCAGTTCCGATCCGGGCGTCGCTGCCTTGCTGCGCGATGCCGCTGCCCACATCGATGCGCTCAACAACGACGGCCACAGCCCCCTAGCGGTGGCCTGCCAGGCTGGCAACTGGCGGCTGGGCAAATTCCTGCTGGAGCGCGGCGCCAAGGTCGAGCCGGCCGATGGCGTGCCGGTGCTGGTACAGGCCGCGGCCACCGATGACGATGACCCGGCCGGTGTGCAGCTGCTGCTCAAGCACAAGGCGCGGCTGGATGCGCGTGACCGTCAGCGCCGCAGCGCGCTGCACGAGGCTGCGTTGGCCGGCCACGTGGATATCGTCGAAACCCTGCTCAACGCCGGTGCCAATGTGGAACCGCGCGATGCCGCCGGCCGCACGCCGTGGCTGGACGCCGCCTCGCAAGGCCACGCCGCGGTGCTGGAGCGCCTGTTGGCGCACAAGCCCGACGTGCATGCCGTTGATGGCGAAGGCAGCAATGCGGTGTTGCTGGCCAGCCGCGCCGAACATGTATCGGCCGCGCTTATCCGCCGCCTGCTGGACCTGGGCATTGCCACCGATGGGGTAGGCAGCGATGGCCGTCGCGCCATCGAGCATGCCGCCGCAGCGGGCCGTTGGAGCATCGTCTCGCTGCTCGACCCGAGCTATCCGTTGCCGGTTGCAGTCAGCGATGCGGCCAGCACTGCCGATGGTGCGGAAGGCGATGCCGTGCCGGTGCTCAATGATCGCGCGCCGCTGGCCTTGCTGCGCGAGGCGCTGGTATTCGGCAACGTCGATGGCATGGCGCCGTTGGCCAAGCTGTGTGCGGCCGATGAACTGGGCGGCCTGCTGCACGATCCTGAGTTGGCGCTGCAGCCGCGCGTGGTGGAATGGCTGCTGGGCCAGGGCGCCGCGCCGGAAGTGCTCGATGCCTGCGGTGATACCCCCATGTTTGCCCTGCTGTCGCGCGGCGTCGATGCGATTCCCACCCTGCAGGTATTGCTGCAGCAGGGCGTGTCGCCGGCCGGTCGCGGTGGCCTGACCCGCTTCCTGGCGGCCTGCGCGCAGCACGACCACGGCGCACGCAGCACCGAACAGTTCGCACTGGAATTGCTGGAGCGTGGCGCCGATCCGTTTGCCGCCTCGCCGGCGGGTGATCCGGCCTTGTCGCTGGCCGTGCGCCTTGGCTGGTTGAAGCTGCAGCAGACGCTGCTGCTCAACGGGGTTGATCGCGAGGCCCGCGACAGCCACGGCATGACCGCCTTGCACCTGGCCACCGCGCTGGCCCGCGAGTCCGCACTCAAGCAGCTGGTGCTGCAGGGTGCATCGCCCGATGCACGCGCCGCCGATGGGCAGACGCCGCTGGGCGTTGCGCTGTCCAGCGGCCGTCGTGATCTTGCCGACCTGCTGGACTGGCGCGGCTGGCAGCTGCCGCTGCGCGCGCTGCGCGATGCCGATGTTGCTGCGGCGGCGATGGCCGGCGATGCCGATGCGGTGCGTCGCCTGCTCAATCTTGGTTTTGCCGTCGATGCGGTCGACGCGCAGGGCTGCACCGGCCTGCTGCGTGCAGCCGGCGGCGGTCATGCCGCCGTGGTGGACCTGCTGTTGTCGCGCAGTGCCGATCCGCAGCATGCCGCGGCCAGTGGTGCCACGCCGTTGTCGGCGGCGGTGAGCATGCGCCAGACCACGATCGTGGCGGCGCTGCTCAATGCCGGCGCCAAACTCGAACACCGTCTGCCCGGCGGCGTCACCGTCTTGATGCTGGCGGCCGCGTTGGGCCTGCCGGATATCGTCGCGCGCCTGCTCACCGCCGGCGCCGATGTACATGCCGGTGATGACCAGCAGCTGGCGCCGCTGCATTGCGCCGCGCTTTATGGTTTCACTTCGCGTGACCGCTCACGCCTGCTGGCCTTGCTCGATACCCTGCTGCTTGCCGGCGCCGAACCGGACCAGGCCTCGGCCGGCACGGTAACGCCGCTGCTGTTGCTGCTGGGCGCACGCGCCGAGCCGGGCACGGCCTGCGACGAGAGCGTGGTGCTGGCTGCGGTGGAACGCCTGCTCGACGAAGACGTGTCGCTGGACGTACGCGACCCGCGCGGCTTCGGCCCGCTGCATCTGGCTGCTCTGCACGGGCTGCCGCAACTGGTGCAGCGCCTGCTGCGTGCCGGTGCCGATCCGGAAATGCGCGACGCGATCAACCGCACCCCGCGCGACATCGCCATCATGCGTGGCTTCATCGACGTCGCTGGCGAATTCGAACCGGCAGTGCCGGGCGTGTCATCGATGGCGCGCTTCCTGCGCGATCACAGCTGATCGCATTGCCTGCGCGGGTTGCAGCCGCGAGCGGCGTAGTTCCCGCATCGCGCAATGGCAGCAAGCAGCGGCACTTCGAATGCAGTTGAAAAAAGGGCGCCAATCGGCGCCCTTGTTGCATCAGCTCACGCGCAGGACTTACCTGCCTGCGCCCGGCGGTACCCAGATCGCCACGCCGGCGGCGCGCTTCTGCTGGGTGGGGATGCCGACGCTGAGGCCACCTGCGGTATGCCGGCCAAAACTGCCCGCGCCCACCGACATGCCGACCGGCGAACCACCGGCGCCGACGCCCATCAGGATCACGCCGTTGGCGCCGAGTGCGGCGGCCTCGCGCTTGAGCCGGGCAATGGCGGCATCGGTCTGGCCCTGGGTGCCAAAGCCGACCGCGCTGGAGGATTCAAGCTGGGCGATCTCCACCGAACCGGCTGGCGGGGTGGAATAGATCTGCACAGTGGCCGGGTCCACCGGCGCGCGCGCCTGGCCCAGCATGACCTTGGAGGTGCTGGCGCAGCCGCCCAGTGCCAGGCTGGCGCCAAGGGCGAGGGCAGCAATAGCGAGTGCAGGTTTCATGGTTTCACTCCCCGGTGATCGGTAATTGCGGATGATCCATGGCAACGGCTGAATCAGTCGAGAACTTCCGGCCAGGGCGAGGGCCTTTTGCTTCGCACCTGTTCCCGGCTATCTTGCAGTCTGTATTTGGTGGAGGAAAGCACATGGGGCTGATCAGCCTGATTTGGGGAATTATTGCCCTGTTGTGGATGATTCTGGCTTTTATTCCGCTATTGGGCTGGGGGAACTGGGTTCTGATCCCGTTCGCGGCGGTGGGCGCGATCATCGCCGCCATCGGCCTGCTGTTCACCCATGCCAGCAAGCGCGGCCGGGCCAAGACCGGCCTGCTGCTCAACGCGATTGTCATCGTTGTGGGCGTGATCCGCCTGAGCATAGGCGGTGGCATCATCTGATACGGGGCGGGGCTGGGGGCCGGCGAGGTACCGCCTGGGGGCGTAAAATAACGGGGCTGGCCGGAGGCCCTCCGGCGCCCTTTGCCTGTTGCAGGCAGCTTCCGCTCCCCGATGATCATCCGCCCCCGCCCGACTGGTTGGCAGTTGCTGTACATCCTGCGCGGCTCCATCGTGCCGGCCATCGCCCCCAAGGTGCTGGCCATCGGCGTGCTGGCGGTGCTGGTGGCGGCATTCAGCCGCAGCTGGCATCCCTTGGGAGGCAGCGGCCTGTCGGTGGTGCCGTTCACCCTGCTGGGCCTGGTGCTGTCGATCTTCCTCAGTTTCCGCAACAACGCCTGCCACGACCGCTGGTGGGAAGGCCGCAAGCTGTGGGGCCAGTTGCTGATTGAATCGCGCAGCTTCGCCCGCGAGGCCGCTGCGCTGCTGGCCGCCGAGCCGCAGCTGCGCCAGCGCAGTACCTGGCTGGTGATCGGCTTTGCCAGCGCCCTGGCGGCGCGCCTGCGTGGCCGCGACGAGCTTGCTGCCTGCGCGCCATGGCTGCAGCCGGACCAGACTGCGGTACTGGCGCGGCGCAATGTTGCCGATGGCGTGTTGAACCAGCTGGCCAGCGAACTGGCCGTGCCGCTGCGCGAAGGCCGGTTGGATCCGTATCTCTACGCCCAGTTCGAAGCGCGCCTGCATGGCATGGCCAGCGTGCAGGCCGGCTGTGAGCGCATTGCCGGCACGCCGCTGCCGTTTGCCTACACCTTGCTGCTGCACCGTTGTGCCTGGCTGTTCTGCGTGCTGCTGCCGTTCGGCCTGGCCGGCGCGCTGGGCTGGGCCACGCCGGTGGTGTCGATGCTGCTGGCCTATGCCTTCTTCGGCCTGGACCAGCTCGGCGAAGAGATGGAAGAGCCGTTTGGCCTCGAACCCAACGACCTGCCGCTGGACGCCATGGTGCGTACCATCGAAATCGATCTGCTCGACGCGCTGGGCCACAGCCCGCTGCCCGAGCCATTGCAGCCGCAAGGTTACCGGCTGCAATAACCCTGTTTCCAGAATCAAGGAGTACCGCGATGATCCATCCCCAGTACCGCCCGCGCCGCATGCGTCACGATGAATTCTCGCGCCGGCTGATGCGCGAAAACACGCTGACCAGCAACGATCTGATCTGGCCGGTGTTCGTGCATGAACTTGATGGCCGCACGCCGGTGGCCTCGATGCCGGGCGTGGACCGCATGTCCATCGACGAGCTGCTGCGCGAGGCCGAGCAGGCGCTGGAACTGGGCGTGCCGGTGATCGATCTGTTCCCGGTGATCGACCCGTCGCGCAAGTCGCTGGATGCGGCCGAAGCCTGGAACCCGGAGGGGCTGGCGCAGCGCGCCGTGCGCGCGCTCAAGCAGCGTTTCCCCGAGCTTGGCGTGATGACCGACGTGGCGCTTGACCCGTACACCACGCATGGCCAGGACGGCATCATCGACGACACCGGATACGTGCTCAACGACATCACCGTCGAGGCGCTGGTCAAGCAATCGGTATCGCATGCCGAAGCGGGTGTGGACATCATTTCGCCATCGGACATGATGGACGGCCGCATCGGTGCTATCCGCACCGCGTTGGACGATGCACGGCATATCAACGCGCGCATCATGGCCTATTCGGCCAAGTACGCGTCGGCCTTCTACGGCCCGTTCCGCGATGCGGTGGGCAGCTCCGGCAACCTGGGCAAGGCCGACAAGAAGACCTACCAGATGGATCCGGCCAACAGCGACGAAGCCATGCGCGAGATCGCGCTGGATCTGGAAGAAGGCGCCGACATGGTGATGGTCAAGCCGGGCATGCCTTACCTGGATATCGTGCGCCGGGTGAAGACCGAGTTCGGCGTGCCGACCTTTGCGTACCACGTCAGTGGCGAGTACGCGATGTTGAAGGCGGCTGCGGCCAACGGCTGGCTGGACGAGCGCAAGTGCGTGCTGGAGACGATGATCGGCTTCAAGCGTGCCGGTGCCGATGGCGTGCTGACCTATTACGCACCGCAGATCGCGCGTTGGTTGAAGGAGGTGTGAGATGAATGTTCCCGGTCTTGAGGGCTACAACTGGGCGGTGTGGCTGATTGGCGTGCTGGTGTTCGCCGTGGTGATTGGCGTGTTCATTGCCGCCATCGTGCGCGCCGGTAAGCGTCCGCCGCAGCTGCACTCTGCCGTCGAGCGGCTGCAGCGCGAGGCAGGGCAGGGTACGGATGTACAGGCCAAGCTGCGCGAGCTGGATCTGCGCAGGCAGGGCGGGCAGATCAGCGAGACCGAGTACGAGGCGATGCGCGCTGCGGTGTTGGCAGGGAAGTAGCTTTTGCTGGAGCTGGAAGCTTTAAGCAGAAGCACCCCTCCCCAACCCTCCCCTTGGCCTGCGGCCAAAGGGAGGGGGCTGGTGCTGCAGGCTGCCAAATATTGCCGGGGCGGCCGCTTGTCTCCCTCCCTTTCGCGTAGCGAAGGGGAGGGCCGGGGAGGGGTTGGCTCTCGCCTCAACGGCAGGACTCATCCCCATCAACAACCGGCGCCTTCATCCGGTACAGATCCATGCCGCCTGCCCTTGGCGCCCGCGCCTTGCCGCTGACCACCAGCTCGCCCGGCTTGTTGGCATCGATAAGCGCGCCACGCGTGTCGCTGTCGGCACTGTTGAACGATAGGTCCAGCAGGCGCGGCTCGGCCCACTGACCTTGCCGGCACTGTGACAACCACAGCTGGGTTCCGCCCTGCGCATTGGTACGGGCAACGATCACCCCGCGTCCGCCGCCCAGCCAGCTTGCATCCACTTCGTCGGCAGGCGTGCTGATGCCGGCCAAGCCCGTCACGGCGGCAAAGCCGTCACCACTAGCCCGCGCCTGCCACAGATCCCAGCCGCCGCTGCCGCCGCCGCGATTGCTGGCAAACAGCAGCCGGCCATCGTCGGCCAGCGCCGGCGAGCGCTCGTCCTGGCGGGTATTGATGGCCGGGCCCAGATTCTGCGGCGCCGCCAGGCTGCCATCGGCTGCTACCGCCGCCCGGAACAGATCCAGGCCGCCGTGCCCGCCCTTGCGGTTGGATGCGAAGTACAGCCACTGCCCGTCGCTGCTGAGAAAGGGGTCCAGCTCATCGGCGCTGCTGTTCAAGGCCAGTGGCTGCGGAGCGGTCCAGCGCTTGTCCTGCAGCTGCGCCTGCCACAGGTCCCAGCCGCCGGCACCGCCGGGGCGGGTGCTGGCCCAGATGATGCGCTGCCCGTCAGTCGACAGCGTTGCGCGCATTTCATCGGCGCCGGTGGAAACTATGCCCATGCCCTCGATGCCGAATTCGGAAAGCGCCGAGGCGATCGGGGTAAAGGGTAAACTCAGGCTCAGCGCGAGCAGCAAACGTCGGGTCCGCATAAGGGTCCAGTCAGCAAAATCCCGTCCAGTCTAGGTCATGCAGAGGATCCCAATGAGCGCACCACGCTACGCAGTTTTCGGCCAGCCCATCGCCCATTCGCAGTCGCCGCGCATCCAGTCCGCGTTCGGCAAGGCACATGGCATCGAAGTGGACTACCGCGCCATCGAGGCCTCGCCGGAAGATTTCGCTGCGGCGCTGGAAGCCTTTGCCGCCGACGGCGGCGTTGGCGCCAACGTGACCCTGCCGCACAAGGAAGCCGCCTTTGCGCTGTGTGCCACCACCACCTCGCGCGCCCACCGCGCCGGCGCGGTCAACACCTTGCTGCGCAAGGGCGAGCGCTGGCACGGTGACAACACCGACGGCATCGGCCTGGTGCGTGATCTCACCGGCCGCCACGGCCTGGACCTGCGCGGCCGCCGGGTGCTGCTGCTCGGTGCCGGTGGTGCTGCACGCGGTGTGGCACCGGCCTTGCTGGACGCAGGCATCCTCGAGCTGATCGTGGTCAACCGTTCGCCTGAGCGTGCCGATGCGCTGGTCGATGCGATGAGTGAACCCGGCCGTGTCATTTCCGCGTACTGGGATGCGCTGCGCGAACAGGGCGACTTCGAACTGATCATCAATGCCACCTCGGCCGCGCGTGGCGACGGCAGCGGTTTCAACCTGCCGCTGTCGCTGGTCAACAGCATGACCACGGCGGTGGACCTGAACTACGGCGAGGCTTCGATTCCGTTCCTGGCCTGGGCGCGTGCGGCCGGCTGCCGCAACAGCTTCGATGGCCTGGGCATGCTGGTGGAACAGGCGGCCGAGAGCTTCCAGCAATGGCATGGCATGCGCCCGGAAACCGATGCGATCTACGCCGAGCTGCGTGGCCGCGACGCGTTGCTGGTCACTGCGGACTGAGGCCGGCCCATGCAACCCACGGAATTGTTGACCACCTTGCTGGTTTCCATCGGCTACCGCCTGCCGATCCTGATTGCTCTTGGCGTGGCGTTGGTGATGTTGATCGATACCCCGCGCGGCAAGGTGCGCAGCGTAGCCTTGTCGGCGCTGGCCTTGCTGCTGGCGGTGGCCATGATTGGCGGCGTGCTCAGTGCAGTGCCCCTGCTGCTTATCGCAAGCGGCAATTACAGCAGCGTGGGTTCGATGAATACGCTGTTCAGCATAGGGCACCTCGGGTTGTCGCTGTTCGAAGCGGTGGGCTACGTCCTGCTGGCCTGGGCGCTGGTGCAGGCCCTGCGACGCCCGCAGGCCCCCGGCAAAGCCTGAGCCACCAACGCATTCGGTGAATGCGGGCGGGTATGGGAAAATACCCGCCTTGATTGAGCTGCGGGCAGGTTGGCGTGACGGAAAAAGTAGAAGCACCACGGGCGCTGACCGAGGACATCAAAACCGGCATCCGTGACGCTTACAGCAAGCTGCAGGCAAACACGCCGGGCTTCAGCACGCGCCGTTCGCAGAGCCAGATGATCGGTGTGGTGTCGCGCGCGCTGGGCACTGGCGGGGTCGGCGTGGTGGAAGCGCCCACCGGCGTCGGCAAGAGCCTGGGTTATCTGACCGCAGGCGTGCCGATCGCACTGGCCAGCAAGAAGAAGCTGGTGATCAGCACCGGCACCGTGGCGTTGCAGTCGCAGCTGGTCGAGCGCGACATCCCCAATTTCCTCAAGTCCACCGGCCTGCAGGCTACCGTTGCGTTGGCCAAGGGACGAACCCGCTATCTGTGCACGCGCAATGCCGCCGAAGCGCAGGGCGAAGGCGTTCAGGAGGGCATGTTCGGCGACGACGTGCAGCTCTACGACCGGCCGTTGGCGCCGATTGAAATGGACGTTGCCGAGAAGCTGACCAAGGCCTTCATCGAAGGGCGTTGGAATGGCGATCTGGACAGCGCTCCGGAAAACGTCACCCCCACGCTGCGCATGCGCATCACCACGCCGGCCTCTGCCTGCGCCGGGCGCCGTTGCGCGTATTCGTCGCAATGCCCGGTGCAGCGCGCGCGCACTGAAGTGCGTGATGCACAGATCATCGTCACCAACCATGCGTTGCTGCTGTCGGCCTTGTCATTGGGTGACAGCGACAGCGGCCAGCCGCTGATCGCAGCGCCTGGCGAAATGCTGCTGGTGCTGGACGAAGGCCATCACATCGGCAACGTCGCCATTGACCAGGGTGCAGCCAACCTGCCGCTGGACGACATGGCAAAACGCACCAGCCGCCTGCAGATCCTGATTGCCGGCGCCTACCGTGCGGTGGACAAGGACAAGCTCGGCAACCTGTTGCCCAACGAGGCCATCGATGTGGCGTCGCGCGTCAGCAAGTTGCTCAAGTCCTTCCGCGATGACATCGGCAACGTGTGGATTCCGCAGCCCGATGACCGCGAGCCGATGTGGCGCGCTGCCAACGGTCGCCTGCCTGAATCCTGGCGGCAGCCGATCGAAGTGCTGGCCGACGAAACCCGCACCTTGCTCAACTGGGCAACGGCAGCCGCTTCGGCGGTGGCCAAGGGCAAGCAGGACGATCCCGCCGTCGAGCGCCTGCAACGCAACCTGGGCATGGCCCAGGAAATGATCGAGCAGCAGTACAACCTGTGGGCCGGTTGGCGCCGCGAGGACAAGGAAGGCCAGCCGCCGATCGCGCGCTGGGTGACCATGTCACGCGATGGCGATTACATCCTGCATTGCTCGCCGGTGTCGGCGGCGATGGTGCTGCGCAAGCTGCTGTGGGACGAAGTGGACTCGGTGGTGATGACCTCGGCCACGCTTACCGGCGGCGGTGATTTCCAGTCCCTGGCGATCGACAACGGCATTCCGGAAGAAGCGGAGATGGTGTCGCTGGCTTCGCCGTTCGACCTGCCCAACCAAGCCGAGTTGATCGTGCCGCAATTCCCGGTGACCCCGGATGACCGCGAGCGTCATCCCAAGGAAGTAGCCAAGTACCTGGCCGCCGAACTGGACTGGGACAAGGGCAGCATGGTGTTGTTCACCTCGCGCTGGAAGATGGAAAAGGTAGCCGAGCTGATGCCGGCGACGCTGCGCAAGAAGGTGCTGGTGCAGGGTGACGGCGCCAAGCAGAAGATGATCGACGAGCACATCCGGCGCACCTCGGCGGGTGAGGGCTCGGTGCTGTTCGGCTTGAATTCGTTTGGTGAAGGCCTGGACCTGCCGGGCGAGGCCTGCACCACGGTGGTGATCACCCAGGTGCCGTTCGCGGTGCCGACCGACCCGCAGACCTCGACCTTGAGTGAGTGGTTCGAGAGCCGCGGCTTGAACTCGTTCAACCTGATTGCGATTCCGCATGCATTGCGGACGTTGACACAGTTCTCCGGGCGTTTGATCCGTACCTCGACCGATACCGGGCGGGTGATCATTCTGGATTCGCGTCTGCTGACGCGGCGCTATGGCAAGCGCATCATCGATTCGTTGCCGCCGTTCAAGCGGGTTATTGGCTGAGTGAAAATCCCCCAGCTGGCGCTACCATCCGCCAACCCGTAAAGTTCGCCGCCTTCCCCCGAATACCGAAAACCATGGCCACCCCGCACGCAGCCTTCCCCTGGACAGCGCACCTGCAGCGTCTGCAGCAACGCGACAGCACCTTGGCAGTGTTGGCGGCAGCGCCCATGTTCGCTGCCGAAGAAAAAGCGCTGACTTCTGCAGGGCAGGCACTGGAGCAGCTGTTGCTGGCCGG
The DNA here is from genome assembly GCF_039674165.1 of Stenotrophomonas terrae. Classification (GTDB taxonomy): domain Bacteria; phylum Pseudomonadota; class Gammaproteobacteria; order Xanthomonadales; family Xanthomonadaceae; genus Stenotrophomonas; species Stenotrophomonas terrae_A. Next base: position 33,224 of record NZ_JBDJMY010000016.1, read on the forward strand.
TGAGCATCTGCTCAAGGCAGACGCCGATGTTGGCTTGGTGGCTGACGAGTTGCGTCGCTTCCAGAAGTTCGCGCCGCCGGGACGGCCGTCGGTGCAGATCGTGCAGCTGCGCAGGCAGCAGTCGACCGTGCAGCAGGCGCAGCGGATCGCACGTCAGGCATTCATTCGCAATGCCGATGGTTTCGCGCGGGCGCTGGGGTTGGACGTGCCGCAGAAGCTGGGCGTAGTTGAAACTGTGATGCGTTGGCTGCGCGCCAACCTCGCGTAAGGCAGTTCTCCAGCTCCCTCCCTTGCGCAAAGCGCAGGGGAGGGTTGGGGAGGGGTGCCTTGGCCGTGGCTCGAGCTTTGGCAGTTGCAGTTGCTCTGGACTTTGACTCACCGGGCCCCTTCTGTAGCGACGGAGCCGGCAGACAAGACCCCGAACGGGGCGACGTGCAGGACGCACGTCGTTTTTCGACGATACAGGGATGTATCGTCGAAAAATCCTGACGGCGGAGTGGACCCGCGTCGCGTAGCGGCGTGGGCGCGGAGGCAGGGTGTGCTTTCTTTTGGTTATCTTTTCTTTGCACAAGCAAAGAAAAGTGACTCGCTCCCCGAAGGGGAGTGAAAGCTCTTGCCTTTGCCTTTGTCCTTGCCCTTGCCTCAACGGCAATCAAGATCAAGATCAAGGGCTTTCGCCCGCCTGCGGCGCGCGAGCACACCTTTCTTTGCTTGTGCAAAGAAAGGTGGCCCAAAGAAAGCACACCCTGCCTACGCGCCTTCCGCGCTGCGCGCTCCAGGTCCACTCCGCTGCCGGGATTTTTCGACGATACATCCTTGTATCGTCGAAAAACGGCGTGCGTCCTGCACGCCGCCCCATGCGGGGTCTTGTCCGTCAGCTCCGTCGCTGCGGAAGGGGACCCGGTAGGTCAAAGTCTAGAGCCACGGCCGAAGCCGAAGCCGAAGCTACCCCTCCCCAGCCCTCCCCTTGCCTGCGGCAAAGGGAGGGGGCTAGAGCAACAGCAACAGCAACAGCAACAGCAACAGCAGCAACAGCAACAGCAACAGCAACAACAGCAACAGCAACAGCAACAACAGCAACAGCAACAGCAACAACAGCAACAACAGCAACAACAGCAACAGCAACAGCAACAGCAACAGCAACAGCAGGGATCTTCGTTACTGCCCTCAGTGCCTTAGTGCCACAAGCCCAGGATCAGGCCGAACAGCACGAACTGTGCGGTGTGGTAGCCACCATCGATCGCCCACAACTTTCCGCTGCGCTGCGCGAACTGATAGTTGATGCCGAAGCTCGCCGCGACCATGCCAAAGCCTACGACCAATCCGCATAGCAATGCCTTGCGCAGTTCCGGTGCCGGGCCGATGAACCAGGCGAACGCGAACGCCGCCAGCAGCGAAAACAAGAACGCCACGCCAAATACCTTGCCCGGATGCCCCGGCGGTACTTCGCCGCCGTTTTCAAGGTTCCATGCGCGGCCAAACAGCACCGGTGAATACCACAGCCCGCCCAGCAGAAAGCTCGATACAGCGGCCAGCACCACGGCATAAACGTTCATGCGTTTCCCCAAAGCAGTGAGCGATGCCGCATCCTAGCGCCGCTGCAGGTACTTGCGTAGCCGCGGCCCAAAAAGAAGACCGGCGGGTTTCCCCGCCGGCCTCCTACCTCTCACACGTTTGCGGCGATGCCGCTCAGGCTTCCAGTGCCGCTGCCGGGCCGAAGAACTCGTAGTGGCTCTGCGTTTCCGGCACGCCGACATCGCGCAGTAGTTTCTTCACCTGCGCCATGAACGGCTTCGGCCCGAGGAAGTAGGCCTCGACGTCGCGCTCGGCCGGCAGCCACTGCTCCAGCAGCTCGCGGCTCAGGAAACCATCGGCATCGGCCTTGTCGCCGGGCAGCGCATCGCTGTAGCAGGTGTAGCTGCGCAGCTGCGGGTGCTGCTTCTGCTTGTCGGCGATGAAATCACGGAATGCGTGCACCTGGCCATTGCGTGCGCAATGGATGAAGTGCACCTGGCGGCCGCTTGCCAGGGCGTGCTCCAGCATCGGCAGGGTCGGGGTGATGCCGACGCCGCCGCTGATCAAGGCAATCGGGCGCTCGCCTGCAACTAGGGTGAAATCACCGGCCGGTGCGAACAGCTCCAGTGTGTCGCCGACCTGCACCTTGTCATGCAGATAGTTGGACACCTTGCCCATGTCTTCGCGCTTGACGCTGATGCGGTAGCCGCGGCCATCTGCGGCACGCGACAGTGAATAGTTGCGGCGCACCTCCTGGCCGTCGAGCTGCAGCTTCAAGCCGATGTACTGGCCTGGTTGGAAATCCACCACCGCGGCGCCGTCTACCGGCTGCAGATGGAAGGAGGTGATCTCGGCGCTCTCGCGGACCTTGTCGGCCACACGGAAACTGCGGGCGCCACGCCAGCCGCCAGGCGCGCTTTCGTTGGCGGCATAGGCCGACTCCTCGGCGCCGATCAGCAGGTCGGCCAGCATCTGGTAGGCGGTGCCCCAGGCGTCGATGATTTCGTCGGTGGCAACGTCCGGCCCCAGCACTTCGCGGATCGCGCGCAGCAGGTAGTGGCCGACGATGGGGTAGTGCTCGGGCAGCACCTGCAGGGCGACGTGTTTGGCCACGATCTGCCCAACCAGGGGGCCCAGTGCTTCCAGCCGGTCGATGTTCTTGGCGTACATCAGCACCGCGTTGGCCAGCGCTCGCGGCTGGTCGCCACTGAGCTGGTGCACGGGGTTGAAAAGGGGGCGCGCCGCATCGCTCTCGGTCAGCATCAGCCCGTAGAAATGCTTGGTCAGCGCTTCGCCGCCGGTCTCCAGCAGGGGGACGGTCGCCTTGATGAGGTCACGTTGGGTGGAGCTGAGCATGGTGAGAGGTTCCTGCTGCGGGGGTGACCACATGTTCCCCCTTCACCTGCAGCGTTCTCGATGATTTAAGTCAAGGAGTGGCCGGATTGATGGGCTGAATGCGGCTCATGCGCAGTCACCGCGCCTGGCGGAATCGCAATGCCTGCAAGCCTTGCACGAGCCCTTCGCGGCGAGAGAGAAGCGTAGTGCCGAGCCATGCTCGGCAAGGGGCTTCACCGGTAAGCCACAGCCGACCGGCAAGGCCCAGCCGAGCATGGCTCGGCTCTACAACAGCGGGGCGTGTTTGCGAGCGCGGAAAGCTCAGTCCGCTTCGGGGCGGTTCAATGCCGACGTCATGGCTGCTGCATCCTCGCGGTTGAGGAACAGGTACTCCAGTTCGGCATTGCCGAACTTGTCTTCCAGTTCCTGCTTGCGCACCGGATGGTTGCCGAAGCGGAAATGGGTGCTGCCGTCATCGACGTTCTCGATGGCGTACACGCCGAAGGACGGCGGATTTGTCAGGGTGCCTTCCAGCTTGACGGATGCCGGGTCGATGGCGCGCTGGATGAGGTCTTCTAGATCGATCATGGCGTAGCAACAGGACTGATGGGGGTGTTTGGGGGAAGTGGAATCGCTGGCGCGGCCCACGTCAATGCGTTTGATGCTTCCAGTTGCGTCGCTTGCCATCGGATAACCACTCGATGGCCAAGGCAATACGCTGCTGGCGGGTACTGTCACGTTTGGCTTCGCCTATCCATTCCAGATAATCGCGTTGGTAGCCGGGTGTGAAACCGTCAAAGTGGGCCTTGGCTGCCGGTACAGTTGCCAACGCTTCGGCAAACGCCGGCGGCATCGGCAGCGGCGCGCGCGGAGCGGCTTTGGGCCGGCTTGCACCGGCATCAATCCGCTGCGTGGCGGCGCGCAGCTGGTTGCTGAATTCGCGTTTGCCGGGCAGGTCGCGCAGCGACTGCAGGCGGCCGTACTGGCCCATGGCCGAGTCGTCGCCCTTGCCATCGGCGCGTTGCCAGAAGCCCAGCGTGGCGTGCGCCTTGAATGCAGCCATGCCGCACAGCAGTTTGCCCTTGTAGAGGAAGGCTGGCATGCCCCACTTGATCGCCTCGGTGGCCGCGCCGCAGCCGCTGTGCACACGCTGGCGGATCTCGCGCAGGATGGGCTGGGCGAAAGCGGCGGCATTGGCGATGTAGGCGTCGACGCGGGGATCGGCTGTGGACATGACTGGCCTCGGATGGGCGCAGCCTGCCGTCACTTGCGCACTAAAACAAGCCCATCGTGGCGATGGGCTCGAATGCCAGCTGATTTGGCACGGTCAGGTACGGCGGGCGTGCCTTGCCAGGCCACTGCACAGTGCGATGAAGGCGGTGAAGGCGGCCATCGACAGGAACTGCAGGCGGGTTTCCGGGGTGAGCAGCAGCAGCGCGAAGATCAACGCCAGGATAGCCAGCGCCAGCACCGTCAGGAACGGGAAACCGGCCATCCGGAACGGCAGCGGCGTGCCCAGGCGGTCGGCGCGGCGGCGCAGGATCAGCTGCGACACCAGGGTGATGGTCCAGACCAGCAGGCAGGTGGAGCCGACCACGTTGAGCAGCACCGGCAGTACCTTGTCCGGGTAGATCAGCTCCAGCACGGTGGCGGCAAAGCCGAACAGCACGCTGGCCAGCACCGCCACCACCGGTACCTGGCGCGTATTGGTGACGCCCAGCCAGCGCGGCGCCTCGCCACGTTCGGCCAGCGAATAGATCATCCGCGAGGCGCCGTACAGATTGGCATTGAGCGCCGACAGCAGGGCGATGACCGCGATCAGGGTGATGGCGGTGGCCGCACCCGGGATGTTGGCCACCTGCAGCACGGCGGCAAACGGCGATTTGAGGGTGGGGCTGTTCCACGGCACCACCGCGATGATCACGCCGATCGAACCGATGTAGAACACCAGGATGCGCCAGGCCACGGTGCGGATGGCGCGCGCCAGGCTGCGTTCCGGGTCCTGGGTTTCGGCCGCGGCCACGGCCACGATCTCGGTGCCGCCGAAGGCGAAGATCACCACCAGCAGCGCCGCACCGATGCCGGCCAGGCCCTTGGGCATGAAGCCGTCGTGGCCGGTGATGTTGGCCAGGCCCGGCGAGGGTACGTCCGGCAGCAGGCCCAGCAGCAGGGCGATGCCGATCAGGATGAAGGCGATGATGGCGCCGACCTTGAGGATGGCGAACCAGAACTCGAATTCGCCGTAATTGCGCACACCCATCATGTTGATGACGGTGAACACCACCATGAACGCCAGCGAGGTCAAGGGCACCGAGAGCTGCGGCCATACCGAGGCCAGCAACCCGGCCGCACCAACCGACTCGGCGGCGATCACCACCACCAGCTGCGCCCACCACAGCCAACCCACGGTGGCGCCGGCAGTGGCGCCCAGGGCATCGGCGGCATATACCGAGAACGCGCCGCTTGCCGGCCGTGCGGCGGCCATCTCGCCCATGGCGTGCATCATGATGATGACCAGGGTGCCCGCTACCAGGTAGGAGATCAGCACCGCCGGACCGGCTGCCTGGATACCCACACCCGAGCCCAGGAACAGGCCGGCGCCGATCGCGCTGCCCAGCCCCATCATGATCAGCTGGCGTGGCTTGAGTGCACGTTCCAGCTTCTGTGGAGGAGTGCTGGCCGGGGCGGAAGAAGTGCTGGGCATCGGCAGGAGTTTCGGTGTTGAGAAGGGCGACACGATACCGCGTCCGTCCGCTGTCGTGTCCGCCCCGGTGCCTGCGGCCGCCGACAAATCGCTACGATGATTGCCTCGGCGCCGTTGTGCGCCTGCAGCAAGTGGTGGTTGCATGCGCGGTCTGGATTTCAGCTCTTGGCAGGGCCTGCTGTCGACCTTGTTTGGCCTGGCGATCATCACCCTCATCGGTGTAGGCATTCGCTTGTTGGTGATGCAGGTGGTGCAGCAGAAGCGTGAAGCGGCCAATCGGCAGATCAACGAAAGGCTGAAAACCCTGATCGCCGCCTACAAGACCCTGGGCGGCTCCTTTACAGGTGATCTCAGCGTTGACCCCAGCCATCTGCGCGACCTGCGCCGACGCGCTGCCGAGCTGGCACAGGGCCAGGCGGTGACCACCGCCGAGGGCACGGTGCTGCTGCCGGTGGTGGACCCGGGCGAGGCCGGTGAGCGCGCCCGGCGCATCCGCGATGCGGTGGAAGCGGCGTTGTCGGACGTGATCCTGCTGGGCACCGAGGAACAGGTGCGGCTGGCCGCGCGCGCTGCCACCGACATGGTGGAAGGCCGGCCGATCCATACCGCCGAGCTGGTGGTGTCGCTGCGCGATTTCATCCGCAGCGTATTGGACCTGGAAGTGATTCCCGCAGCCGTCGCCATTCCGCAGCAGGGGCCGTTGCGCCCGGCCGGCAGCGGTGGCGGTGGCAAGGGTGGCGGCAAGGCGGGAGACAAGGAAGGCGGTGGTGCCGGCAAGGGCGGTGCTGGCGCCGGTGGTGGCATGGGCGGCATGGGGGCCGGCATGGGCATGGGTGCCGGGTTGGGCTACGGGGCGGGGCGCAGCGGGGATGATGACCCCGAGCGCGGGCCCTGAGCACCCGCCCTGGCCGTTACAGCAGGCCGGGGATCAGCATCCGGGTGCGCGCCGCATAGTCGGCATAGGCCGGACCGAAATGCGCCGCCAGGAAGCGTTCTTCCTGGCGCAGCTTGGCCCAGAACGAGGCCAGCACGATCAGCACGGCGATAACCCCGCGCCAGTCGCCGACCATCAGCGCGTTGCCGCTGAACATCAGCAGCAGGCCGCTGTAGATGGGGTGGCGCACGCGTGCATAGGGGCCGCTGGTGATCAGCTCATGGGCTTGCTTGATCTGCACATTGCCGCTCCAGTTGCGGCCCAGCCGCCAGCGCGCCCAGATCGCCAGGACCACACCGCAGATGCACAGCAACAGGCCAATCGTGTAGACCGGCAGCGAATGCGGCACAAACTGCTCGCGCAGCCAGCTATGCCCGAACCATGGTCCCGGGCCGAGCAGCAGCACTGCCACCAGCAGCGGCAGCCAGTACACCAGCAGCTGTTTCCAGCGTGATTCGGTGCGCGTCACCGGCTTGGCCTGCAGGGCGGTCACGCCCCAGTAGACCAGCAGGATCAGCCAGCACAGTTTCAAGCCCAGATCGAAGGCCAATGGCATTGCCTGCACCGCGCATTGTGTGGGGCGAGCGGCAACCTTATACCGCTGCCCGGCCAAGCTTGTCAGCAGCGGATGAACGCCGCGCACTGCCCAGCCGCAGCGCTGCACTCAGGCAATGCGTTCAACCCGGCACTGCCGGCATAACGGGTAGTTTTCCAGCAGCGGCAGGATCGCCGCATGCATGCGCTCGAAACTCTCGCCGTACATGTACAGCGCGGTTTCGGTGGGGCCCTGCCAGTGGCTGTTGACCATGCCCAGGCCTTCCAGGCGGCGCTCGCATTCGTCATGCACGTGGTTGGAATCGCATACCTCGTAGATTTCCTCCGGCAGCGCGGTGCCGTTGAGGTAGAGGCCCAGGCCCTCGTGCCGGCCCAGCGCGATGCGCTTGCCGTCGCTGCCGGCGATCATGTACGAACCTTTCGGTGCCAGCATCGCTTCGAACAGGCGCCCGACCATGGCCACCCTGTCGGGGCTGAGGTCATCCACACGCACTTCGATGTCGCAGGCGGCTACTTCGCCGTTGTCGGCGAGCAGGGTGCCGCCGCCTACTACCTCAGCGCCCAGGTCATGCGCATTGCAGGCATCGCTGAATGCGTCTTCCAGCTCGGCACGGTGCATCGGTTGCAGGCGCGCGTTGAGCGTGACGATGACCACGCCTGCGGTTTTCTTCTTGAACATTCCCAGCATTGCTGACTCCGGCGACAAGGAACGGGCGTTCCCAGCCGTGGCCGGTCAACATTCCCCCTGCGCGCAGTATCGGCAGCGAGGTGTGCAGACCAGGTGCAGATTCCGTGAGATCCATCACGATTGTGCCGGGCCGGCTGTTCAGCGTCAGCCCATAGATGCTGAACAGCCACGCGGCACAATGGGCATCGGGCAGACTGGCCCGATGCCCGCACTGCCTTGCGGCGATGCTTACTTCCAGCGCGACTTGCCGCGGATGTAGCGGGCGGCGTCTTCCAGCGAGGTGGGCAGGTATTCCGACCACAGGTTCGGCGGGTAGGCGTTCTGGTAGGTGTCGTAGACGTCGCGGAACAGATCCATGTGCACCACCGGCTGGCGCTTGCGCGCACGCAGCTCGGCGATCGGCACGCGGCCCAGCACCAGGGTTTCTTCCTTGCTTTGCGCCTCGGCGATGGCCTTGCCGCTGGGGTCGTACAGGGCGGTGCCGCCTGAGCCCGGGTCATCGAAGTAAGGGCCGTTGTCCGGCGAGATCGAGTTGTTGACGATCGAGGAGTAGACGCCGTTGTACATCGCGCAGGCGGCGACATCCATTTCCGAGAAACCGCCCGAGGCGGTGCGCAGGAACACCTCGGCGCCCTTGAACGCCATCGCCCGGAACAGCTCGGGTTCGCGCTGGGTGGAGCTGGTGCAGATGTTGCCGAGCGGGGTGCGGGTGACCGGTACCACTGCGTCACGGCCGTACATTTCCACGTAGCGGTCGAGCACGTCGTAAGTGGTGGTGGTGAACAGCTCGAAATCCGGGAAGGCACCCTTGAGGTTGCGCGGCTTCCAGTGCTTGTCCACGATCTCGCCCTTGTCGTTCATGATCGTGGTGATCGACAGCACGTGGCCCGGCCAATCCGGGTCAGTGGCGTAGGCGCCAAACACGATCCAGGTGCCGTACTGGCGTGCCTTCTTGGCGATGGCCTCGGTTTCCTCACCGGGAATGGTGATGGCGAACTTGAGGATTTCCTCACGGGTCCACTTGCGCCAGCCGGTGAGCGGGAATTCGTGGAACTGCAGCAGGTCGGGTTTGGCGTGGTAATGCGCCTTGTCGATCAGGTCCAGCATGTGCGCCAGGTTGGCCTTGGTGGCCGACTTCCATTCGCGCGCATCGAAGCTGTGCACGCGCGACTGCACCAGGCCCAGGGTCCAGGCCGGCTTGGCCAGCTCCACGGTTGCATAGGTGCCATCGGTGCGCTCATTGAGCGCGTCCGGGCCCTTGCCCATTGCCGCCTGCGCCGGTGCCGAGGCACCCAGCAGGGACGGGCCAACCGCGCCCAGCGCGGCCAGGCCGGCGGCACTGCCCAGGAAATGTCTGCGGGTGTTGCTCATTGCGTACCTCGGTGGTTGATAGCCTGGATCATGTTGGTTGCGGTTGCGGTTGCGGTTGCGGTTGCGGTTGCGGTTGCGGTTGTTTGTGCAGTTGCAGTTGCCCCGGCTACTGCCTTCGCCTTCGCCTTCGCCTTCGCTTTCGCCTTCGGTTTTGTTTTTGTTCTTTTGCTTTTTGCTTTTTGCTTCTGGCTTCTGGCTTCTGGCTTCTGGCTTTTGGCTTCTGGCTTTTGGCTTTTGCAATTGCTTTTGCAATTGCTTTGGCTTTTGCTTCTGCAGCTTCCCTTCTCCCGCTTGCGGGAGAAGGTGCCCCGAGGGGCGGATGAGGGGAGCTTTAAAGCTTTAAAAGCTTCCCCTCACCCCAACCCCTCTCCCGCATGCGGGAGAGGGGCTCAAGCAGTATCTGCAGTGTTCAAACAAACTCGGGGCGCCATCGCGCCCCGAGTCATCATTCCGTTTGCGTAATCAGATCGGGTCGCCGTTGAAGCTCTCGCCCTTGATCTTCTGCCAGTCGCGGCTGACGAACTTCTCGTCGATCAGGGTGCGCTGTACCAGCACGCCGTTCTTGTACCAATGCCAGATGCGGTTGCGCATCTGCCCGCAATCGGAGAGCTGGATCATCTCGTACAGCTCCAGACCTTCCTCGCCCTTGCGCTTCCAATACAGCATGACGGTGCGGTGGTGATCGTCCAGCGGCACTTCGGCGGCCCAGCCGTAGATCAGTTCGTTGTCGAAGATCACCCGGCCAAATTCATAGCGCGTCGGGAAGTCACGCACTTCCACCTTGCCGTCGGCCCAGCTGTAGTGGTTGGTCTGGTGGTAGGGCAGGTTTTCGTCGCTGGTGAAGCGGCAGATCAGGCGCGACTTGTGCTCATCGATCTTGTCGCCATTGGCATCGTAATAACGGTACACGCCGTCCCAGACGCCTTCGTGGCGGGCCAGCAGCGGCATGTGCAGTTGCATGTTCGGCATTGCGGTTTCCCTTGTGGTCGTATTGATGTCATCAGTTGAGGCTGGGCCTCATTCGTTGCGAAGTGCATCCATCACTTCTTCCATCGGCACGTCCATAGCACCGCCTTCCAAGGCCTCGGTTTCCTGCTGCACGATGCGCAGGACCCGGGCGATGTATTCCTTCATCCACAGCGTCCGCTGGGCTTCGGCCTCACGGTCCGGTCGGAACTGGTCCAGTTCCTCGCTGCTGAGCAGGCCTTTGCTTTCGATCAAACGTTCCAGCGCATCCAGCCGCTGGTGGGTCACCGCGTTCTCCATGGCGATGGCCATGGCGATGGAGAGCACGCGCTCGACATCCGGGTCCTTGAAGAAGTACGGACGCTTGCCACGGGCGCGGCTGCCGGCCAGGGCGATCGGATCGATGCTCATGCTTTCCACGCTCCAAACATGGTCCACAGCGCAGCACGGCCGTGGTCTTCGCCGCTTTCGCTGGCGACCGGGAAGATGTCCCGGTCGACCACGCCGCGGACTTTGGTTTCGAAATAGCGTTCGGCATCGAAGCCAGCCGCGGCCATCATCTGGCGCAGGTCGTACTCGTGCATCACGCTCCAGAACGGCTCGTTGTTGTTGTACGCATCCCAGTCACGGATGAACTGCTCGTATGGGTCCATGCCGTGGTACTGCGGCTGTTCCAGATGCGCGGTGAGGCCGCCGGCTGCCAGCAGGCGATGGATTTCGCGCAGTTTGCGCGGCATCGCCGTGGCCGAACTCTCGTGCCAGAACATCGAGGTGGTGATCAGGTCGAACGCGCCGTCCGCATAATCCAGCGCCTCGCCATTGGCCTGGCGGAAACGGATGTTGTTCACCCCCAGGGCGCGGGCGCGTGCATGCGCATAACGCAGCATCGGTGCGGCCACGTCGATGGCGATCACCTCGGCGTCCGGGAAGGCCTGCGCCAGCGGCACGATGTTGTGGCCGACCGTGCAGCCGATATCGAGGATGCGGCGCGGCTTGAATTCGGGGTGCTGTTCTTGCAGCCACTGCGCCAGTGCCTGGCCGCCGCCATCGTTGTAACGGCCGAGCATGCCGCCGGTGGTGGCGAAGATGCCGCAGTCGTAGTTGGCGGCCGCCGATACGTCATCGGCCAGCAGTTCGGTGTGGTAGCCGCCGGGCATGCAATGGATGTCGACGGCGCTGGAGTAGCGCGGCACCTTCACCGATGCGTCCAGCTGCAGGCCATCGTCACTGGCATTGAGCGCGCGTGCCTTGTCGATCAGCGCATCCACCTGCTTGAGCACCAGGCCGCGACCGGCCTGCTGGCGCATCTCCATGCTGCTGCGGCGCAGGGCGCTCCAGGTCTGGTAGATGCCATCGGCAGCCATCGCCTTGCGTACTTCGTGGCGGGTTTCCGGGGCGCGGCCTTTTTCCTTCTCGAACGCCGGCTTCACCCGCTGCTCGTAAGCCAGCTTGACCTTGGGGCTGAGCTGGGTGGCCAGGTAACCGTTGAGGTTGGCGAGGAAATCGAAGCGTGCCGTGTCATCGAGCGCGCTGTCAGGGAACACCGCGTGGCGGCCTACGTGCTGCCAACTCGGGGGTAGGGCTTGCTGGCTCATGGCAACTCCTCGAAAGGCTTCAAGTTCTAAAGTTATATCTATATGTCATGCGGATCTGCTCAGGGTCAAGCGTCCGTTGGTACCAGTGCGGCGGATGCCGCTATGTGGGCCATGAACGGCGTTGATGCCGGCCGCCACCAGGCCGCCCTCACACCCCCGAATCCCGAATTTCTCAAATGTCCGGACAAAATACCAGTGCCGATTTTCACATCGTCGCCAGGTCATTTCTTGTTGCAAAGCAACATCTTGCGCAATCCCGCCAAGGCCTGCTGCTGCAGCGTTTTCACACGCCCCAGCACTGCCACGGGATCTGCGACATAGGTTCTACAAATGATTGGACAATCATGTACTAATGATATAGCTATATGACATCTTTGATGGGTCAACAGACTCGTCTTCCGTGGTCCGGAGCACGCCAGCCGCTGGCTTTCTGGCTCCACTTCAACCGGGGGGTTAGACGTGATTCGAATGTCATCCGTTTTGCTGGCTGCCGCAATTGCACTTTCGCCACAGGCGAAAGCGCTGGATCTGCAGTCCGAACAGGGCAGCGTTGAGGCAATGGTCAAGCTGCGTTGTTCGCTGGACCCGAAACAGGAAGAGATCCTGTGGTGGGCCGGCACCTTGTTCTCGCAGGAGCCGGGGCAGAAGCCGGCACCGCAGCTGGGCTTCGAGGGCTACAACATCTGCCGTGCCGAAAAGCAGGCCGATGGCGTGTGGCGCCTGTATACCCGCGAGCTGACGTTCTACCGCGACCTGAAGACCGGCAAGATCATCGACAGCTGGGACAACCCGTTCTCCGGCGAACGCAACGAGGTGGTGCAGGTTGCCAACGACCCGGTCAACACCGTGCTCAATGCACCGGGCCGGCCGCTGCACCTGCCGTGGGTGGAAGCCGGTGACCAGGTGATGTTGACGCTCAACATTCCGTTGGCCTATCCCAACCCGCTGCAGCCCAGCGAATTCCCCGCTGAATCTTCCGGCCCCACCTACATGGGCTCGGAGCATTTCATGTTTTTCGCGCCCCGCGCGGACCTCGAAAACCCGGCGCTGAAGAGCGTGCCGGTCACCTACGGCTGGACCCGCATCGGGCCGTGGCTCCCCTGGATGAAGCTGGGCACACGCCCGGGCAATCTGCTGTACGTCGCGCAGGGCAACAAGCGCGCCTCGGTCAGTGAACTGCCTGCCGATATCCAGGAACTCGTCCGTACCCGCTACCCGGAGTACGCACGCGCACCTGAAACCTGGGTGCAGCCCAACGTCACCAGCTGGAGCTACTACAAGCAGCTCAAGCAGGGCGCGGCGGCGAAACAGCAGGACTGAAGTACGGAAACACAGGACGGAACCCTCCCCCAAGACGGCGCATCCATCCTCCCAATCCATTCCGATCAAACTTTCCAGTCGGGAAATAAATGAAAATCATCAAGCCAGACCTGCTGTGCTCCTCGATCGCCTTTGCACTGATGTTGTGCGCAGGCAACGCCGCGGCCCAAGCCGCGGACGAATCGGCTGCACCGCCGGCCGCCAACAGCGATGCCGTACAGAGTCTTGACCAGATCACCGTAACCGCACGCGGCGTGTCCGAGCCGCTGCAGCAGATGCCGCTGCCGATCACCGCCATGTCCGCGCAGACCATCGAGAAGAAGGGCCTGGTCGACGTGCGCGACATCGCCAACCTGTCGCCAAGCTTCTCGTTCAAGTCCGGCTACGGCCGCGGCTTCGATCGCCCGGTGATCCGCGGCATGTCCAACATCCAGGGCGAGTCCAACGCCTCGTTCTTCATCGACGGCATCTATGTCGAAGGTGACATCTCCAGCTACGGCCTGGAGAACATCCAGCGCGTGGAAGTGATCCGTGGCCCGCAGTCGGCGGCGTTCGGTCGCCGCACCTTCTCCGGCGCGGTGAACTTCATCACCAAGCGCCCGGGCAGCGCACCGGGCGGCAAGGTCACCCTGGGCGCCGGCAACTACGGCCAGGAAAAAATGGGCCTGTTCTATTCGGGCGGCAATGAAGACGGCTCGTTCGGTTACGACCTGAGCCTGAACAAGCGCGGCAACGATGGCGTGTTCTACAACAGTGCCTCGGGCAGGAAAGACCTCAACGGCACCGAGACCATCAGCGGCATGGCCGCCATTGCCTGGTCGCCGACCGATGCGCTGGATATCACCGCACGGGTGATGCAGCAGAAGAGCCGCGACCAGCACTTTGCCGTTGCGCGCCTGGGCAGCAACAACCTCAACTGCTACCTGCCCGAGTACAGCGGCGTTTCGGCCGGTGGTGTGCCGATCCTCGAGTCGCGCCGCCGCGGCTACTACTGTGGTGAGCTGAAGGCACCGGCGGGATACGCGCTGAACACCAAGGAATTCGAGAGCGCCGGCTACTTCCCGGGGCGCAAGACCGACCTGCTGCGTACCAGCGTGGTGGTGGACTACCTGTTCGCCAATGGCTGGAACCTGACCTCGACCTCGGCCTACAACAAGAGCGATACCTATTCGGCCAGCGACCAGGACTACAGCGCCATTCGCGGCTACGGCGGTGGCTTTGAAAGTTTCGCCGACACCGGCGTCAAGAACTGGTCGCAGGACATCCGCCTGACCACCGACCAGAACCTGGCTGTGTCGGGCATGCTTGGTGCGTACTACTACAAGCAGCAGGCGCTGCCCGGCTGGGGCGGCGACCTGACCGGCTACACCATCGGTGGCAGCAAGGTGGTCACCCCGGTGCCCACAGACCCCGATGACCAGACCGTCAACAAAGCGCTCTACGGCCTGATCAACTGGCGCATCAACGACCAGTGGACCACCTCGCTGGAAGGGCGTTATGCGCGCGACGAAATCAGCAAGGGCGGCACCGACATCCGTGTGCTGGCCGGCAGCACCTACCGCCAGCCGTATGCATTGGCCAAGACCTTCAGCAGCTTCACCCCGCGCTGGACCTTGAGCTACCAGGCGCAGGAAAACGTCAATCTGTACGGCTTGGTGTCCAAGGGCAACAAGCCGGGCGGCTTCAACACCGACGTCTACCGTGCCGACTTCCTCGAAACCGAGCGTGACGCGCTGATCGCGCGTGGCTTGAGCACGTACAAGGAAGAAGAGGCTTGGAACTACGAGCTGGGCATGAAGAGCGATTGGCTGGACGGCACCTTGCGTGTCAACGCCAACATCTACCAGATCGACTGGACCAACCAGCAGCTGACCGAAACCGGCCCGGTGATCCGCAAGAACGGCTCGCTGTTCTCGACCAGCTACACCACCAATGTCGGTGAATCGCGCATCCGTGGCTTCGAGCTGGAAAGCCAGTGGGCGTTCGCGCAGGGCTGGCTGGCCAGCCTGGCGTATTCGTACACCGATGCCGAGATCCTGAAGTTCATCAGCCAGGACCAGGCCGATCTGTTCTCCGACAGCAACGCCCCGACGCTGGCGGACCCGGCCGCTGATGCTGCCGGCGCCACGCTGCCGCGCGTACCCAAGCACAAGGCGACGCTGGGCCTGATGTATGACGGCGCACTGTCCAATGGTTGGGAATACACCGCCAACATGGACGTGAACTACGAGGGCAAGCGCTACATCCAGGTCGACAACTTGGCTTATATCGGCGCTTCCACCCGTACCAACTTCCGCTTCAGCATCCGCCCGACCGAGCAGCTGCAGGTCTCGGCCTATGTCAACAACGCGTTCAACGACCGCACCCTGGAAGACGCACAGCGCACGATCAATCCGGACGCTTACGTGGCAGTGCCGGCAGTGCCGCCGTTGACCGGCGTGGCCGTGACCAACCTGCGCGACTTCGGTCTTACCCCGTCGTTGCCGCGCATGTACGGCGTGGAAGTCAGCTACAAGTTCTAAGCGGTAAACGCGGGCTGGGAGAACGCGCTGCGTCCTCCCAGTCCGCGAATCGCCTGTTTGGATTCATCGAAAGTCATCAAAGCGTCCTTCCCACCTGTGTGGGAAGGACGGCAGTGAAGCAACAGCAACCCGCACCCTCAGGTTCCCGCAATGCAACGACGCGATTTCATCAAGGGAGTTTCCGCCATGGCCGCACTGTCGTTGCTGCCGGGCATGCTGCACGCCAAAGTGCCGAGCAGCGATGTGATCGTGGTCGGCGCCGGTCTGGCCGGTTTGGCTGCCGCGTATGCGCTGGAAGCGGGTGGTGCCCGCGTTACCGTGCTGGAGGCCAACCCGCGCGTTGGCGGCCGCCTGCAGACCGTGGTGCGCAATGGCATCCGTTTTGAAATCGGCGGCGTGGAAGTGGGTACCGGCTACGAACGCGTGCATGCCCATGCCAAACGCGTGGGTGTCGGCATCGAGCCACCGTCGGTCGCCTTGCCGAGCGCCGCAGGGCTGGGGCTGGTACTGGGCGACAGGCTGGTGCCTGCGCCGCAATGGGGTGAAAGCCCCCTCAATACATTGCAGGGCCGCGAACATGGCCTGTTGCCGCCGATGCTGCTGGCCACCGCGATCGGTGAGCTGGGCCTGCCGGCGCCGGACAGCTGGCGCGACCCCAACAATCTCTCGCTGGATATCCCGCTGGCGCAACTGATCGCCAGCAAGGGCTGGTCGCCGCAGGCGCTGCAGTGGATGGATATCGGCAATAGTTTTTCCTCGCTGCAGACCATCAGCGCGCTGGATGCCCTGCGCCGCGATGCGCTGCGGCGGTTTGGTTCGAAGGGCACCGGCTGGGTGCAGGGCGGCAGCCAGGCGCTGCCCGAGGCCATGGCCGCCTCGCTGGCGCAACCGCCGGTGCTCGATGCCCAGGTCACCCGGGTGGAGTCCTCGCGCGGCACGCTGGAAGTGCGCTGTGCTGACGGCCGCCGCTTCCGCGCTGCGCACCTGTTGCTGGCCCTGCCCAGCGGGCCGCTCAGCCGCATCGCCATCGATCCGGCACCACCGGTGGCGCAGCAGGGAGTGTGGTCGGCACGTGGCGCCAATGCGGTGACTACCGTGCACCTGCAGCCCACCCGCAAATTCTGGGAAGACGACGGCCTGCCGCTGTCGCTGTGGGGCGATGGCCCGCTGCAGCGCGTGTTTGCGGTGCCCGGCGCCGATGGCCAGATCAACCGGCTGATCGTCTGGCTCAACGGCGCGATGGCCCGGCACGCCGACACGCTTGACCGTGAGGCGCGCTTTGCGTGGGCCATCAACGCCATGCAGCGGCTGCGCCCGGCATCAAAGGGCGCGCTGCTGCCGCTCGAGACCCGCAGCTGGGGCAATGACCCGCTGGCCGATGGCGCGTTCTCTGAAATCGCCCCCGGCCGTTTCCTGGAAACCCTGCTCTGGGCCAATACCCCGTTCGGCAACATCCACTTTGCCGGCGAGCAGACCGAACTGCAGGTTCCGGGCATGGAAGCGGCCGTCAGCTCGGGCGAACGTGCAGCTGCAGCAATTCTTTCGGCCTGATTGAACTACCTTATCCCCTACCTTCCGGGCGCGGATGCGCCTTCCAGAGACAGTAATGAGCCTGAAGACACTGAACCCCTACGATTTGTTCGACGTGCGTTCGCTGCTGAGCGAGGAAGAACGCGCTGTACAGGATTCCGTCGCCCGTTTCACCGATGAGCGCGTGTTGCCGATCATCGGCGATTGCTTCGACCAGGGCCGCTTCCCGAACGAGCTCATCGGCGAAATCGCCGACATGGGCCTGCTCGGCAGCTCGCTGCCGGAACAGTACGGCGGCGCCGGTTTGAACAGCGTCAGCTACGGCCTGATCTGCCAGGAACTGGAGCGCGGCGATTCCGGCATCCGCAGCTTCGTCTCGGTGCAGAGCTCGCTGTGCATGTACCCCATCTACGCCTACGGTTCGGAAGAGCAGCGCATGCGCTGGCTGCCGGACATGTCGCGCGGCAAGGTGATCGGCTGCTTCGGCCTGACCGAAGCTCACGGCGGCTCCGACCCGGCGGCTATGAAAACCCGCGCGGTCAAGGACGGCGGCGACTGGGTGATCAACGGTTCCAAGATGTGGATCACCAATGGCTCGGTAGCCGACATCGCCATCGTCTGGGCCAACACCGATGAAGGCGTGCAGGGCTTTGTCATCGAGAAGGGCACCCCGGGTTTCACCACCCAGGAAATCAAGCACAAGATGAGCCTGCGTGCCTCGGTGACCGGCGCGCTGTTCTTCGACAACGTGCGCGTGGCCGATGCCAACCGCCTGCCCAACGTGAAAGGCCTGAAGGGCCCGCTCGGCTGCCTCACCCAGGCCCGCTACGGCATCACCTGGGGCCCGCTGGGTGCGGCCATCGCCTGCCTGGACGAAGTGCTGGCCTATACCAAGGAGCGCATCCTGTTCGGCCGCCCGGTAGCCGCCACCCAGAGCGCGCAGATCAAGATGGCCGACATGGCCCGCCGCATCACCGCCGGTCAGCTGCTGGTACTGCAGCTCGGCCGCCTGAAGGATGCCGGGCAGATGCAGCCGCAGCAGGTGTCGCTGGCCAAGTGGAACAACTGCCGCCTGGCCATCGACATCGCCCGCGAATGCCGCGACCTGCTCGGCGGTGCCGGCATTACCACCGAACACGGTGCGATCCGCCACGCGCTGAACCTGGAGTCGGTGATCACCTATGAAGGCACCGAGACCGTGCACCAGCTGGTGATCGGCCGCGAGCTGACCGGCATCAACGCGTTCTGATGATGGACGGCCTGCACACCACAATGCAGGCCATCTGCCTGCGGCAGGTTCCCCAAGGCATGCCGCAGGCGCAGGACTTTGAACTGCGCCAGCTGCCGCTACCGCCCCTCGCTGATGGCCAGCTGCGGGTGCGGGTGCAATGGTTGTCGCTGGACCCCTTCCTGCGCGCGCAGCTCGGCGGCCGTTACGCGGTGCCGTGCCCGCCGTTGGGCAGCATCGTGCCGGGCTACGGCATCGGCACGGTGGTCGAAGACCGCAGTGGGCGCTTCCAGCCAGGTGACGTGGTCACCGGCATGACCGGCTGGGCCGAGTTCGCGGCAATGGATGCAAACACCACTTCCTTGATTGATGCGGCGCTGGCGCCGGTCAGCACCGCGGTCGGCGTGCTCGGTGTTCCCGGCCTGACCGCCTGGGCCGGTGTGCGCAGGATTCTGCAGCCCAAGGCCGGCCAGACCATCCTGGTATCCACTGCTGCCGGCGCAGTAGGCAGCGTGGTGGGCCAGCTGTGCAAGGCCGCCGGTTGCCGCGTGGTCGGCATTGCCGGCAGCGCGCAGAAGTGCGCCATCGTCACCGACGAATTCGGCTTTGATGCCTGCGTCAGTTACCGCGATGCGGATTTCGCCGCGTCGCTGCGCGCGGCCTGCCCGGAAGGCATCGATGGCTATTTCGACAACGTGGGCGGCGCCGTGCTGGAAGCGGCGCTGTCACTGCTGCGTCTGCATGCACGGGTAGTGCTGTGCGGGCTAAGCGATCAATACAACCGTGCCGAACGCCCGGCTGGCCCCAACCTGGGTCCGGTGATTGGTGCGCGCGCACGGCTTGAAGGCCTGGTGGTCTACGACCATCTGGGCGACTTCGCGCAATGCCGCAGCGAATTGGCGCAGATGATTGCCGCCGGCACGCTGCGCTACCGCGAACACATTCACGACGGGCTGGCCACTGCGCCGGCTGGTTTCATTGGCCTGCTCAATGGCGACAACCTGGGCAAGGCGCTGGTACGGCTCTAAGGAATACGCATGACCCAGATCCAACGGCGCTTCCTGTCCGTCAACGGACGACAGGTGCATTACCGCGTTGCCGGCAGCGGCCCGGCGCTGGTGCTGATCCACCAGTCACCACAGAACTCGCGGATGTGGGCGGCGATGATGCAGCGCTATGCCGACCGTTACACCGTGATTGCGCCGGACACGCCGGGCTTCGGTTATTCCGATGCCTTGCCTGGCAACCCGATGACGATTGCGGATTTCGGTGCCGCCACGCTGCAGTTCATCGATGCTCTCGGCCTGCAGCGCTTCGCCGTGTTCGGCATGCATACCGGTGGGCTGATCGCGACCTGGTTGGCTTGGGCCGAGCCGGCGCGGGTTGCCGCGCTGGTGGTCGATGGCTATGCGGCATTTACCCCGGAAGAAAGCGCGCTGTACGGCGATGCCTATCTGCCACCGTTCGTGGCGCAGTGGGACGGCTCGCACCTGCGTTGGCTGTGGTCGCGCATGCGCGAGCAGAAGTACTACTTCCCCTGGTACGACGGCCGCGCCGAAGCGGCCATGGCGATTGCACCGCAGACCACCGACAGCAGCCGCGAGACGGTGATGGACGTGCTCGACGTGGGCGATACCTACCGCGCCGGTTACGCCGCCGCGTTCCGCCACAACGATCACTTCTGGGTGCAGCAGCTGCAGATGCCATCGTGGCTGGTGTACCGCCATGGCGATCCGCTGTTGGCGCACATGCCGCGCCTGCACGACTTGCCGGCCAACGTGACGGTGGTTGAAGAGCCCGATGGCATTCCCGCTATGCACGACAGCATGGATGGCTGGTTGGCGCAGGTCCTGGCGAACGAACCGGCCTTTGTCGAAGCTGCCACTTCTGTCGCCGCATCGGCGAACTGGCAACGCCGCATCATCGCCACCGCTGCCGGTGACATGGCGGTATGGGAACGCGCAGGGCAGGGCGCACTGCGCCTGTGCCTGCACGCGCCGGGCACGCGCCCGCTGTCGCCGCAGCAGATCGATGCCGGTGACAGCGCATGGTTGCTGCCGGATCTGCCCGGCCATGGTGCCTCCTGCGAAAGCGACAGTCCGCTGGATGCTGCCACGCTGGTCGCCGCACTGCGCGACGCCATTCCCGCAGACAAGGCCTTGCCGCTGGTGATCGAAGCGCATGGCGCGGCCGCTGGCTACGTACCTGCGTTGGTGGATGCCTTGGGCACGCGCGTTGCCGAGGTCGTGCTGCATTCGCCCTGGCTGCTCAACGCCGAAGAACAGGCGCTGCTGCTGCAGAATTTGCCGACGACGGTCATTGATCGTGCCGGTGGTTATCTGTGCGATGCCTGGCAATGGGAACGCGAACGCCACCTGCTATGGCCGTGGCTACCGCCCAGCGCTGCCGCACGCCGTCGCGTCGATGCACCTGCACCTGCGCTGGTGCACGCCAACGTGGTCGAGCTGCTGCGCCTGGGCGCGCGCCTGCATGGCTTGTTGCGCGCTGTCACCACGCCCGATCTGAGCGCACGCCTGCGCGCCTTGCCGGTGCCGCTGCGCGTAGTCACCGACACCGAATCCGATTACCAGGGGCGCGCTGCCGCCCTGTCTGCCTGAGTTGAAGGACCCCCATGAGCAACGACACCGCAATCGCCGTCATCGACCGCCTGCAATCCAGCTGGGGCGGCAGCATCGTCACCGATGCCAGCGAGCTTGAGTACTTCTCCACCGATGTCTATTCGCAGGGCAAGCCGCTGCTGGCGGTGCTGCGGCCGAATGATGCGCAGCAGCTTGCCGATGCGGTCAAGCAGCTAACCGAAGCCGGCGTGGCGGTGATCGCCCGGGGTGGCGGCATGAGCTATACCGGCGGCTACACCGCCGCGCAGAGCCCGGCGGTGCTGGTAGATACCGGCGCGCTGGACAAGATCGTCGAGATCAATCTGGAGGACGCCTACGTCGTGGTCGAGGCCGGCGTTACCTGGCGCGCTCTGAAAGAAGCATTGGATGCCAAGGGCGCGCGCACGCCGTACTTCGGGCCGATGTCCGGTTCGCACGCCACCGTGGGCGGCGGCATGTCGCAGGGCGCGATCTTCCACGGCAGTGCCCGCTATGGCTGCTCGGCCGACGTGGTGCTGGGCCTGCAGGTGGTCACCGCCAATGGCGATATTCTCACCACCGGTTCGGCGGCTGCGGCCAACACCGCGCCATTCTTCCGTTGGTACGGCCCGGACCTGACCGGTTTGTTTCTCGGCGATTGCGGCCTGCTCGGCATCAAGACCCGCATCGTGCTCAAGCTGATTCCCCGGCATGCGCACATTGATTATCTGTCCTGGCAGTTCCCGACCGCTGAAGGCCTGTTCGCCGCGCTGGGCGTGCTGTCGCGCAATGGTCTGGCCAGTGAAACGGCGGCCTTCGATCCGGCGCTGACCCGCGTGCGCATGCGCCGCGCCGGCCTGTCCAGCGACGTCAAGGCGCTGACCAATGTGATCAAGAAGGGCGGCCTGATCTCCGGCCTGAAGCTGGCGGTGAAGGGCCGCGACATCGTCGACCAGGAGCAGTTTTCGCTGCACATCACCCTGGAAGGCGACAGCGCCGCCGAAGTGGCCGACCGCGTCGCCCGCGCGCGCAAGCTGGTGGGCGAGTTTGGGGAAAGCGTGGAGCCGTCCATCCCCAAGATGATGGCGGCCAATCCCTTCGCCGCATGGAATTCAATGCTGGGCCCGCAGGGCGAGCGCTGGGCGCCAGTGCATGCGCTGGTGCCGCATTCCAAGGCCACCGGCATGTTCAACGCGCTGCAGGCGCTGTTCGTACGCGAGCAGGAAACCATGGACAAGCACGGCATCTTCATCGGCACGCTGCTGTCCAGCGTGGGCGCACAGACCGTTGTGATCGAGCCCTGCATCTACTGGCCCGACAGCCACAATGTCTTCCACCAGCGTACCGTCGATGCCGACCACCGCGAGCGCATCGGCTGCCCGGGTGAGCACCTGGACGCCCGCGCCGCGGCTGATGTCCTCAAGCGGCAGATCGCCGACACCATGCGCGCGCACGGTGCGGCCAACCTGCAGCTGGGCAAGTTCTACGATTACCGCGCCGGCCGTGACCCGGCGGCGCTGGCGGTGCTGGATGCGGTCAAGGCCCAGCTCGACCCCAAGGGCCTGATGAACCCGGGTGTGCTCAGCCGCTGAGGCTACCAAAGCAACCCCTCTCCCGCCCCCGCGTTCGCGGGGGCACCCTCTCCCGCAAGGGGAGAGGGGCTGGGATCCCGCAGGTTGAGGCACCACTCGATACTGCAGTCTTGCTGCTTTCGCCCATTGAGGGGGCTGGGATTCTGCGGCCAAAGCAGCACTCGACGCGGCAGCGCTGCTGCTGTGGCCCCTCTCCCCTTGCGGGGTGAAAGGGGCCGGCTGACGAACCGCAGGTTCGTGGCACCTTGAACGACCTTGCGCTGGCGCAAGGGCCGGGGCGCGGAGCGGGGGTTGGGGAGAGGGGGCAGGCGAAGCCTGCTGCACCCCCGGCAATAACCCCAACCCAACGGCCAGGCACAACGCCTGGCCGTTCGCATATTTGTCACCGCAACTGTCCAGCCTGAACCCTGTTTTGCTGCCATGGCTGGCCCGTTTCTTTACCATCGGCAACAATATGCCCGCCTGATCCCACCCGGACGGCCCACGTTCGATGCAGATCGGACCGTCACCCGCATCCACCGAGACATTGTGAAAACACCCCAACAACTGCAGGTACTGATAGACGACGGCGTCATCGACGAGGTTCTGCGCCCGCTGAAAAGCGGCAAGGAAGCGGCGGTTTACGTCGTCCGCAGCGGCGGTGAAGTCCGCTGTGCCAAGGTCTACAAGGACATGGCACAGCGCAGCTTCCAGCAGCGCGTGCAGTACCAGGAAGGCCGCAAGGTGCGTGGCAGCCGTGAGGCCCGCGCCATTGGCAAGGCCAGCAACTACGGCCGCAAGCAGGCCGAAGCGGCGTGGAAGAACACCGAGGTGGACGCGCTGTACCAGTTGCGCGATGCCGGCGTGCGCGTCCCCGAGCCGTTCGGCTATTTCCATGGCGTACTGGTGATGGAGCTGGTGACCGACGCCGAAGGCTTCAGCGCCGCACGCCTGGGCGAGGTGGACCTGAGCGCCGAGCAGGCACGTCAGTTCCACACCGTGCTGGTGCAGCAGGTCAAGCTGATGCTGTGCTGCGGCCTGATCCACGGCGATTTGTCGCCGTACAACGTGCTGGTTGGGCCGGACGGCCCGGTGGTGATCGATTTCCCGCAGGTGGTCAGTGCCGGTGGCAACAATGCCGCGCGCACCATGTTGCTGCGTGACATGAACAACCTCACCGCCAATCTCGGCCGCAGCGCCCCGGAGCTGCTGGACACCTGGTACGGCGAAGAAATGTGGGAGTTGTTCGAAACCGGTGACCTTCTGCCCGATACCGTATTGACCGGCCAGTTCACCCCGGACGAACGCGCCGTGGACCTGGACAGCGTGCGCCACGCCATCAACGACGCCCGCGAAGAAGCCCTGATCCGCCAGCAAGGCCGCGAAGCCGCCGCAGAAGACGACGATTGAGGCTAATGCCGAGCGGTGCTCGGCAAAGACCTGACGTAGTGCCGAGCCATGCTCGGCAGAGGCTTTACAAGCACCCCTCCCCAACCCTCCCCTTTGCTCCGCAAAAGGGAGGGGGCATGTAGTGCCGAGCCATGCTCGGCAGGGCTTTCCAAACCACCCCCCAGCAGCGTGTAGGAGCGGCGTAAGCCGCGAAGCATGCAGCGCTGGAAAGGCCGCAAAAGCACCCCTCCCCAACCCTCCCCTTTGCTATGCAAAAGGGAGGGAGCAGGTAGTGCCGAGCCACGCTCGGCAGGGGCTTTCCAAGCACCCCTCCCCAACCCTCCCCTTTGCTACGCAAAAGGGAGGGGGCATGTAGTGCCGAGCCATGCTCGGCAGGGGCTTTCCAAGCCACCCATCAGCAGCGTGTAGGAGCGGCGTAAGCCGCGAAGCACGCTCGCCAACAGCAGCAGGCAGCGGCCGTCCAAACGCGATGCGCGTAGCGATGAATGAAGTTGCAGCGGATTCCATTCGTTACTGTGATCGTGTCCTTGGGTCATCAAAGCCGACAGCCGCAGCACCGCCCATCGATCTCGTCGGCCTGCGACGCGCCTTGTATCGCAGCGCTGCGCCGACGGTCAGGGCCGGGCTTCGGCCTGCAACTGGTAATGCCCGGGCGCACCCAGAACCACGTTGAACGAGCGCGGTTCCAGCGAATAGGCATGCACCAGGTTGAGCTGCAGCGCGGCGTCGCCCAGCACAACGGTCTGGCCACGGTTGGGGCAGGACCAGAAGCTGTCCGATGCTTCGGCCAGTGGCACCCGGGCGACTGTGCTCATTGGCTGCCCAGCCGCGCTGGCGGTCAGCCATTCAATCCAGACCCTGCAGGAAACATGCTCGAAACCCACGTTCTCCAGCCGCACGCGGTAAACCCCTTGCTGCTCCCCCGACTGCCACTGACCGGCAGTGACGATGGCCACGGTGGCAGCCTCATCAGGCGCATCGGCTGCGACAGCGGGTATGGCAGCAGACAGCAGGCACAGCAGCATGGCGTGACGTTTCATGTCGGATATCGTCCTGGGTGGTAGCAGGTGCCATCACGCTGCGATGTACCTGTGCAGGTGTCGATCATATCGAAACAGGTTTTCAATCGTCGCAGTCAAGACCCACCTGTAGTGCCGAGCCATGCTCGGCAGGCAATTCCCAAAGAACCATCAGCAACGCGGCAGCAGCATGAACCACGAATCCACTGATGAGTCAGGCTCAAAGCTACACCCGGCTGATCATCTTCAAGCGCACCTGCGCCGCAGAGACATCATGTCGTTGGGCAGCCATCGCACACAGATGATCCAGCAAGGCCTGCGGCTGCTGCAGCAGCGGATCGGCAGCGTCCAATTGCACGGCCAGATGCCCCCACCAGAATGGATGACCGTCTACATAAATTTCGTAGCCGGCGATATAGCGATGCGCATCCATCTCAGGTGCCCACGTGCACGCGCTCGCCGGCATCGGTGCAGCACATGTGTTCCAACGCCAGCTCCAGTGCCAATGCGTAGCTCTGCATGCAGTAGCCCTGGGCAATGCCCAGGCGATGGCCGAGATTGGCCGGTAGCCGGGCTTGCGGTGCGTGCGGGTCGTCTTCGTGTACCTCGACATAGGCGTTGTGCAGGTGAGGCAACAGGCGCTGCAGGCGGGGGCTGTGGACACATGCTGCCGGTGCCAGTAGGAGGATGTCGTCAGGGCTGTGATCGGCCGCGCACAGCGTGTCCAGCAGTGCCTGTTCGGAGGCGCAGCTGCGCTGCGCGACACTGATGCCGGCCTCCAGTGCGCGCTGCACCAGCGCTGTCATCAGTGGCCCCGGTAGTGGCCTGCATCCTGGCGCCTGCACATCACATGTTTCCGGCCCACGCACGATGAAGATGGCCATGGCTCAGGCGTCCTGGCGGCTGTTGAGCAGGCGTGCGGTGATCGCCAGCGAGAGGCGCCTGGCATCTTCATCGCTGCTGCTGCAGATCACCAGTGCGGTAGCCGCATGGCTGGGGTGCAGATGGGCCTCCAGCGTGTCGGCATCGTGGCGTGCGATTTCAATGTATGGCGCCGGTAACAGGTCCAGTGCGTTGCACACGACAGCACCGTGCGTGGCCCATTGCGCATCGTCGGTTGCGGCGTTTTCAATCAGCACCCAGTGTGGGCGGCGGGTGCTGGCGTCGCGCAGGCAAGCGGCCAATGCCGGCAGCGAGTTGCAGTGGCGGCACTCAAGGCGATGGCCGGCTATTTCGCTCGGCAGTTGGAAGTCAGGCAACGCGGTTTCCCGGCTGTGCCTGATCAGCAGAAGGCTCATGCAACACCACAATCAAGCGCCCTGCGGCGCGGTGAGGGAACGATGCGCCGGGCCGGCATAAACCTGCCATGGCGCAAGCGCTGCCAGGCGTAAAGTGTGCGTAGCAATCTGTCTGCGCAGGGGATGGCACAGCGGCGCGGGAACTTACCCGCAGGCCATAGGTCAATCTGCCTATCTCCCGCCTTGTGACCGGACATGAACGAGACCGCCTCTGCCTCACCAGCCCATCCCGTAGCCAGCTGGCTGCGCCGCGAAGCGCTGCCGCTGGCGGTGATGTTGCTGCTGCTGTTCGCGGCCCGTGACAGCCTGGCCAATCACTACCAGGTGCCCAGTGGCTCGATGCAGCCCACCTTGCAGCCGGGGGACCGGGTGGTAGTGGATATGCGCGCCTACGGCCTGCGCGTTCCCTTCACCGATCTGCAGGTGCTGGCCGGGCAGGCGCCGCAGCGCGGCGATGTCGCGGTGTTTGATTCGCCCGCCGACGGCACGCGGCTGATAAAGCGCGTGGTTGCGGTGGGCGGGGACCGCGTGCAGTTGCACGATGGTTACCTGTCCATCAACGGCCAGCCGCTGCGCCAGGAAGTTGCGCGCGAGGTGTTCGGCAACAAGCAGGTGCAGTTGGACCTGGACGATGGCGGCGGCCCGGACATCAATGGCATCCGCATTCCCGCTGGCAAACTGCTGGTGGTGGGTGACCACCGTGGCGACAGTTTCGACGGCCGTTTCTTCGGCTTGGTGGATGCCGATACGGTCTACGGCAAGGCGGTGGCGGTGTACTGGCGGCGCGGTGACGGGCCGGAGTGGCTGCGTTTGTAAGCGGCGATAGCGAAAAAGAAACCGGCACGGAGACGTGCCGTTTTTTTTGCCTTGTTTTTGTTTTTTTGTAGGAGCGGCGTAAGCCGCGAAGCAGATAGCGCCGGCAATCTGCATGCATGCAATGGCAATCAGAAAGGGGCTGTATTGGTGTTGGCTTCGCGGCTTACGCCGCTCCTACAAAATCGGCATATTGGTAATACCAATATCCCTTACTAACCCTATGGTCTAATAGGATCTCCGCGGAAACGGCGCTTCAATCGCGTCTCGCTGGTTGGTATGCAGGCATATTGGTAATACCAATGCCGCAGCCGCCTTCTCCACCTGCGGGTGGGCCGCCTTTCGCCTTTGACGAGATCCTGCATGCAGCCCTGGGAACAACTGTACGACCCCGCTGGCAACCTCTGGTTGTCCAGCCTGATCGCGCTGTTGCCGATCGCTTTCTTCTTCGTCGCCCTTGCCGTGCTGCGCATGAAGGGCTGGTTGGCCGGCACCATTACCGTCGCCATCGCATTGGCGGTTGCGCTGCTGTTCTACCGGATGCCGGTGGCGCAGGCCCTGGGTGCGGCCGGGTTCGGCTTCCTGTACGGGCTGTGGCCGATTGCCTGGATCATCATCGGCGCAGTGTTCCTGTACAAGATCGCGGTCAAGACCGGTCAGTTCGCCATCATCCGCGCCTCGATCCTGTCGGTGACCGAAGACCAGCGCCTGCAGATGCTGATGGTGGGCTTTGCCTTCGGTGCCTTCCTGGAAGGCGCGGCCGGTTTCGGTGCGCCGGTGGCGATCACCGCCGCGCTGCTGGTCGGGCTGGGCTTCAAGCCGCTGTATGCGGCCGGCCTGTGCCTGATCGTCAACACCGCGCCGGTGGCCTTCGGTGCGATGGGCATTCCGATCATCGTCGCTGGACAGGTAACCGGCCTGGATGCGTTCGAGATCGGGCAGATGGCTGGCCGCCAGCTGCCGTTCCTGACCATCATCGTGCTGTTCTGGATCATGGCCATCATGGATGGCTGGCGCGGCATCAAGGAAACCTGGCCGGCGGTGCTGATTGCCGGTGGCTCGTTCGCCATCGCCCAGTACCTGACCTCCAACTTCATCGGCCCGGAGCTGCCGGACATCACCGCGTCGTTGGCCTCGCTGGTGTGCCTGACGCTGTTCCTGCGCCGTTGGCAGCCCAAGCGCATCTTCCGCTTTGAAACCGACGCCAGCGCCGAGGCTGCCGCGCAGGCATCGACGGCACCGCGTTACAGCGCCGCGCAGATCACCAAGGCGTGGTCGCCGTTCCTGATCCTCACCGCGATGGTGACGCTGTGGAGCATCAAGCCGTTCAAGGCCTTGTTCGCTGCCGGTGGCCCGCTGGAACACTGGGTAGTGAAGCTGCCGGTGCCGGGCCTGGACCAGCTGGTGCAGAAGATGCCGCCAATCGTGAACGCACCTACCGCCTACGAGGCCGTGTACAAGTTCGATGCGTTCTCGGCCACCGGCACCGCGATCATGCTGGCGGCGGTGATCGCCATCATCTACCTGCGCATGCCGGTACGTGCGGCGGTGCGCACCTTCGGTGAGACCGTCAACGAACTGAAAATGCCGATCTACTCCATCGGCATGGTGCTGGCCTTCGCCTTCATCGCCAACTACTCCGGGCTGTCGGCGACGCTGGCACTGGCGCTTGCCCATACCGGCAAGGCCTTCACCTTCTTCTCGCCGTTCCTGGGTTGGCTGGGCGTGTTCCTGACCGGTTCGGATACCTCGTCCAATGCCTTGTTCTCGGCGCTGCAGGCAACCACCGCGCAGCAGATTGGTGTATCCGAAGTGCTGCTGGTCGCCGCCAATACCACCGGCGGCGTCACCGGCAAGATGATTTCGCCGCAGTCCATCGCCATTGCCTGTGCGGCGGTGGGCCTGGCCGGCAAGGAATCGGACCTGTTCCGTTTCACCGTCAAGCACAGCCTGATCTTCACCGTGATGGTCGGCCTGATCACCACCGCGCAGGCCTACTGGCTCACCTGGATGATTCCCTGAGCCATGGCCGCGCGCATCCGCCAACGCCGCGCAGCTTCGGGCCACAATGTCGGCATGAGTACGCAACGCATTTCCGACAAGGTGGCCGCGCAGTTGCGCGTGCTGGTGGACGAACAACAACTGCAGCCCGGTGACCGGCTGCCCTCCGAGCGCGCACTTGCGGTGCAGCTCGGGGTCTCGCGCACCGCGCTGCGCGAGGCCATTGCCCAGCTCGGCAGCCAAGGCCTGCTGGTGGCGCGGGTGGGCGGAGGTACCTATGTGGCCGAGCCGGCCGCGCGCGCCCGGCTTGCCCTGGATGAGCCGCTGGCGCCGTATCTGCCGCTGTTCCAGGGCGATCCGGAATACCGCTTCGACGTGCTGGAGATCCGCCACGCACTGGAAGGCGCCACCGCCTGGCACGCCGCGCTGCGGGCAACCGATGAGGACCGTGCGCGCATCGCGCAGGCCTTCCAGACCATGATGGACGCGCATGGCAAGGATGACCCGACCGGCGAGGCGCGTGCCGATGCCGCCTTCCATCTGTCCATCGCCGAGGCCTCGCACAATCTGGTGCTGCTGCAGGTGATGCGCGGTTTGTTCGAGCTGCTGCAGACCAACATCTCGCAGAGCCGCGAGAAGCTTTACACCGCATCGACCACCTTTTCACCCTTGTCCGACCAACACCGCGAAATGATGGATGCGGTACTGGCCGGCGACCCCGAGCGTGCGCGAGCCGCCGCGCACACCCATCTTGAGTTCGTGCACACAACGCTGCGCACGCTCGATGAAGACGAAGCCCGGCGCGCCCGTGCTTCGCGGCTTCCTTCCCCCCACGGTTGACCCATGATCATCTCCGCCTCCACCGATTACCGTGCGGCCGCGCAGCGTCGTCTGCCGCCGTTCCTGTTCCACTACATCGATGGCGGCGCGTATGCCGAACACACGCTCAAACGCAATGTTTCCGACCTGTCCGACATCGCGCTGCGCCAGCGCATCCTGCGCAACATGTCCGACCTCAGTCTGGAAACCGAGCTGTTCGGTGAAAAGCTGGCCATGCCGGTGGCGCTGGCACCGGTCGGCCTGACCGGCATGTATGCGCGCCGCGGTGAAGTGCAGGCCGCGCGTGCGGCGGAGAGCCGCGGCATTCCGTTCACGCTGTCGACGGTGTCGGTGTGTCCGATTGAAGAAGTGGCGCCGGCCATCAAGCGGCCGATGTGGTTCCAGCTTTATGTGCTGCGCGATCGTGGCTTCATGCGCAACGCGCTGGAGCGCGCGCAGGCAGCCGGTGTGACCACCCTGGTGTTCACTGTCGATATGCCGGTGCCGGGCGCACGCTACCGCGACGCGCATTCGGGCATGAGCGGCGCGCATGCCGGCGTGCGTCGCATTGGTCAGGCCGTCACCCATCCGCGCTGGGCGTGGGATGTGGGTCTGCGCGGGCGTCCGCATGACCTGGGCAACATCTCCGCCTATCGCGGCAGCCCGACCGGCTTGGAGGACTATATCGGTTGGCTGGGCAGCAACTTCGATCCGTCGATTTCGTGGAAGGACCTGGAGTGGATCCGTGAGTTCTGGAAAGGCCCGATGGTGATCAAGGGCATTCTCGATCCGGACGACGCACGCGATGCGGTGCGCTTTGGTGCCGATGGCATCGTGGTCTCCAATCACGGCGGCCGCCAGCTCGACGGCGTGCTGTCCACCGCGCGCGCGTTGCCGGCAATTGCCGATGCGGTGCAGGGCGATCTGAAGATCCTCGCCGACTCCGGCATCCGCAATGGCCTTGACGTGGTGCGCATGCTGGCGCTGGGCGCCGACAGCGTGCTGCTGGGCCGCGCCTTCGTCTACGCGCTTGCGGCGCAGGGTGAGGCCGGCGTCGCCAACCTGCTCGACCTGATCGCCAAGGAAATGCGTGTTGCGATGACGCTGACCGGCGCGCGCCGTATTGCCGATATCAGCCGGGATTCGCTGGTCAACGTGGCATGAGTACGAACGAGGCGCTGTTGGCGCAGTTGCGTGCTGCCGTGGGTGAGACCCACGTGTTGACCGGCGACAAGGCGACGCGACGTTTCCGCAAGGGCTATCGCTTCGGTGATGGCGCAGTGCTGGCGGTGGTGCGGCCGGGCACGCTGCTGGAAATGTGGCGCGCCCTGCAGGCAGCGGTGCAGGGCGGGGCGGCGATCATCCTGCAGGCGGCCAATACCGGCCTGACCGGCGGCTCCACGCCGGATGGTGACGACTATGGCCGGCCGATCGTATTGATCAGCACGCTGCGCTTGAGCGGCGTGCAACTGCTTGATGAAGGCCGGCAGGTGTTGTGCCTGCCGGGCGCAACCTTGGATAGGCTGGAGCAGGCCCTGGCACCGCTGGGGCGTGAACCGCATTCGGTGATCGGCTCCTCGTGCATTGGCGCCTCGGTGCTGGGAGGCGTGTGCAACAACTCCGGCGGCTCGCTGGTGCGGCGCGGCCCGGCCTATACCGAAATGGCGCTGTATGCGCAGGTTGATGCCCACGGCCAGCTGCAGCTGGTCAACCATCTCGGCATCGCCTTGGGCGATACGCCGGAAGAAATCCTGCAGCGCCTGCAGGCAGGTGACTACACGGCGGCCGATGTGCATGTTGATGGGCAGCGTGCCGGCTCCGATCCGTGCTACGCCGAACAGGTGCGGCAGGTGGATGCGGCAACGCCGGCGCGTTTCAATGCCGATCCCAGTCGTCACTATGAAGCGGCTGGCTCGGCCGGCAAGCTGGCGGTGTTCGCGGTGCGCCTGGATACCTTTGCCAAGGAAGCGGCCGAGGTGTTCTATATCGGCAGCAACCGCACCGACAGCCTCACCGCCATCCGCCGCCAGCTGCTGACCGGCTTCGAGCGGCTGCCGATTTCCGGCGAATATATTCACCGCGTTGCCTATGACATTGGCGAGCGCTACGGCAAGGACACCTTCCTGCTGATCGACAAGCTCGGCACAGCGCGGGTGCCGGCGGCATTTGCACTGAAGAGCCGGGTTGATGGCTGGTTCGAGCGGCTGGGCCTGCGTGCGGTCACCGACCGTGCGCTGCAGCTGCTGACCGGCTTGTTGCCGTCGCATCTGCCCAAGCGCATGGGTGAGTTCCGGCAGCGCTATGAGCATCATCTGCTGGTGAAGGTGTCGGCGCAGGATGCCGCTGCAACGGAAAGCTGGTTGCGCGGCTTCTTCGCCGACCACGAGGGCGATTATTTTCATTGCACACCAGACGAAGGGCGCAAGGCCTTCCTGCATCGATTCGCGGTGGCCGGTGCAGCGGTGCGTTACCGCGAAGTACACCGTGCACAGGTGCAGGACATCGTCGCCCTGGATATCGCCTTGCGCCGCGACGACCGCGACTGGTTCGAGCAGCTGCCGGCCGAACTGGACGCGCGGCTGTTGCACAAGCTCTATTACGGACACTTCCTGTGCCATGTGTTCCACCAGGACTACATCGCCCGCAAGGGTGAAGACCCGATGGCGATCGAGCACGCCATGTGGAAGCTGCTGGATGCGCGTGGCGCCGAGTACCCGGCCGAGCACAATGTCGGCCACCTGTATCCGGCCAAGCCGGCGCTGGCGCAGTTCTACCAGCAGTTGGACCCCAGCAATACCTTCAACCCCGGCATTGGCCAGACCAGCAAGCAGCCGGGTTGGAAAGGCTGTGATTGCTGAGGCGCAAAGCGCCTGTTGAGGCTTTTGATCAGGCTCTGCTCAAGCTTTTGCTCAGGCTTTTGCTCAGGCCTTTGCCCAGGCTTTCGCTCAGGCTTTTGCTCAGGCTTTTGCTCAGGCTTTTGCCCAGGCTTTCGCCCAGGCTTTCGCTCAGGCTTTTGCTCAGGCTTTTGCTCAGGCTTTTGCTAAAGCCCCTCTCCCGCTTGCGGGAGAGGGGTTGGGGTGAGGGGAAGCTCTTGGCTGATGAAGCCAGAAGCAAAAAAGTGCACAAGCAAATGCCAGAGCCAAAAGCTCCCCTCATCCGCCCTTCGGGCACCTTCTCCCGCACGCGGGAGAAGGGACTTGCCTCGCTGATTGATCTCACGCCGGTGGTTCACGCGCTTGGTGAATCAATACGTTGAAAGTATCAATCGGTACACAGTAGGTTATGGATCGACTCGATCCGCGGGTTCAAGCTTTCCCGCATTCCCAATCAAGCGGCCCGCCAACGCAGGCCAAGATGCAATGCAACTCGAACCCGGCAACCCACCTGCCTGCAATGAATCCCTCGCGCCAGTCACGTCGCCAAGCGCGATAGGCGAGCAGCCCCACATTCGCCAAGGCACTCCTGAATTCCGTCGTGCAGTGCTGGCGCTGTTCATGGCCGGCTTCGCCACGTTTGGCGTGTTGTATTGCGTGCAGCCCTTGCTGCCGGGCTTCAGCAGCCACTTCGGTATCAGCGCCGGCAACAGCGCGCTGGCGTTGTCGTTAAGTACCGGCGTGCTGGCCGTTGCGATGCTGGTGGCAGGCATCGTCTCCGACCGCATCGGCAGGCGCCCGGTGATGGTGGTTTCGTTGCTGAGCTCGGCATTGCTGACCTTGGCCATCGCCTTGGTCGATGACTGGAGCACGCTGCTGGTGCTGCGCACCTTGCTGGGCCTGAGCCTGAGTGGCGTACCGGCGGTGGCGATGACCTGGCTGGTCGAGGAAATGGACAGCCGCTCGCTGGGCTTGGCCATGGGCCTGTATATAGGCGGCAACGCGGTCGGCGGCATGAGCGGGCGTTTGATTGCCGGGGTGGTGGCCGATCATTGGGGTTGGCGCGCCGGCATTGCCGCAGTTGGCGTGATCGCGTTGCTGGCCACGCTTGCACTGTGGACACAGCTGCCGGCATCGCGTCACTTCCATGCACAGCGTGCCGAGCCGATGCGGATGCCGGCGCGCTTTGCCGGCTTGTTTGCCGATGCCGCGCTGCCTTGGCTGTTCGCCTGTGGTTTCCTGCTGCTGGGTGTGTTCGTGACGCTCTACAACTATCTTGGTTACCACTTGCTGGCGCCGCCGTATGGTCTGAGCCAGACCCTGGTGGGATTGATCTTCAGCGTGTACCTGGTGGGCAGTGTCAGCTCGGCGTGGATGGGGCAGCTGGCCGGCAGGCTGGGGCGCGGGCCGGTGTTGGTGCTGTCCTTCGGCCTGGTGCTGGCGGGCATCGTATTGCTGGCGATGCCGTGGTTGCCGGCGATGGCCGCGGGTATCGCGCTGGCCACGTTTGGTTTCTTCGGCGGTCACTCGGTAGCCAGCAGCTGGGTGGGTGTGCGTGCTGGCGCGCTGCGTGCGGAAGCCTCGGCGCTGTATCTGTTTTCGTATTACCTGGGTTCAAGCGTGCTCGGTGCCGCAGGCGGGGTGTTCTATACGCATTGGGGCTGGGCCGGGGTTTGTGTTTTCTGTCTGCTGCTGACGCTGGCTGGTATGGGTGCCGCGTGGAGTTTGTGGCATCGGCTGGAAGGGGATGCGCGTTCGGAACTGCTTGAGGCGAAGGGCTGAGCGATGGAAGCTCAAAGCTGAAGCACCCCTCCCCAACCCTCCCCTTGCCTGCGGCAAAGGGAGGGGGCTGAGCTTTACCCCCTCCCTTGCGCGTAGCGCAGGGGAGGGTTGGGGAGGGGTGCTTTGGCTTCGGCTTTTGCCCCCGCTGCTGCTCTCCCCTTCAACCCGCCACTTCCCGCTTCAACAAGGCAATGAACTGACGCAACAGCGGCGTCACCGCCTCGCGTCGCCAGGCAAGTTGAATCTCCGATGCAGCGCCGCGGTCTGCCAGGGCGACAAAACATGCGCCCTCCACTTGGATATGGCTGCACGAAGAAGGCAGCACGCAGACACCCAAACCCGCTGCGACCAGGCTGATCAGGGTCGAGGATTCGCCGGCCTCCTGCACGATGCGCGGGCTGAAGCCGGCGTTGCGGCAGAGGCTGATCACATGGTCGTGGATGCCGGCACCCGAGTCGCGCGAGAAGCCGACGAAGGGATCCAGCGCGAACGGCTTCAAGGACAGGCGCGCCGTTGCCGGGTCCTTGCCGCGCAGTGCCGGGTGACTGGCATGTACCACCAAGGCCAGCGGGTCATCGAACAGGTGCTGGGCAACCAGTTCGTCCGGCAGTACCCGTTTGCGGATGATGCCCACGTCCAGCTCATCGGCCAGCAGGGCGTCGATCTGACGCAGGCTGTTCATTTCGCGCAGCTGCATCTGCACCTGCGGGTGTTGCTGGCGATAGGCGAAGATCGCGCGTGGAATCTGCGGTGACAGCGGGGTGGCGCGGGTCAGGCCGATGCGCAGTTCGCCGCTCTCGCCGCGTTGTGCGCGTTGCACCGTGTCCACAGCCTTGTCCACGCGCTGCAGGATGTCGCGCGCCTGCTCCAGCAGGACTTCGCCGGCTGGCGTGAGCTGCACGCGGCGGTGGCTGCGTACGAACAGCTGCGCGCCGAGCAGGGTTTCCAGCTGCCGGATCTGCTGGCTGAGCGGCGGTTGCGACATGCCCAGGCGCTCTGCGGCGCGGCCGAAGTGCAGGGTGTCGGCGACGGTCAGGAAGTAGCGCAGGTGGCGGAGTTCCAGGGACATGACGGCAGTCTAGGCGGCTGCGGTGTTGTCGACCAACTGCTGTGCTGCGAGTTCCCGATGCAAGGTCTAGCGCTCCGAATGCCCGGTATCGTCGTACTGCCTCGGCGCAAACAGATCCGGCTGGATCAGCTCGACAAACGCTCTGGCCTGCGGAGACAGCACCTTGCCGCGCCGCACCACCACGCCGTAGCTGCGCGACGGGAAGTACTCGCTCATCGCCCGCGTGGCCAGCTTGTCGCGGTCGCCATCGTTCAAGCACAGCGCGGTGACGATGCTGATGCCCATGCCCATCGCCACGTACTGCTTGATGACCTCCCAGCCGCCAACTTCCAGTGCCACGGTGTAAGGCACACGATGCTGCTGGAACACCAGGTCGACCAGCCGCCAGGTGATCTGCCGGCGCGGCGGCAGGATCAGCGGCCACGGCGACAGGTCTTCCAGCGTCAGGTTTTTCTTCTTCGCCAGAGGGTGGTCGGGTGGGGTGATCAGCACCTGGTCGAAGCGGTAGACCGGCGCGTAGCTGAGGTCGGCTGGTACATCCATCATCGAACCGATGGCCAGGTCGGCGGCATCGCTGCGCAGCAGGTCGGTGCCATCGGCGCTGATGGCGTTGTGCAGGGTCAGGCGCACATCAGGATGCAGCTTGCGGAAGTTTTCGACGATCTTGGGCAGGAGATACAGGATGGTCGACGAATTTGCGGCGATATTGAGCTCGCCCGCGTCCAGCCCGCTGACCTTCTCGCGGAACCGCGGCAACAACCCGTCCAGGCTTTCCACCAGCGGCTGGGCCATGTCGTAGAGCAGCTGGCCCTCGCGGCTGGGCACCAGGCGGCGTCCGCTGCGCTCGAAAAGCACCACTCCCAGCTCCCGTTCCAGCGCCTGCAGCTGCAGGCTCACCGCCGGTTGGCTGACAAAAAGTGCTTCCGACGCACGCGAAACCGAGCCCAATCGGACCGTCTGCAGGAACGCCCGCAGCGGCTTGAGCCGATCAGACTTGTAGGAAAAACGCGGAGTTACGGGCGGCTTGGCTGGCATGTTGAGACAAGTATTAGCACAACTTATAGATAACATTGCAAAAACTGTTTTGTTAAATATGAGCCTGCGGCCGCACGTTGGAGTCCCCGACACACGCAGGAACTTCCGATGTCCGCCGTCGCCCACGCTGTCGCTACGCCGCAGTCCGCCCCCCGCCCGACCCCGGGCATCACCCTGACCACCCAGCTCGCCGGCCAGTCCGCGCTGCTGCCGGCCGGCGTGCTGGGCCTGCTTGTATCGCTGCACCGTGCGGTCGAGCCGGGTCGCCAGGCCCGGCTGGCCGCCCGCCGCGAGCGCCAGGCGTTCTTCGACCAGGGCGGGCTGCCGGATTTCCGTACCGACACCCGCGCCATCCGTGAAGAGAACTGGAGCGTTGCGCCGATCCCGGCCGCGCTGCAGGACCGCCGCGTCGAGATCACCGGCCCCACCGACCCGAAGATGGTCATCAACGCGCTGAACTCCGGCGCCAAGGTGTTCATGGCCGACTTCGAGGATTCGACCTCGCCGACCTGGCGCAACGTGCTGGCCGGCCAGCAGACGATGAAGGCGGCGGTGCGTGGCGATCTGGACTTCACCGCGCCGGCCACCGCCAAGGGCCCGGGCAAGCACTACACGCTGCGCCCGGCCGACGAGCAGGCGGTGCTGATCGTGCGCCCGCGTGGCTGGCACCTGGACGAGAAGCACGTGTTGATCGATGGCCAGCCGATTGCCGGTGGCCTGTTCGACGCGGCGCTGTTCGCCTTCCACAACGCGCAGACCCTGATGGACAAGGACCGCGGCCCGTACTTCTACCTGCCCAAGCTGCAGTCGATGGAAGAGGCGGCGCTATGGGAGACCGCGCTGTCGCACATCGAGGGCATGCTGGGCCTGCCGCATGGGCAGATCAAGGTCACCGTGCTGATCGAGACGCTGCCGGCGGTGTTCGAGATGGATGAGATCCTGCATGCGCTGCGCGAGCGCATCGTCGGCCTGAACTGCGGCCGCTGGGATTACATCTTTTCCTATCTGAAGACCTTCCGCCGGCACGCCGACAAGGTGCTGCCCGAGCGTGGCCAGGTGACCATGACCCAGCCGTTCCTGAAGGCGTATTCGGAACTGCTGATCAAGACCTGCCATCGTCGCGGTGCGCATGCGATGGGCGGCATGGCCGCGCAGATCCCGATCAACAACGATGCCGCCGCCAACGAGCAGGCAATGGCGCGGGTGCGCGCCGACAAGCTGCGCGAAGTGACGGCCGGCCACGACGGCACCTGGGTGGCGCACCCGGCGCTGATCCCGGTGGCGCGCGCCATCTTCGATGAGCACATGTCCGGCCCCAATCAGCACCACGTGCTGCGCCGCGACGTGCAGGCCAACCGCGATGAGCTGATTGCGCCATGCAGCGGCACCGTCACCCGCGCCGGCTTCGAGAACAACGTTGAAGTCTGCGTGCGCTACCTGGCCGCCTGGCTGGACGGCAACGGCTGCGTGCCCATCCACAACCTGATGGAAGACGCCGCTACCGCCGAGATCAGCCGCAGCCAGATCTGGCAGTGGCTGCATGCCGGCAACCAGCATCTGGATGACGGCACCGCGATTGATTTCGCCCTGCTGGCAGCCACCCTGCGCGCGCTGCCGGCGCGGCTGGGCGACACCTCCGCGCTGCCCGGTGGCGGCCGCATCACCCAGGCCATCGGCCTGCTCGACCAACTCAGCCGCGCTGATGACCTGGCCGAGTTCCTGACCTTGCCGGCCTACCGGCAGATCGATTGACCCTCCCCTTGGCACCGACTACTTCTTTCGAGGACGACACGATGAGCACCTACCAGCAACAGATCGACGCCCTGCAGCAGGACTGGGACACCAACCCGCGTTGGAAAGGCTTGAAGCGCACCTACAGCGCCGCCGACGTGGTGCGCCTGCGCGGCAGCGTGCAGCCGGAACACACCCTGGCCAAGCGCGGCGCCGAGCGCCTGTGGGAACTGGTCAATGGCAGCTCGAAGAAGGGCTACGTCAATGCCTTCGGTGCGATCAGCGCCGGCCAGGCCATGCAGCAGGCCAAGGCCGGGCTGGAAGCGGTGTACCTGTCCGGCTGGCAGGTGGCTGCCGATGGCAACACCTCCGAAACCATGTACCCGGACCAGTCGCTGTACGCCTACGACTCGGTGCCCACCATGGTCCGCCGCATCAACAACACCTTCCAGCGCGCCGATGAAATCCAGTGGAAGAACATCATCGACGGCAAGGTCAAGGCCGAGGATGCGATCGACTTCTTCCTGCCCATCGTCGCCGACGGTGAGGCCGGCTTCGGCGGCGTGTTGAACGCCTATGAGCTGATGAAGAACATGATCGTGGCCGGCGCTGCGGCGGTGCACTTCGAGGACCAGCTGGCGGCGGTGAAGAAGTGCGGCCACATGGGCGGCAAGGTGCTGGTGCCAACCCAGGAAGCGATCCAGAAGCTGTCGGCCGCGCGCCTGGCCGCCGACGTGCTGGGCGTGCCGACCATCGTGCTGGCCCGTACCGACGCCGAAGCCGCCAACCTGCTGACCAGCGACTTCGACCCCAACGACACGCCGTTCATCACCGGCCAGCGTACCGCCGAGGGCTTCTACAAGGTCAAGAACGGCCTGGAGCAGGCGATCAGCCGCGGCGTGGCCTATGCCCCGCATGCTGACCTGGTGTGGTGTGAAACCGGCACCCCTGACCTGGGTTTTGCCCGCGAGTTCGCCCAGGCCGTGCATGCGGCCAGCCCCGGCAAGCTGCTGTCCTACAACTGCTCGCCCTCGTTCAACTGGAAGAAGAACCTGGACGACAAGACCATCGCCAAGTTCCAGGACGAGCTGGCCGCGCTGGGCTACAAGTACCAGTTCATCACCCTGGCCGGCATCCACATCAACTGGTTCAATACCTTCAAGTTCGCCCACGACTACGCCCGCGGCGAGGGCATGCGCCACTACGTGGAGCAGGTGCAGGAACCGGAGTTCGCTGCCCGCGAGCAGGGCTATACCTTCGTCTCGCACCAGCAGGAAGTGGGCGCCGGCTACTTCGACGACGTGACCACGGTGATCCAGGGCGGCGCCTCCAGCGTGACCGCACTGACCGGCTCCACCGAGGAAGAGCAGTTCCAGGCTGAAAAGGCTGCCTGAGGGCGCTTATTAGGTCGTTTCAAAGGGGCTCTTACGAGCCCCTTCTTTTTTTTTGGGATAGGCCAGCATCAAACGGTGTAGGGGGTCACAAAACCGATAATTTTGATGATAGGCTCGCGAGATTACTCGTCTGGCATGGACGAGCAGTCCATGAGGCAGGGAATGAGCGGCATGGGAACAGGGGGTCTGGCACTGGAGTCTGAACTTTCCGTCGCTACGTCGGCGGGAGGCGCAGTACTGCGTGCGCAATTGTCACCGGTGGAATTTGCGCTGTTTGCCCAGTACGGCGTCCGCCGCACACTGCAGGCCGACCAGGTGCTGTTCCGCCGTGGCGATCTGGGCAGCTCGATGTTCATCATTGTCAGTGGCGCCATCAGCCTGGACTTCGGTGCCGGCCTGGCGCCCAAGCCCATGGGCTGCAACGACTTCTTTGGCGAGCTCGGCCTGTTGATCGAACGCCACCCGCGTTCCTGCGATGCACGCGCCAACTGCGACAGCGTGCTGCTGGAAATCACCCATGCCAACTTCCACCGCCTGATCGACCAGGATCCGGCGATGGTGGTGTTTTTCCTGCGCCGGACCCTGTCGCGGGTGGTGTCCAGCGAACAACGCCTGATCGCTCAGCTCAGCCGCCGCAACCACGAGTTGGAAACCGCGCTCGGCAATCTCTACAGCGCCAACCACGAGCTGCACCACACCCGTGAGCTGGTTTATGGCGATGACCTGACCGGGCTCAGCAACCGGCGTGCGCTTACCGCCTACCTGCAGAAATCACACCGTTCAGGTCACCGTCCGCGCGGCCTGCTGCTGATCGACTGCGACGACTTCAAGGGTTTGAACGACTCTTACGGTCACCTCGCCGGCGATCATGCACTGCAGTGCTTCGGCCGCATCCTCGCCTCGGTGACCGGCAAGGACGATATCGCCTGCCGGTTGGGCGGCGATGAGTTCTGCGTGCTGCTGATGGACGCCGATGGCGAGAGCCTGCCGCGCACCGCCGATTTCGTGCTCGAAGCGGTGCGCCACCTGATCGCCTACCCGGGCGCAACGGTGGGCGCCTGCTCACTCAGCATCGGCATGGTGTTGATTGGCGAAGACCACCACTGGAACGATTCGTATTCCCGTGCCGACAAGGCCCTGTACGAGGCCAAGCGCGAAGGTGGCAATCGCGCGCAGTGGTGGCAGGGCTGATCCGGTGACCACGGCCTGCCCGGTGTAGCGCATGACCAGCGAGACTGACGTGCTCTCATCCGATCGCCAGCTCAAGACGCTGGTGCTGACCGATCTTTGTGATTCGGTGGCACTGACGGCGCGGATTGGCGATGCCGCAGCAGCTGAGTTGTTTCGTAGCCTGGATGTGCGGGTGCTGCAGCTGTTGCAGCGCTGGAAGGGGCGCCTGATCGATCGCTCCGATGGAATGCTGCTGATATTCGACGTACCCGCGCACGGCCTGGGGTTTGCGTTGGACTATCTGGATGCATTGGCCGAGATCGGCAACGCGCGGAAACTCCCGCTGCAGACGCGGGTCGGGATCCATGTCGGCGACGTGTTGTTCTGGCGCAACGACGAGGCCGCCGTTGCTGCCGGCGCCAAGCCGCTGGATGTAGAAGGTGTCGCCAAGCCCACAGCAGCACGCTTGATGGCGTTGGCGCGCCCAAACCAGATTCTGCTATCGGCGGTGGCCGAGGGTTTGTTGCGAGCCAGTCAGCGGGAGCT
Source organism: Stenotrophomonas terrae (assembly GCF_039674165.1). Lineage (GTDB taxonomy): Bacteria > Pseudomonadota > Gammaproteobacteria > Xanthomonadales > Xanthomonadaceae > Stenotrophomonas > Stenotrophomonas terrae_A. The sequence continues at coordinate 74,615 of NZ_JBDJMY010000016.1, forward strand.
GGGTGAACGAGGCAATGGCCTGCAATGGAAATCGCATGGCCGCTGGTACTTCAAAGGCCTGCCGACGGCGCAGGAAGTGTTTGAAGTGGGTGTTGCCGGCCGTGCTCCAATGCGTATGCCAGCGCGTTCGAACATAGCCTGGCGGCGGCTGCCATTGTGGCGGCGGCCGGTGGCACTGGTAGCCGAGTTGATGCTGGTGGTTACGGTAGGTGCGGTGGCATGGGTGCTGGTACGTGCGGAGCCTGCCATCGCATTCGCCGAACGGGATTGGGTGGTTATCGGCGGCGTTGACAATCACACCGGTGAACAACTTCTTGATGGAGCTGTAGAACAGGCGTTCAGAATCAGCTTGGAGCAATCAAGATTTGTAAATGTTCTGAGCGATCTCAAGGTGCGCAAGACATTGGGCTTGATGAATCATGATCCTGATGAGCCAATGAATCGCAAGATGGCGAGTGATGTCGCCATGCGCGATGGTGCCCGTGCGGTGTTGTTGGCTCGCGTAGACGAGGTGGGAAAACGCGTACGTTTCACCGTGGATATCGTTGATCCGCATCAGGGAGCCACATTGGACTCGATTTCCGCCCAAGGAAATGGAATCGATTCTCTATTGGCATCTATCGACGAAGTAAGCGGCAAGCTGCGCGCTCGATTTGGTGAGTCAAGTGATTCGCTGGCGCGCGACGCCTCGCCTCTTCCCGAGGTGACCACCAGCAATATTGAAGCGCTCAGAGCGTACGCCCTGGCTATCAAGGCGCTGTCGAATCGCGATGTAGAGCTCAGTGCCGATTTACTTAAAAAGGCGCTACAGATAGATCCGGAATTTGCGTTGGCTCACATGGGTTTGGCCAGGATCTATTGGTCTGGGCTGGACGAGGCGCCAGCGGTTGCAGAGCTCGAAAGCGCCTTGGCCCACCGTGAAAGGCTCCCACGGCGCGATCAGCTCTATCTCGAAGCTTGGGAGAATGAACTGCGCTCACCTGCGTCGCCACTGCCGCAATGGAAGCTGCTAGCGACTATGTACCCCGATTATTTTGCGGGAGCTTCCAATGCATCCTGGCACCTGATCGTTGACAACCGCTTCAACGAGGCTCTGCCATTCGCTCAGGCTGCGGCTGTGCCGCAGGATCCGCTTCGTTCCGTTCCGCTTGATCATATCGGCCGCATTCAACTCGCCAACGGAGACGCGCAGCAAGCTCTGGATACCTTTCGTCAAGCTGAGCGCGAAAGTGGAGGTCGTCCCATTCGTTACAGCGCCAATGCGCTCGCGCTGCTTGGCCGTGAGGACGAAGCACGCTCGCTTCTGGATAGGCTCCATGCGGTACCCGGCAATCCTTCCAGCCTATATTCGTCCTTGGACCGGATGAGCCTTGCTTTGAGTCAGGGGCGAAAGAGCGATGCACTTGTTGAGGCTGCACGAGCGCGAGAATCGTCTGTGGAGTACGGTGAATCGCACGTCACTCATTTCTCGCTTGTTGAACAGAGCGTTCGCCTGCTTGCCGACCCGAAGGGAAGCTCTGAGCGGGACTTGCAGCGTTTGTTCAATGCGTCGCTGGTAACTGCAAAGGCCAGTGGCAATGTTCGTGGTCGTCAAGAGGCGCTGTTCAGAAGCATGGTCGCGGTCTACATCGCGCAACGGTCCGGATTCAAGGAGTTATCCGCCCACGCCTTGGCAACGTTGCCTCGGCTCCCAGAGCTGGACGGACAGCGTTCACTACAATGGATGCGACTACTTACCCGGGCAACGCAGGCACGGCTGGAAGGAAGGCCGCAGGAAACGGTCGATCTACTGCTGCCCCTACTTGACGGTCATGAGGCTGTACAGGTGAGGGCCGAGTTGGCAGCTGCGTTCTCGGCGCTTGGTAGAAACACGGAGGCGCAACGTCAGCGCGATTGGCTGGCGAGCAACGTTGGCAGAGCTTATGTGGAAATCAATGTTAACCAGCTGCTGCAACCTTTGAATGTCGCCGATGCAGTCGCGGCCAAGGATCAGTTCCTGGCCGCTCCAGCTGTTCAATCTCGGGCATCGCCGTAGGCGGTGATCGCTTGATCAATCTTTCCTGCTTCATAGCAGAAGACGATCGTCAGTCCGGCTACTGATGTCAGGTATTGCTTCAGTATTCCCTTCGATTGCCGAAATTCTTCCTTGCTTGCCAGCGAATCAACTTCGAGGCAAGGCGGGCGGTGCTTCTGTGGGATGACGTACCCAATGTCTGCAAGTGCCTGATACGGATCAGCTGAAAAAAGTGCTCGATAGGCGTCATCCGAAGAAAGCAGGTCGAGCAGCGTGTCGGCTTGATCCGTTGAGAGAGGGGAATGTTCGATAGGAGTCATTGTGCGTTTCTAGGGATGGGTGGCTGAAGATCCAGGCTCTCCACAGTATCGGCAGTATCTTGGCAATTTGAATATGAAAGTTATGAATATTCGTCGTTGTTCGGTTCTTTTCCTTGAGCCAAATGAGACTGTCAGGTTCAGTCTGGGAGCTGTTTTCTCAGGTGGAGACGGTTTGGTTCGTCACAGCGCATGGCAGGCTATTGCCCCCCATCTGGAGAACGGGATGGTTGGCATCGACGAGGGGATGGTCATCATGCTGGGAAAACTCAGCCCCTCGCGTTGGGTGCCTTGGGGTGACTGCGGGGGCACCTACGAGCAAGTCCATGCATTGATACAGAAAGGATTAGTGATTGCTGCAGAGGATATTCCTGGTTTGGAGCACTTCCGCCTGGACGACGAACGCGTTCGCGCGGCCGATTGGTGGCCTTTGGCTGCTGCAAGTGCAGGGCTTGGCCGCTGGTCGGATGTGGACAGTGCGGCTGACATGGAGCGCAATGGGACGAATACCGTTGCCGGACTGATGAAGACGCGGGAGGCTCCCATGCCGGAGCCTGAAAGTTCGGCGGATACTTTCCTGCCTCGATGCGAGTCCGATGCGTTCGATGACCTTCTGCGTCGAAGAGTGACGTGTCGTAACTTCTCCGTGCGGGCGTTGGAGCATGCTGTGTTTGCGCGGATGATGGAAAGAGTATTCGCAGCTACCCATGTCAAGGAACCCGTTCAAGGGCTGCGGTTTCTTAAGCGCAGTAGTCCTTCCGGAGGTGGATTCCATGCAACGGATGCTTATCTTCTAATACAGCGCGTGGCGGGTCTGGAACCGGGTCTCTATCGCTACCTGCCAGAGGCCCACGCGTTGTCCCGTATTGAGGGCTGCTCTGATCAGGTTGAGACGTTGGCAGGTCAGATGGTGGCGGGCCAGCATTGGTTCTCCAATGCGCCTGTGATGGTGGCACTGGTGGCGACCTATCGCAGGAGCTTCTGGAAGTACCGGAACCATGCCAAGGCCTATAGGGCTTTGATCCTGGATAGCGGCCACCTTTCACAGACCCTTTATCTATCCGCTACCGATAAGGGCATGGGGGCCTTCGTGACAGCTGCAATCAACGAAAAGCAGATTGAAACAATGTTCGGGCTTGATCCCTTGGAAAAGGGGGTGATCGCCGTATGCGGCTTTGGTTACCGTGCCGAGGAGATGACGATCACCGAATTCGATCCGGGCAGAGCGGTGTGGTCGGCAACACAGAGCTGAGCCGACCATGATCCGGAGGCGTCGATGATGGCAATCAGCCCGCCTCGAAATCCACCAGCACCGCGCCATCGGCAACCTGATCTCCGGCCTTTGCGCGGAAACCATGCACGGTGCCGTCGGCCGGCGCTTGCAGGGTGTGCTCCATCTTCATTGCTTCCATTACCAGCAGCGGCGTGCCGCGGCTGACCGTGCTGCCCGGCTGCACAAGCAGGGTGACGACGCGGCCGGGCATCGGTGCCAACAGGCTGCCACCGTGATCGTTGCTGTTGTCGGCTTCGGCGACCGGGTCGTGGATGTTGAAGCGCTGTTGCTGGTCGCTGCCGAACACATACAGCGTATTGCCTTCGCGGATTGCCTGGCCGCGCTGCAGACCCTGACCAAGCTGCAGGGCGTAGCCAGCACTGCCAGCTTTCCCTGTCACAGCGATCGAGGTATCGCCGACCTGCACTTGCCAGCCATTGGCGCTGTCGCGGACCCGCAGCTGCTTGCGTTGTTCCAGATGCTCCAGGGTCACCGAGCGTGCCGCGGGGCCGGTGAGGCGCCAGCTGTCGGCAATGGCCCAAGGTGAAGTGTCGTTATTGCGTGGCTGCTCGCTGCTGACGGCCAGCACGGCGGCCAGTGCCCAGTCCTCGTCGCTGGCAGCGACATGGTGGATATCCAGCGCTTCACGCTCGCGCTCGATCAAGGCGGTATCGAGGTTGGCGGTGCGGAAAGAATCGGTCAGTACCAGCCGGCGCAGGAAAGCTGCATTGGTGGTCACGCCGACCACCTGGCACTGTGCTAGTGCCAGCTGCATGCGCTGCAGGGCGCTGTTGCGGTCCACGTCCCAGACGATCAGCTTGGCGATCATCGGATCGTAGTACGGAGTAATTGCGTCGCCTTGTTCAACACCTGCATCCACGCGCACATTGGCGCTGGGCTGCGGCAGTCGCAGGTGACGCAGCGTGCCAGTCGAGGGCAGAAAGCCGCGATCGGCGTCTTCGGCATACAGGCGCGCTTCGATCGCATGGCCGTGGATCTGCAGCTGTTCCTGAGTCTTTGGCATTGGCTGGCCAGCGGCCACGCGCAGCTGCCATTCAACCAGATCGGTGCCGGTGATCAGCTCAGTGACCGGGTGCTCGACCTGCAGACGGGTGTTCATTTCCATGAAATAGAAATCGCCATCCGGGCCTGCGATGAATTCCACCGTGCCTGCGCCAACGTAGCCAACCGCACGCGCTGCATCGGTAGCGGCCTTGCCCATCGCAGCGCGGCGTTCAGCGGTCATGCCAGGCGCGGGTGCTTCTTCCAGCACTTTCTGGTGACGCCGCTGCACCGAGCAGTCGCGTTCAAACAGATAGACCACGTCACCGTGGCTGTCGCCGAACACCTGGATCTCGATATGACGCGGCCGCTCGACGTACTTTTCCACCAGCACATGCGCATTGCCGAACGAGGCCTGCGCCTCGCGCTGACAGCTGGCCAGCGCAGCCTCGAAATCAGCACTGGCCTCGACCTTGCGCATGCCCTTGCCACCGCCACCGGCGCTGGCCTTGATCAGCACCGGATAGCCAATCGCATCGGCCTGCGCCCGCAGGAACTCCGGCTCCTGCCGCTCACCGTGATACCCAGGCGTCAGCGGCACGTTGGCGGTCTGCATCAGTGCCTTGGCCGAACTCTTGTCGCCCATCGCATCGATGGCGCTGGCCGGCGGCCCGATGAAGACGATACCGGTAGCGTCACAGGCACGCGCGAAGCCAGCGTTCTCGGAAAGAAACCCATAACCCGGATGGATAGCCTGCGCACCGCTGCGACGCGCCGCATCGAGAATGACCTCGGCGCGCAGGTAGCTCTCGGCAGCCGGCGCGGCACCGATATGGATAGCTTCGTCAGCCAGACGCACATGTCGCGCATTGCGGTCGGCATCCGAATACACCGCAACGGTAGCGATGCCCATACGACGGCAAGTAGCAATAACGCGGCAGGCGATTTCACCGCGATTGGCGATCAGGATCTTGTTGAACATTGTTTTATCCACGATGTGCCGCGCGGGCAGGGGAGGAGCCGAGGGCTTTCGCCGTTGCTGTTGTTACTGCTCTTGCTCTGGAATTTGCTTTACGGGCCCCTTCCGCAGCGACGGAACCGGTGGGGAATACCCGAAGGGCGACGTGCATGGATGCACGTCGTTTTTCGCCACGACAAGGATGTCGTGTCGAAAAATCCCACCGGTGGAGTGGACCCGGCACGCGCAGCGTGCTGGGCGCGGAGGCAGGGTGCGCTTTCTTTTGGTTAGCTTTTCTTTGCACAAGCAAAGAAAAGTAACTCGCTCCCCAAAGGGGAGTGAAAGCTCTTGCTCTTGATGTGGTATCGAGAAATGACCCCATGAAAGTCACATCCGAAACACACCAAAACGCGTGTCCTGCACAGGCGCATTCAGACTGGCAGCCAACGCCAGCCCAAGCACCCGCCGCGTATCCGCCGGATCAATCACCCCGTCATCCCACAACCGCGCACTCGCGTAATACGGATGCCCCTGCTGCTCGAACTGATCACGGATAGGCTGCTTGAACGCATCCTCTTCCTCGGCCGACCACCCACCACCCTTGGCCTCGATACCATCGCGCTTGACCGTGGCCAACACACTGGCCGCCTGCTCACCGCCCATCACGCCGATGCGCGCGTTCGGCCACATCCACAGGAAGTGCGGCGAATAGGCCCGCCCGCACATACCGTAGTTGCCGGCACCGAACGAACCGCCGATCACCACCGTGTACTTCGGCACCCGCGCATTGGCCACCGCCATGACGAGCTTTGCACCGTCCTTGGCGATACCGCCGTGCTCATACTTGCGGCCGACCATGAAGCCGGTGATGTTCTGCAGGAACAACAGCGGGATGTTGCGCTGGCAGCACAGCTCGATGAAGTGCGCGCCCTTGAGCGCCGACTCCGAGAACAGGATGCCGTTGTTGGCGATGATGCCGACCGGGTGACCGTGCACATGCGCAAAGCCGGTGACCAGGGTGTTGCCGTAACGCGGCTTGAACTCGTCCAGGCGCGAACCATCGACGATGCGCGCAATCACCTCACGCACGTCGTAGGGCTTGCGCGTATCACTTGGAATTACACCGTACAGTTCCTGTGCATCGAACAAAGGCGCCTCGCTGGCCTGCAGCGCGACACCTGCATCCGGCTTGCGCCAGTTCAAATTGGCGATGATGGCGCGCACCCGTGCCAGCGCCTGCAGGTCGTTGTCGGCCATGTGGTCGGCCACGCCGGAGATGCGCGTATGCACATCGGCGCCGCCCAGTTCTTCGGCGCTGACCACTTCACCGGTCGCTGCCTTCACCAGCGGCGGGCCGCCGAGGAAGATGGTGCCCTGTTCCTTGACGATGACGGTTTCATCGCTCATCGCCGGCACATAGGCGCCGCCTGCCGTGCAGCTGCCCATCACGCAGGCGATCTGCGGGATGCCCTGCGCCGACAGATTGGCCTGGTTGTAGAAGATGCGGCCGAAATGATCGCGGTCGGGGAAGACTTCGTCCTGCAACGGCAGGAAAGCGCCGCCGGAGTCGACCAGATAGATGCAGGGCAGGCGGTTCTGCTGGGCGATTTCCTGCGCGCGCAGATGTTTTTTCACCGTGACCGGATAGTAGGTGCCGCCCTTGACCGTGGCATCGTTGGCGACGATCAGGCATTCCACCCCGGACACGCGACCAATACCGGCAACCATGCCTGCACCGGGGACAGGATCGGCGTACATGCCGTGGGCGGCCAGCGGTGCGACTTCCAGGAATGCGCTGCCGGGATCGAGCAGGGCATCGATGCGCTCGCGCACCAGCAGCTTGCCGCGCGCGGTGTGCTTGGCCCGCGCCGCATCGCTGCCGCCGCGCGCGGTGCTCTCCAGCGTGGCGCGCAGGTCATCGACCTGCACCTGCATCGCGGCGCGGTTGGCTTCGAAGCTGTCACTGCCGGGTTGCAGCTGGGAGGTGAGTACGGTCATGGTGGCCAGGTCCTGGGTTTTTATCTTCCCTTCTCACTTTGGGAGAAGGTGCCCCGGAGGGGCGGATGAGGGTAGGCACGCAGCCTGCAAATATCTGGTCCTGCAGTGGCTTGGCCGCCGACCCTCACCCCAACCCCTCTCCCGGAGGGAGAGGGGCTCAAGCGCTTTTACGCGGTCTTCTGGAACAACTCCCGCCCGATCAGCATGCGGCGGATTTCCGACGTGCCCGCGCCAATTTCATACAGCTTGGCATCGCGCCACAAACGGCCGGCCGGGTATTCGTTGATGTAACCATTGCCGCCAAGGATCTGGATGGCTTCACCCGCCGCCCAGGTCGCCTTCTCGGCCGAATAAAGGATGGCACCGGCGGCGTCCTGGCGCGTGGTGCGGCCCTGGTCGCAGGCCTTGGCTACCGCATATACATAGGCGCGGCAGGCATTGAGGCCCACGTACATATCGGCCAGCTTGGCCTGGATCAGCTGGAACGTGCCGATCGCTTCGCCAAACTGCTTGCGCTCATGCACATAGGGCAGCACCACATCCAGCGCCGCCGACATCAAACCCAGCGGGCCACCGGACAACACCACGCGCTCGAAGTCCAGCCCGGACATCAGCACCTTGACCCCGCCACCCACGCTGCCCAGCACGTTCTCGGCCGGCACTTCGCAATCCTGGAACACCAGCTCGCAGGTGTTGGACGAACGCATGCCGAGCTTGTCCAGCTTCTGCGCGGTGGACAACCCCTTCATGCCCTTTTCGATGATGAAGGCGGTGATGCCGCGCGAGCCGGCGTCCGGGTCGGTCTTGGCGTAGACGATCAGCACGTCGGCATCGGGACCATTGGTGATCCACATCTTGTTGCCGTTGAGCACGTAGTGATCGCCGCGCAGGTCGGCGCGCAGCTTCATCGACACCACGTCCGAACCGGCGCCCGGTTCGCTCATCGCCAGCGCACCGACGTGTTCGCCGCTGCACAGCTTGGGCAGGTATTTGTGCTTCTGCGCCTCGCTGGCATTCTTGCGCAGCTGGTTGAGGCAGAGGTTGGAGTGCGCACCATAAGACAGGCCGATGCCGCCGGAGGCGCGCGAGATTTCCTCCATCGCCACCACGTGCGCCAGGTAACCCATGCCGCTGCCGCCGTATTCTTCTTCCACGGTCATGCCCAGCAGGCCTTGTTCGCCGAGCAGGCGCCAGAGCTGGTTGGGAAAGTGATTGCTGGCGTCGGCTTCGGCAGCGAGCGGCGCGATGTGCGCGGCTGCAAACTGCGCCACGCTCTCGCGCAGCATGTCGATTTCTTCGCCCAGGTCAAAGGACAGGGTAGGGACGTGCATGGCTGGCTCCGGTACTGCTTGGCGATAAGGGGCGCACCGGGTTGGGGGGACGGGCAGGCCGTCGGCACGGGCGTTTGCCCGCAGCCTAGCGGCTCCCGGGTAAAAAGTGAATACAAATTCAAAAATTGAACATAGAATCAACAAATGGCTTACAAGCGCTCGGAATTGATGGAAAAACGGCTGGCGGGCAACCGCGAGCGGATCCTGGTCGCGGCCCGCCGGCTGGTCGCTGCGGGCGGCTACCGCAATGCGCCAATCACCGCGGTGGCGGCCGAGGCGGGAGTGTCCACCGGCCTGATCTACCGGCATTTCCCGTCCAAGGCCGAGCTGTTCGTGGAGGTGCTGACCTTCGCCGTGGAACACGAGCTGGAGATCCTGGCCGCCATCGCCGGCGAGCCTCTGCCGGCACCGCAGCGCCTGCAGCGGGCGGTGGCCTCGTTCGTGCGGCGCGCCATGGCCGGCCCCGGGCTGGCCTATGCCTTCATCGCCGAGCCGGTGGACCCGGAAGTGGAAGCCGAGCGCATCCGTTGCCGGCGTCTGTTCGGCGATGTGTTCAAGCGCATTCTCGAAGACGGCGTGCGCGCAGGCGAACTGCCGGCGCAGGATCTGGACATCAGCGCAGCGTGCATCGTCGGTGCCTTCACCGAAGCGTTGGTCGGCCCTACTGCGCCCAGCCGTGATGGCCTGCGCGATGGCGAACACCTGGTCACTGCGATCAGCGCACTGTGCCTGCGCGCAGCAGGTGCCACGCTGCCGCGCTGAGTGCCTGCAGCGGCGTCGGATGTTGCGATGCCGCAGATACGAGCATGTTGATGGGCATTGCGGGGGCGGGCAGACGCTGGTCTATACTCGCCCAGCAGCTGCTGGTCCACCGACAACTCGCCCGGGGTGATGAGACGTGCGGAATTACGACCTTGAGTTTCTGAAGCGCTTTTCCATCGTGATCGCCATCCTGGCCGTCATCACGATTGGCTTGATCATCTTCGCGTCCTACCTGCAGCACGCCATTCCCAAGGAAGTCTCGCCGACCGCGACCAAACGCATCGAGCAGCGCATCGCGCCGATCGGTGCGGTATACGCCGGTGCCACCGGTGCCTCCGCGCAGGCCGCCGCTTCCGCTGCGGCCGCCGCTGCAGCCGCGGCCAGCGGTGCCTACGGCGGCACCCTGGACGGCAAGACCATCTTCGACAACCTGTGCACCGCCTGCCACACCAATGGCGTCGGCAATGCGCCCACGCTGGACCACAGTCACTGGGACAAGCGTCTGGCGCAGGGCAAGGACACCCTCTACAAGCACGCCATCGAGGGCTATACCGGCCCGGACGGCGGCATCATGCCGCCCAAGGGTGGCAATGCCGGGCTCAGCGAGGAGCAGATCCACGCCACCGTGGATTGGATGCTGGCCAATCTGAAATAGAAAGCCGCCAGACTCACGCAGCTGGCAACAGACCCGATTGCTGCAGAATAGCCAGCGCCGCCCGAGCAGGGCGGCGCTTCTGTTTCCGTCTTCCCCGGAGTGCGTCCATGCGTTGTACCCGTACCCTGCTTGCCCTGGCCTTGGCTGCCGCCTGTTCCGGCGCGGCGCTGGCCGCCCCTTCCAAGTCCGTCGTGCTGCCGATCGGCAACGTACAGGGCGCCACCGAGCGCAGCCCCTACGCGGGCAAGACCGTCACCATCGAGGGCGCAGTAACCGCCGACATGCGCGATGGCCTGGGTGGCATCTTCGTGCAGGACGCCGGTGATGGCGACGTCAACACCTCCGATGCCGTGTTCGTGCGCGTGCCCAAGGAACAGGCGCTTCAGCTGGGGCAATGGCTGCGCATCACCGGTACCGTTGAGGAGCAGGCCGCCGGCAAGAGCGAGCAGAGCCTGACCACGCTGCAGGCACAGAGCATCCAACCTGCCGCCGCGCGGCCGCTGCCGGCACCGCTGGTGTTGAGCGAGGCGCCGGCGAACTGGGAGGCGCTGGAAGGAATGCAGGTGCGCATTCCTGCCGGGCTGACCCTGGCCGGGCAGGACCAGCTCACACGTTACGGCGAACTGACCGCGGCCTTCGGTGGCCGCCTGTGGCAGCCCAGCGAAGTGGCTGCCGCCGGCAGCCCCGAGCAGGCTGCGGTGATCGCCGACAACAACCGCCGCCGCCTGCGTCTGGACGATGCCAGTGGCAAGCGCGAACCGGGCGCGGTGTCCTATCTGCCTGCACAGGCGCTGCTGCGCAGTGGCGCCCAGCTGCGCGAGGTGCAGGGCATCGTCGACCAGCGTTTCGACGGTGGCTACCGGCTGCAGCTGACCGCCCCACTGCAGGTGGATGCCGAACGTCCGCAGCAGGCGCCGAGCGTACCGGGCGGCCTGCGCATCGCCGCCTTCAACCTGGAAAACTATTTCAATGGCGACGGCAAGGGCGGCGGTTACCCGACCCTGCGCGGCGCCAAGACCGCCGAGCAGCAGGCCGCACAGCAGGCCAAGCTGATCACCACCATCGGCAGCCTCAATGCCGACGTGGCCGCGCTGATGGAGCTGGAGAACGACGGCTACGGCCCGGGTTCGGCGATCGATCAGCTGGTGCGTGCGCTCAATGCAGCACAGGGCAAGGACGGCGACTGGCGCTTTGTCGATGCTGGCCAAGGCCCTGGCGACAATCCGATCCGCGTCGGCATCATCTACCGCGCTTCAAAAGTGAGCCCGCTCGGCAAGCCGGCGGTGCTGGAGCGCGAGCCGTTCGGCGAACGCAGCCGCGTGCCGCTGGCGCAGGCCTTCCGCATGGGCCGCAAGGGCACGCCGTTCGTGGTGGTGGCCAACCACTTCAAGTCCAAGGGCTGCTCGGAAGCGAGCGGCGCCAATGCCGATCAGAACGATGGCCAGGGCTGCTGGAACGCGACCCGGGTCGAGTCGGCCAAACTGCTGCACAGCTGGTTGCAGGGCGACCCCACCGGCAGCGGCAGCCGTGACGCGGTATTGCTGGGTGACTTCAACGCCTATGCGATGGAAGACCCGATCCGCACTTTGAATGCCGATGGCTGGCAGGATGCGTTCAAGGTGGCCGGCGTGCAGCAGCCTTACAGCTATGTCTACAACGGCCTGACCGGCCGCCTGGATCACGCCTTGTTGAGCCCGGGCATGGCGGCGCGGCTGAAGGGCGCGGCCGAATGGCATATCAATGCCGATGAGGCCGACGAGATGGGTTACCAGGGCCGCAACGTGCCGGGCCCGTGGCGCAGCTCGGATCATGATCCGTTGTTGCTGGGGTTTGAGCCGTAAGGCTGAGAGCTTTGAGAGCACCCCTCCCCAACCCTCCCCTTCGCTACGCGAAAGGGAGGGGGTAGATTGTCTCCCTCCCTTTGCCGCAGGCAAGGGGAGGGCGGGGGAGGGGTGCCTTTGCTGTTGCTCCCAACCAGCAGAAACCCTCAAAGCGTCCCGCGCGCAATCAATCCAATCGCCACCACCGCCAATGCCAGGCCCACGCGGTTCCACATGCTGGTCTTCTCACCGAACACCAGCACACCGACCAGTGCGCCCAGGCACACCACACCGATATTCATGCTGGCAAAGATCGTTGCCGGGCTGTCCGGCAGCGCCTGGTGCGCGCGCACGTAGAACAGGATGTTGCCGAAGTTGAGCAGGCCAAGCAGCAGGCCGTAAACCAGGTTGGTCGAGGTCAGCTGGCTGCCGCCGCTGAGATGTCGTTGCAACTGCCAGCCCAGCATCAGCACGAAGGCGATGCCGAAGCTCACCAGCAGCGCGGCAGTGGAAGGCGTCCCGGCCGCAGCCACCTGCTTCAGCAGGATGTCGATCAAGGCAAAACCTGCCCAGACCCCAAGCAGCCAGCCCCAACCTTGTCCCGCAGCGGCCTTGCGGTCGCCGCTGCGCACGCTCACGCCAATAATGGCAAGCAGGCCAAGTCCGAGGCCGCCCAGCTTCCAACCATTGGCCTGTTCGCCGAACAGCAGGAAGGCGGCCGCCAGCGACAACAGCAGGGACAGCCGCTGGGCCACGTCGCTGCGCACGATGCCGGCCTCGCGCACCGCGCGGGCCAGCACCAGGAAGATGCCGGGCAAGGCCACGGGCAGGGCAAACAGGGCCAGCCACGGCGTATGCGCGCTCTGCAGCGATTGCAGCGAAGGATTGAACAACAGCAGTGACAGCACCGTGGCAGCCAGGTAGTTCCAGGTCACCGCCTGGGGGATGTCGATGCCTTGGCGCGGCGCCAGTTTCAGTAGCACCGATACCAGAACGCTGCAGATCACACTCAGGACAAGGAAATGCATGGAATTGGGCAGTTGTGAAGGCCGGGCGTGAAGCCGCCGGACGGGGCCGCTATTATGGCCGCATGCAAACTCTCCCATTCCCCCACGAATCGGCGACGCTGATGTTGGACGGCCCGGCCGGTCCTCTGGAAGTCGGTGTCGACCTGCCCGATGGTGAAGCCGCTGCCCGGCCCATCATCGCGGTCATCTGCCACCCGCTGTCCATCGAGGGCGGCAGCATGCACAACAAGGTGGTGACCATGGTTTCGCGCGCGCTGCGCGACCTGGGCATCACCACGGTGCGCTTCAACTTCCGCAGCGTCGGCGCCTCGGCCGGTACCTACGACAACGGTGAAGGCGAAGCCGACGATCTGCGCGCGGTGGTCAACTGGGTGCGCAGTGAGCGCCCGGACGCCGCGTTGTGGCTGGCCGGTTTCAGCTTCGGCGCCTATGTGTCGCTGCGTGCCGCCGCCCAGCTACAGCCACAGGCCTTGATCTCGATCGCGCCGCCGGTTGGCCGCCGCACCTGGGATTTCTCCGAAGTGCAGCCGCCTGCCAACTGGTTGGTGGTGCAGGGCGATGCCGACGAGGTGGTGGACGCACACAGCGTGTACCAATGGCTGGAGTCGCTGCCGAATCCGCCGCAGCTGGTGCGCATGCCCGACACCTCACACTTCTTCCACCGCAAGTTGATCGACCTGCGCGGCGCCATCCAGCATGAAGTGCGGCGTTGGCTGCCCGACGGCAGCAACTGAGCATGGATGCAATGACCCCCTCACAGCGCTACGCCGCCGGCGTGGCCCGCGGCGATTGGCGCGATGATGTTGCCCAGCACGCGGCCCTGGCCGAACTGGACCGCATCCACCTAGCCATCGTCGACAGCGCGCAGGATGGCTGGCTGGACCGGCTGTCCGCGTTCTGGAAGAAGCCCGAGCCGGTAAAGGGGCTGTACTTCTGGGGCGGCGTAGGCCGCGGCAAGACCTTCCTGGTCGACCTGTTCTACGACGGCCTGCCGATCGAGCAGAAGTACCGCACCCACTTCCATCGCTTCATGCGCGGCATCCACGAGCAGCTGCACCAGCACCAGGGGCAAAGCGATCCCTTGGCCAAGATTGCCCAGCAGTGGCGCGACAAGCTGCGCGTGCTGGTGCTGGACGAGTTCTTCGTCACCGACATTGGTGATGCGATGTTGCTGGGACGGCTGCTGGAACGCCTGTTCGCCGAGGGCGTGACCCTGGTGACGACGTCCAATACCGCGGTGGAAAACCTCTACCTCAACGGCCTGCAACGCGACAGCTTCCTACCGGCCATCGCGCTGCTGCAGAAGCACTGCGTCGAGCTGTACGCCGAAGGCACCGAGGACTACCGCATGCGCGCGCTGACCCGCTCGCCGGTGTACCGCGCGCCGCTGGATGACGAAAGCGATGCCTGGTTGGCCGGGCGCTGGAAGGAGTTGAGCGGCGCCGAAGAGGCACGTGGCGGCAATATCCAGATCGAAGGCCGCAAGATTCCGGTGCGTGGCCGCGGCAAGAGCATTGCCTGGTTCGATTTTGCGGCCCTGTGCGAAGGCCCGCGTGGGCCGTCGGATTACATCGAGATCGCACACGAGTTCACGACCGTGCTGCTGGGGGGAATCCCGCATTTCGACCGCATGAACGAAGACGCGGCGCGTCGCTTCGTCAATCTGATCGACGAACTGTACGACCGCCAGGTCAACCTGGTCTGCACCGCGCAGGACGCACCGCCGCTGCTGTACAGCGGCACCCGCCTGGCCGGCGCCTTCGAGCGCACCGCCAGCCGCCTGATCGAGATGCAGAGCGCCGAGTACCTGGGCACCGCCCACCGCCAGTAGCGCCGAGCCATGCTCGGCAAGGGGCGTTACCAGCAAAGCAATGTAGTGCCGAGCCATGCTCGGCAGGGGCGTTACCGGGGAAACCATGTAGGAGCGGCGTAAGCCGCGAAGCAGGCAAAGCCTGAAGATCAAGAGCCAAGCCCTCCCCAACCCTCCCCTGCTGCGCAAGGGAGGGGGTACTAACCCCACTGCCCATTCCCATCCGTTCCTATCCGCGTACGCCGCATCACGCGGCCCGCATGGAGCAGGAATCATGGGTAGCTCGAAGCTTGTAAACCGGCCGGCAGTCCGCAGCATGGCGCTGGCCACCGCAGTGACGTTGTTGCTCGGCCTGCCCGTGGCGGCGGCGGTTCGCCATACCCCGTTCCCGGTCGCGGAGACTACGGGTGACTTCAAGGCGCCGACTACACAGCGTACGCGGCAGACCCAACCCAACTTCCAGGCCCCCAGCGCCACCGTCTGCAGTGACACGCCGGTACTGCGCGAGGTTGCCGATCCCAGCCCGAAGGAGCAGAACATCGCCGCGGGCGAGGCGCGTCTGGGCAAAGAGGGCCGCAGCCGGGCGCTGAAGATGATGGCGCCACCTTCTCCACCGGCACCTGTTGCACCTTCGCCTGTTGCCACCGTCGTCGAAGCGGCCGCCGACGCCAGCTACGCCGCTGCGGAAATGCCGATGGCGCCGGTTTCCGGCAGCAGTGCCGTGCGCCAGCAGCAGGTGGCGGTTACCGCCGGTGTGGTCGATGACAACGCCGACTTCGCCGCCTTCCAGCAGTTCCTGCAAGGTCATGAGGAAGCCCGCACCCTCGGTCGCGATGTCAGCGTGCGCCAGCGCCTGCAGGTGGTCGATGCGCAGGGTCGGCCGGTGCCGGATGCAGAGGTGGCGGTGAGCGCACGCAATGGCGCGCGGATGTGGGCGCGCACCGACGCCGGTGGCCAGGTATGGGTGCATCCCAATGCCTTCGATGACCGTGATTCTGACAACTACCAGGTGCAGGTCCGTCGCGCCGGCAGGACCGTGACCGCTGCCCTGCAGCGCGGGCAGAAGAATGCACTGCAGGTGGTGGTGGCCGATGCAGCGCTGCCGGCGCGGGCCAAGCTCGATCTGGTGTTCATGGTGGATGCCACCGGTTCGATGGCCGATGAAATCGACAAGCTGCGTGATTCCCTGCAGGGAATCGTGCGCGATATCGCCAAGCTGCCGTCCAATCCGGACATCTGCCTGGGGCTGGTGACCTATCGTGATCGCGGCGACGAATACTTCGTGCGCGGTTGGGACCTGAGCAACAACGTGGGCGCCTTCCAGAAGGTGCTTGATGGCGTGCAGGCCAATGGCGGTGGCGACTATCCGGAAGCGATGAACGAGGCCTTCGATCATGCGGTGCAGGCAATGAACTGGCGCGGCAGCGCGACCACGCGCCTGCTGGTGTCGCTGGCCGACGCGCCGCCGCACATGGATTACCCGCAGCCGCGTTATGAGCAGACCATGCTGGCCGCACTGGGCAAGGGCATCAAGGTATTGAGCGTGGCTGCATCCGGCCAGGACACGACTGGTGAGATAGCGCAGCGGCAGATCGCGCAGTTCACCGGCGGTCGCTTCATCTTCCTCACCTACAAGGACGCCCGTGATCCCTCCAGCGGCCCGGGTAGCGAGACCGTGCATGAGGTGGAGAACTATTCGGTCGACACCCTGGACAAGCTGGTGGTGAAGCTTGTGCGCGAGGAATTGGCGCAGTTGCCGAAGGGGTGATGTGCTCCCTCCCTTTGGCGTAGCCAAGGGGAGGGCTGGGGAGGGGTTGGCTTTTGGGCTGTTCGTGCATTGTCAGCTTCGCGGCTTACGCCGCTCCTACAGGGCTCACCTGTAGTGCCGAGCCATGCTCGGC